>NZ_JBSFIK010000022.1:0-145245 GCF_053597535.1 Streptomyces sp. NPDC001348 | reverse complement strand
TACTCGACGTTCGCGAAGGAGGGCGGCCGCGTCGGCAGCGGCGCCCTCGGCAGCGGGCAGGGCGGAGTGGCGCGATGTGTGCGATGACGTACGCGCACTGCCTGCGCGCCCCCTCCCCCCACCCTCCCCCACATGCTCGACTTCGCTCGCAGGCGGGGGGACCCCCACCCCGGAAGCGACGAAGACCCTTGCCGAACACCCGGCCACGACCTGAAAGACCGTGACCGCCGGGCCAACGAGAGGAAAGCCTCCCGTGCCTGCCAACCGCTCAACTGTTCTTCGCCGCGGCATCGCCGTGGTCGCCGCACTCCCCCTGCTGACGCTGGCAGCCTGCGGCTACGGCTCCAAGTCCGAGGACAACGCCGCCAACCAGAAGGTCGCCGCCGGCGCCAAGAAGATCGACGGCCTCGACTCCGTCAAGATCGGCTACTTCGGCAACCTGACCCACGCCACCGCTCTGGTCGGCCGTGAGCAGGGCCTCTTCCAGAAGGAACTGGGCGCCACCAAGGCCGACTACGCCACCTTCAACGCCGGCCCGTCCGAGATCGAGGCGCTCAACTCCGGCTCCATCGACATCGGCTGGATCGGCCCGTCCCCGGCGATCAACGGCTACACCAAGTCCGACGGCAAGAGCCTGAAGATCATCGGCGGTTCGGCGTCCGGCGGTGTGAAGCTCGTCGTGAACCCGAAGAAGATCAAGTCCCTGAAGGACGTCAAGGGCAAGAAGATCGCGACGCCCCAGCTCGGCAACACACAGGACGTGGCGTTCCTCGACTGGGCCGCGGAGCAGGGCTGGAAGGTCGACGCGCAGAGCGGCAAGGGCGACGTCACGGTCGTCCGCAGCGACAACAAGGTGACCCCGGACGCCTTCAAGGCGGGCTCCATCGACGGCGCCTGGGTGCCTGAGCCGACCGCCTCGAAGCTGGTCGCCGAGGGCGGCCGGACGATCCTCGACGAGTCCACGCTGTGGCCCGGCAAGAAGTTCGTGATCACGAACATCGTCGTACGGCAGTCCTTCCTCAAGCAGCACCCGAAGGCCGTCGAGGCCGTGCTGAAGGCTTCCGTCGAGGCCAACAAGTGGATCAACGCCAACCCGGACAAGGCCAAGGCCGCCGCGAACAAGCAGCTGGAGGCCGACTCGGGCAAGGCGCTCCCCGCGAACGTCCTCGACCCGGCGTGGAAGTCGATCCAGTTCACCAATGACCCACTGGCCTCCACCCTGAACACCGAGGCGGAGCACGCGGTCAAGGCCGGCCTGCTGGACAAGCCGGATCTGAAGGGCATCTACGACCTCACCCTCCTCAACAAGGTCCTCAAGGCCGAGGGTGAGCCCGCCGTGGACGCCGCCGGTCTCGGCACCAGCTGACGCAAGTCCCCGATGAGTTCCCAGGAGGTGACGAACATGGCCACGACCCTTGCCAAGGCCGCGGAGTCCGTCGAGTACGCGGCTCGCCTCGACCACGTCTCCAAGTCCTTCGCGACGCCGGGTGGGCAGCAGCTCGTCCTGGACGACATCAGCATCGATGTCGCGCCCGGCGAGTTCGTCACCCTCCTGGGGGCGTCGGGCTGCGGCAAGTCCACGCTGCTGAACCTGGTGGCGGGCCTGGACAGGCCCACCGCCGGTGACATCACCACGGACGGCCGCCCGGCCCTGATGTTCCAGGAGCACGCCCTCTTCCCGTGGCTGACCGCGGGCAAGAACATCGAACTCGCCTTGAAACTCAGGGGTGTTCCCAAGACCGAGCGTCGCGGCAAGGCCGAGGAGCTGCTCGAACTGGTCCGGCTGAAGGGCGCGCACGGCAAGCGCGTCCACGAACTGTCCGGCGGTATGCGGCAGCGTGTGGCGTTGGCCCGGGCGCTGGCGCAGGAGAGCAACCTGCTGCTGATGGACGAGCCGTTCGCGGCCCTGGACGCCATCACGCGGGACCTGCTGCACGACGAGTTGACCCGCATCTGGGCGGAGACGGGGGTGTCGGTGCTGTTCGTCACGCACAACGTGCGCGAGGCGGTACGGCTCGCCCAGCGGGTGATCCTGCTGTCCTCCCGCCCGGGCCGGATCGCGCGCGAGTGGTCGGTCGACATCCCGCAGCCGCGGCGCATCGAGGACGCGCCCGTGGCCGAACTGTCCCTTGAGATCACCGATGTACTGCGTGGGGAGATCCGACGTCATGGCCAGCACTGAGACGACGCCGGTCAAGGACGACGGGAGCGTCGAGGCCGGCCTGGACGCCCTCGAGACGACGACCACCGGCCGGCCGCCGTTCCGCAGGACACTCGTCGACAAGATCCTTCCTCCGGTCGTCGCGATCGCCGTGGTCCTGCTGGTCTGGCAGGGTCTGGTGTCCCTGAAGATCGTCGACAACCCCAGCAAGCTGCCCACGCCGTCGGCGGTGGCGCAGGCGTTCAGGAACGACTGGCTCAAGGGCGACCTGCTCGGTTACATCTGGACCAGCGTCTCCCGTGGTCTGCTGGGCTTCTTCTTCGCGTTGCTGATCGGTACCCCGCTGGGACTGGTGGTGGCGCGCGTGAAGTTCGTGCGTGCCGCCATCGGCCCGATCCTGTCGGGGCTGCAGTCGCTGCCGTCGGTGGCGTGGGTGCCGCCGGCCGTGATCTGGCTGGGTCTGAACAACTCGATGATGTACGCGGTGATCCTGCTCGGCGCGGTCCCCTCGATCGCCAACGGCCTGGTGTCCGGCGTCGACCAGGTGCCACCGCTCTTCCTCCGTGCGGGCCGCACCATGGGCGCGACGGGTGTCAAGGGCATCTGGCACGTCACGCTGCCCGCCGCGCTGCCCGGTTATGTGGCGGGCATGAAGCAGGGCTGGGCGTTCTCCTGGCGCTCGCTGATGGCCGCGGAGATCATCGCGAACTTCCCGGACCTGGGCGTGGGCCTCGGCCAGCTGCTGGAGAACGCCCGCACCGCCAGCGACATGGCCATGGTCTTCGAGGCCATTCTGCTCATCCTGTTCGTCGGTATCGCCATCGACCTGCTGATCTTCAGCCCGCTGGAGCGGTGGGTGCTGCGCAGCCGCGGTCTGCTGGTGAAGAGCTGATCCCCCATGCGTGAACCGGTCCTTCTCGTCATCGCCCACGGCAGCCGCGACCCGCGGCACGCCGCGACCGTCCACGCCCTCGTGCGGCGGGTGCGGTCGCTGCGGCCGGGGCTGCGCGTGGAGACCGGGTTCCTGGACTTCAACGTCCCGTCCGTGCACGGAGTGCTTCAGTCCCTGGCGGCGGAGGGCGTCGGTGACGTCGTGGCGCTGCCCCTGCTGCTCACCCGTGCCTTCCACGCGAAGGCGGACATCCCGGCGGTGCTGCGGGACGCGCCGCCGCGGCTGCGGATCCGGCAGGCGGAGGTGCTCGGCCCTTCCCCGCTGCTGCTGACGGCGCTGGAGCGCCGGTTGTACGAGGCGGGGCTGACGCCCTCCGAGAAGTCCTCGACCGGGGTCGTGCTGGCCTCGGCGGGGTCCACCGACCCGGAGGCGATCGCAGTGATCGCTGATATCGCGCGGGAGTGGCGGCACACCGGTTGGTGCGCCGTGCGGCCTGCGTTCGCCTCCGCATCCCTGCCGCGTACGGAGGACGCCGTGCGCGAGCTGCGCGCGCTGGGCTGCGCGAAGGTCGCGGTCGCGCCGTACGTCCTGGCCCCCGGCTTCCTGCCGGACCGTATCGCGCGGGGCGCGGCGGAGGCGGACGTACTGGCCGAGGTCCTCGGTCCCGCACCGGAGGTGGCGCGGGTGCTGCTGGAGCGGTACGACGCGGCACGCGACCCGGCGCTGCTGGCCGTCGGCGCCTGAGGGGCACCGCGTGCCGGCGCCGTCCGTCGGCGCTTCGTACGCCTCGGTGGTCCGCGGTCCGGCGCTCCCCTGTGACGCCGGTCCGCGGACGGAGCCGGGGCACGGCGTTCGGGTTGTGGCCAACCTTCCTTCCGTGCCCGGCACTTGGTACTGCGTTTCTTGCGGCGGAAGTGTCACAGCGGCGGGGATTTCCGCTGTGGCCTCAAGGGCTGGTGGTCGCCGTGACGGTAGCCGCGGGTCCGGTGCCCGCCGCGGTCACCGCCGCCACGGTCACCGTGTACGAGGTGCCGGGGCGCAGTCCGCCGAGCACCCGGAACATGCCCTTGGCGGAGGCCTGGGTGACCAGGACGTCCCGGCCGGTGACGTCGACCGGGTCGCGGCCGTCGGAGACGGTCACCCGGTAGCCGGTCACCTTGGCGTCGCCCGGCTGCGCGGGCGGGGTCCAGGCGAGGGTGGCCGCGGTGGACGCCGTGCGCAGCTTGGCGCCGGTGGGAGCGCCCGGCAGGACGGTCGCCGCCGTCGGCGAGAAGGGTGCCGAGGCCAGGGACGGGGCGCCGGCTCCGTACGCGTTGCGCGCGGTGACCGTCACCGTGAACGGTCCGCCGGACGAGGGCAGCCCGCCGATGCGGACGAGGGCGGTGCGCCTGAAGTCGGCCGCGCCGACGGTCTGTTCGGCGACCTGCCGGCCTGTCGTGTCGTAGGCGCGGGCCGTGTACGACGTCACGGGTGCACCGCCGTCCGCGAACGTCGGGTTGAAGGTGGCGTACAGCGCGTCCGGGCCCGCGGTGCCGGTGCCGACCCTGGACGGCGCCTCGGGGACGGAGAGGGCACCGATGCGGCGGCTCAGCAGGTACTGGTAGGGCGGCTGGAGTCCCGCGTTGCCCAGTACCTCCGCCGGCACGTCGGACGGTGACGCCATGATCTTGTTGCCGGTCGTCACCAGTCCCTTGTTGTCCCCGTCGGCGGTGCCCTCCTCCCACCAGTTGTCCCTGACCAGGGTGGGGTCGTTGTTGCCGAGGTTGTCGCGGTAGTCGGTGTGGCGGGAGGCGACGTTGGCGTAGGAGGCGTGGTAGAGGACGTTGCCCTCGACGGTCTCGTAGGTGCAGCCGTTGTCGGTGTAGACGCTCTTGCCGAGCCCCCACTGGTCGTGGATGACGTTGCCGGTGACCTTCTCGCCGTCGGTCAGGGAGGTGCCGGTCAGGCCCTGGGTGTAGACGCCGCCGCCGTCGTCGAGCATCTGCATGTAGTCGAAGATCAGGTTGTCGCGTACGGCGTTGTCGTGGCTCGGGTTCGGTGTGGCCGGGGCGCCGATCTTGTCGGGCCAGCCGCCCCAGCCCATCGACACGGCGCTGTAGCCGACGTGGTCGATCTGGTTGTGGGCGATGGTGTCGTGCTGGGTGTAGCCGTTGAGGATGGCGACGCCGCCGTGGTATTCGCGGGGCAGCCCGTAGAGGTGGTTGTCGGTGACCCGCACGCCCGAGGCGGGGCTCTGGCCGTCCACTCCCCCGATCTCCAGGCCGTTGCCGGAGATGTCGGTGAAGATGCTGCCGGCGACGGACGAGTCCTCGCTGCCGGTGCCCAGGTCCAGCCCGGCGGCGCCGAGATGGGCGAAGACGTCGTCGGTGAACTCGATGCGCTGCCCGTGGGCGAAGGACACGTTGCCGGGCATCTTGGTCCAGGACGCGAACGGGCACGTACCGCCGTCGACGTACTGGCACAGTCCCTGCGTGGCCCAGCCCTTCTCGCCGGTGATGGTGTAGCCGGCCTGGATCTCGGAGAAGCCTTCGGGCCGGGAGGGGGTCAGCCAGGTCGCGTAGCTGAACTGGATGCCGCGGAAGGCGATGTCGTGGACGGGGGCGTCCGCCGTGCCCCGCCCGTCGACCAGTTTCTCGGCCGCGGCGGCCTCGACGTCGGACCGGTTGAGGTCCTCTCCCTTGCGCGGCAGGTAGTAGACCTTCCGCGCGCTGCTGTCGAGGTACCACTCGCCGGGCTGGTCGAGGAGTTCGTAGGCGTTCTCGACGTAGGACGCCTTGCCGCCGTTGGTGAGGTGCCCCGGGCCGACCATGCTGACCGTGCGGCCGGGGATGTCGGGGAACTCCACGCGCTTGTTGGAGTTGTCCCAGCAGGGCTGGGCCATGGTGATGGTGGTGCCCTCGGCGGCGGCGATCCGGCAGCGCGGCTCGGTCCACTGGCCCAGGCCGTTGCGCTCGACGTTCCACAGCGCCTCGCCGCTGGTGTACACGAACTCGGCGTCGGAGGGGTGCTTCCAGTGGGCGATGGTGTCGGAGGAGGCCTCGTAGCCGGTCGCCGTCTGGGTGAGGGTCACCGGTACGGCCCCGCGGGCCCGCTGGGCGCGTACCCCGTCCACGTACAACTGCCGGGAGTCGGTGAGCCCTTGGGGTGCGGGTGCGGACCACAGGCCGGTGCGGCCGGCGACCGGGTGCCATCCGGTGACGCGGCGCCCGCCGCTGACGACCGTGCCGTCAGCACCCTGCCAGACGACCCGGTGGCCGCCGGTCCCCGAATCACGGGCGTCGAGCACCAGCGGTTCGGTCTGCCGGTACGTTCCGGGCGCCAGGTGGACCGTCAGGTCGCCGTGCAGGCCCGCGACCCTGGCGCGGACCAGGTCACGGGCTCGCTGCAGGGTGCGGACGGGATGCCTGGCGGTCCCGTCGGCGTGGTCGTCACCGACAGGAGAGACGTATACATCGGAGGTGACGGCGGCTTGGGCGGTGGCCGTGACCGAAGGGGACCCCAGCAGGAGTGCCCCGGAAATCAGGATTAATGATGCGTGTCTACGGTGTGCGGGCATGTACCTCTCCCATGCGGGAAGCGTGTGCCGACCCGGGAAAGGTAGGAGCATTGATGAGTCATCGTCAATGAGTCGGTCGCGACCCGGGTCATTCAGGAACGCTTCGCGATGCCTGCGGCGGCCTCGTCGGCCAGCCGGCCGAGCTCCGCGATCGGCATGGATCCGGCCGGCCGGCGTTCCCGGGCGAACCGGTTGGCGAGCCGCTGCAGCAGCTCGTTCAGCGGGGTCGGCACACCGTGCTGACGGCCCAGCAGGACGATCTCGCCGTTGAGGTAGTCGGCCTCGATGGTGCCGGTGCCACGGGTGAGGGACTGCCAGGAGGAACCGCCGCCGCGCGGGGTGCCGTCGAGCTGTACCAGGGTGACCTTGTCACCACGGGCCGCCCGCTGCTCCTCGTCGCTCGCGTACGGGATGCCGGCGGCCCGCAGCACCGCCGCGCCCTCGGCCCGGACCCTCGCGTACAGCGCCCGGCCCGCCTCGCTGTCGATCGGACCGCCGACCGCCTCCACGGCGTTGCCGAGGTTGCCGAGCAGTTTGGCGTACTGCCAGCGCGCCACGTCCTCGGCCACCGGCGCCTCGAAGTGGCACTGCTCCAGGTCGGCGGCGATCCGCCGCAGGAGGTCGTCCGCGCCGTGCGGACAGCGGCCGAGGTGCAGTATGCCGGTGAGCGGGGACCCCGCGGCGGAGACGACGCCCGGCTCGACGAAGGTGGACGGCAGCCAGACGCAGACTCCGTACACGTGCCGGAACCGGCGCAGGGCCAGGCGCGGTCCCTCCACCCCGTTCTGTGCGCACAGCAGCGGCAACCGCTCGGCGGCCGTGCCGCCGCCCTCGACCGGCACCGGGCCCCAGGTCTCCAGGGCGGCCGTGCTGTCCTGTGTCTTCACGGCCAGTATCAGCACGTCGTCGGCGCGCAGCGGGCCGAGCGGCTCCGGTCCGTCGACGACGGGCAGCGGGTACGTCAGCTCGCCCTCCGGCACCCGCAGCCGCAGCCCGCCCTCCCGCAGGGCCTCGTGGTGCCTGCCCCGCGCGACCAGCACGACCTCGTGGCCGCCCTGGGCCAGCCGTCCCCCGACGGTCCCGCCGACCGCCCCAGCCCCGATGATGATGTAGCGCATGCGAAGAGCCTGGCACACGCGCCGGACCGGGCGGCCGCCAGGGGATCACGCCCCCGGCGCCGTCAGCTCCACCAGCTTGACCACCGTGTTCCAGTTCCGGCTCGTGGCGATCACGCCCTTGGCGACCCTCGGCCGGGACAGGGCCTCGGCGAGTTTGGAGCGGCCGAGGCCCTCCGGGGCGTACAGGTACAGGCAGCGGTCGCCGAGGCGGAACTCCTCGGGGAGGTGGGCGGCCGGGTCGATCGCCGCATAGCGTTCCTCGGTGACGCGCTCGGAGAAGTAGGTGACGTGCAGTTGCCTGGCCTCGAGCTCGGCCGCGGGGAACGGGCAGGCCTCCATCACCGCCTTCAGGTACCCGTGGTCGCGGACGATCACGTCGACCGGGAAGCCGAAGTGCCGCTCGACGGCCCCCGCCAGCTCCGCGGCCAGCGACTCCTCGTCACCCTGCCCGGTGGTGAAGACGGCCTGGCCGCTCTGCAGATGGGTGCGTACGCCGTCGTGGCCGAGGCCGGTCATGAGCTGCCGCAGTTCGGCCATCGGGAGTTTCCTGCTCCCGCCCACGTTGATTCCGCGCAGCAGCGCCGCATACGTCGTCACCCGGACACCATAGAGCGGCCGTCGTCCCCTGTGGGGGCGGGGGCGGAGCAATCTCGCACGGACACCCTGATCAGCGCCCCCGAGACACGCGAATAGATGTAAGGGGCCGATGTCCTCCCCCGCGATGAGAGCACGCCGTCGCACTTCACCGGGCAGCACGACGAGATGCCCCTTATCCGGCTCATACCTTCGTAGCGAACGCACGCACGGAGGAGAGAACAAGGGGGAGGACCCGTCATGGGTAACGGAGACACGCGGGTACGGGGCCTGGCCGCCCGTGCCGGCGGGTGGAGCGCCCGCCATCGCTGGGCGGCCGTCGGCATATGGGTGCTGTTCGTCGTCCTGGCGATGGGGCTCGGCTCGGCGGCGGGCCGGGTCGACGTCGACGAGAACGACCAGCTCAAGGGGGAGACGCACACCGCCGCGCGGATCATCGACGACGCGGGGATCAAGCAGCCGGCCGGGGAGAGCGTCCTCGTCCAGTCCAAGGACGGTGCCGTCAGGGCCACGGACGCCGAGTTCCGGGCCGCCGTCGCGGACGTGGTCAAGGCCGTCGGCGCCACCGGCAGGGTCACGGACGTCACCTCGCCGTACGACACCCGGACGATCTCGAAGGACGGGCGCAGCGCGCTGGTCCAGTTCGCCGTGCGCGGCGACTCGGACACGGCCGCCGACCGGGTCGAACCGGTGCTGAAGGCCGTCGACGGGGTGCAGAAGGAGCACGGCTCGCTGCGGATCGAGGAGATCGGCGGCGCCAGCATGGCCAAGCAGTACAAGGACGCCTTCGGGGACGACTTCCAGAAGGCCGAGTACTCCGCCGTGCCGGTCGCCCTCGGCATCCTGCTCATCGCGTTCGGCGCGCTGGTGGCGGCCCTGCTGCCGGTGGCGCTGGCGATCACCGCGATCATGGCGACGATGGGCCTGATGGGCATCGTCAGCCATCTGCAGCCGATGAGTGACACCGCCAACTCCGTGATGCTGCTGGTCGGTATGGCGGTCGGCGTCGACTACTGCCTGTTCTACCTGCGCCGGGAGCGTGAGGAGCGGGAAGCCGGGCGGGATGCGGGCACCGCGCTGCGGATCGCCGCCGCCACCAGTGGCCGGGCGATCATCGTCTCCGGTGTCACGGTGTGCGTGGCGATGGCGGGCATGCTGTTCACCGGGCTCGCCGGGTTCGAGGCGATGGGCCTGGCCTCGCTGATGGTCGTGGCGGTCGCCATGGTCGGCTCCGTCACCGTGCTGCCCGCGCTGCTGTCGCTGCTGGGCGAGCGGGTGGAGAAGGGACGGATCCCGTTCCTGCGTCGGCGCCGGACGGGCGGCGGCTCGGAGAGCCGGTTCTGGACGGCCGTGCTGCGCGGTGTGCTGGCCCGGCCGGTGGTCTCGGTGGTCGTGGCGGTCGGCGCGCTGCTGGCCGTGGCCGCGCCCGCGCTCGGCATGAAGACGTCGCAGCTCACCCTGGACCAGGAGTTCGGGCACTCGCTGCCCATGGTGCAGACCTACGACCGGCTCAACGACGCCTTCCCGGGCGGTTCCGAGCCGGCCCAGGTGGTCGTGAAGGCCAAGGACATCAACGCGCCCGCGGTGCGGCAGGCCCTGGCCGACTTCAAGGAGCGGGCGGTCGCTTCGGGCGCCTCCCGCGGACCGGTCGACATCAAGCTGCACGACGCGCAGAACGTCGCCCTGGTGTCCGTACCGCTGGTCGGCGGTTCGGACATGGACAAGGCGAGCAAGAGCCTGGAGAAACTGCGTGACGAGGTGCGGCCCGCCACGCTCGGCAAGGTCGATGGTGTCCAGGCGCCGATCACCGGAAACGTCGCGGGCAACCACGACTTCAACGACCAGCTGATGGGCTCGGTCGTCCCGGTCTTCGCGTTCGTGGTCGTCTTCGCCTTCCTGCTGATGCTGCTGTCGTTCCGCTCGCTGACCGTGGCGATCACCTCGATCCTGCTGAACCTGCTGTCGGTGGGCGCGGCCTACGGCATCCTCGTCGCGGTCTTCCAGCACGGCTGGGGAGCCTCGCTGGTGGGCGCCGAGGGGGTCGGCGCGATCGTCACCTGGCTGCCGCTGTTCCTCTTCGTCATCCTTTTCGGACTGTCCATGGACTACCACGTGTTCGTGGTCTCCCGGATCCGCGAGGCCCGGATGCGGGGCCGGACGACGAAGGACGCGATCCAGCACGGCGTGGTCACCACGGCCGGCGTCGTCACCAGCGCCGCCGTCATCATGGTCGCGGTGTTCGCGATCTTCGGCACGCTGTCGATGCAGTCCATGAAGCAGATGGGCGTGGGCCTCGCCGCCGCCGTCCTGATCGACGCCACGGTCATCCGTGGTGTGCTGCTGCCGGCCGTGATGGCACTGCTCGGTGAGCGCAACTGGTACCTGCCGAAGTGGCTGAACCGGATGCCCGATCTCACCCACGACGAGTCGCCCGAGGCGGTGGCGGCCCCAGTACGGCACGCGGACGAGCAACTGACCGTCTGATTCCGCCCGTTGATCGTGGGCCCGTTGGTTTCCGGGGGAACCAGCGGGCCCACTGCTGTTCTCCGGCCGTGCGGACGACGCACACGACCGCCTGCCTCCGGCGGTGCCCGTTCACCGCTGGTACCGGGCCAGCACCAGGTTGCCGTCCTTCTCCAGCCGGTGGCGCAGTTCGGCGAGACCGATCGCTCCGCTGTAGTACTCCTGGAAGGCCGGGGTCGCCACCTTGTCCTTCCACTCGGGATAGCCGCGGACGGACTGGGCGGGCGCCGGGCTGAGGTGGGCCGCGAGGGCGGTACCGGTGGCCCAGCCGTCCCTCGTGGTGTGCAGGGCCGGGTCGGCGAGAGCCCGGGTGCCGGTGGGCAGCATCCAGTCCCCGAGGGCCAGCCGCACCATGTTCTTCGGCCGCAGCAGGAAGTCGACGAACGCGGCGGCCTCCCTCTTGTGCGGGCTGTCGGCGGCGATGGACAGGGTCTGCGGGCTGACGCCCTGGGTGAGTCCGTCGGCGCCCGCCGGGGCGGGCAGCACCGTCCACTCGAAGCCCTTCGGGGCCTGCTGGGCGATCTGCTGCCGGTAGGAGAAGCCCAGTGGAACCATGGCGTACTTGCCACCGAAGAATCCGGGCAGCGTGTCCGAGCCGCCGCTGCCCAGCGTCGAGGCGGACGCGCTGTGGTCCTCGTTCACCTGGTCGTGGACGGTGCGGGGCACCACCTGGTCGGCGGCGTCGAAGCGGACGGTCACCTTGCCGTCGCCGCCGGCACCGTCTCGGTGGAAGAGCCGGCCGCCCGCCGACAGCGACAGGTTGAGGGTCGCGGAGACGGGCTCCTTCAGCGGCCAGGCGACGCCGTACTTCCCGTCTCCGCTGAGCCGTTTCGTCACCTGCCGGAACTCGGCCCAGCTCCAGGGCCGGGCCGGGGTGGGCATGCGCACGCCCGCCCGGGCCAGCCAGGCCGTGTTGGCGATCAGCACGCGGGGCTCCTGCAGGAACGGCACGCCGTAGATCCCGTCACCGAAGGTCGCCGTCTCCCAGGTGCGCCGGGGGATGCCGGACTTCAGACGGGCGGACAGCAGGCCGGTCAGGTCGGCGAGGTAACCGCCGTAGGCGAAGTCCGCGAGGTCGTCCGAGGCGTCGTGGATGACGTCCGGGGCCTCGCCGCCCTCGAAGGAGGTGAGCAGCTGGTCGTGGACGCTGTCCCAGCTGCCCTGGACGTACTCGACCCGGACGCCCGGGTGGGTGGCGTTCCACTCCTTCACCAGCTCCTTGTTGGCGGCGACGGACTCCTGCTGCCAGGCGAGTGACTGGAAGCGCAGGGTGATCCGGCCGCCGGTGTCCGTGCCGCCCGGGGAGCACCCCGCCAGCAGCAGGAGGAGGGCCACGACGACGGTGAGGGGCGTGCGCATCAGCTCTTCACCGCCCCGGTGAGCATGCCGCCCGTGATCCGCCGCTGGACGACGGCGAAGACGACCAGCGAGGGCAGCGTGGCGAGGAACGCGGCCGCCGCGAGCGGGCCGAGGTCGGCGACACCCTCGGCACCGATGAAGTGGGTGAGGACGACGGGCAGGGTCTGCTTCCGCGGGGTCTTCAGCAGCACCAGGGCGAAGAAGAACTCGTTCCACGCGGTGACGAACGCGAACAGTCCCGTGGCGACGATCCCCGGCGCGAGCAGGGGTGCCGTCACCGACACCAGTGTCCTGACCCGCCCCGCTCCGTCGACCGCCGCGGCCTCCTCCAGCTCGGCCGGCACGGCCCGGACGTATCCGGTGAGCATCCACAGCGCGAAGGGCAGCGCCCACACCACGTACACCAGCACCAGGCCGGGCAGGGAGTCGATCAGCCGCAGGTGCTTCAGCACCAGGAACAGCGGAATGATCACCAGGACGAACGGGAACGCCTGGCTGACCACCACCCATCCCGACGCCGCCCTGGACAGCAGCGTGCGGCGGCGGGCCATGACGTACGCCAGCGGCGTGGCGACCAGTACGGCGATCACCGCGGCCCCGGCCGCCGCCAGCAGGGAGTTGAGCCCGGCGTGCAGCAGCGGCTGCTCGTCGAAGGCCTGCCGGAAGTTGTCCAGGGTGGCGTCCCTGGGGATCCAGGTGGGGTGTGCGCTGCCCAGTTCCCGTGGCGACTTGAACGCGGTGGACAGCAGCCACAGCAGGGGAAAGGCGAGGAAGACCAGATAGGCCAGCAGGGCGGTGTACTGCCCCACCCGGGCGCCGGTCCGGGCCCTGCCGTTCCTCACGCGTCCTCACCCCCGCGCAGCCGGCCCACCAGGAAGACGGCGAGGAGCACCGAGATCACCGCCACCATCGCACACCCCATCGCCGCCGCGTAGCCGAACTGGCCGTACCGGAAGGCCTCTTCGTAGGCGAACAGCATCGGCAGCCGGGTCTTGCCGCCCGGGCCGCCGCCCGTCAGCACGTAGACCAGGGCGAAGGAGTTGAAGTTCCAGATGAGGTTCAGCGCGGTGATGGCGAGCGCGATCGGTCTGATGGCGGGCCAGGTGACGGTGCGGAACCGGCGCCAGGCGCCCGCGCCGTCCACCGCCGCGGCCTCTTGCAGCTCGCGCGGGGTGTTCTGCAGCCCGGCCAGCAGGGCGACCGTCGTCTGGGGCATCCCGGCCCACACACCGACGACGATCACGGCGGGCAGGGCGCTGCCGAGGCCGCCGAGCCAGTCCCGTCCGTCGCCGAGTCCCAGGTCGCGCAGGGTCTCGTCGAGGATACCGGCGTCCGGGTTGTAGACCAGCCGCCACATGATGCCGACCACGACCTCGGGCATGGCCCACGGGACGATGGCGAGGACGCGGGCCAGCCGGCGCAGCCGTAAGTCCTGGTTGAGGAGGAGGGCGAGGCCCAGCGCCAGCAGGAACTGCGGAACGGTCACCCCGACCGCCCACACCAGCCCGATCCGGAAGGACTCCCAGAACAGCGTGTCGTGCAGCAGGTCCTGGAAGTTGAGTGCGCCGATCCAGCGCGTGGGCGTGGTCCGGCCCGACTGGGCGTCGGTGAACGCCAGCAGGATGCCGTACAGCAGGGGCCCGGCGCTCAGGGCCAGGATGGGGATGAGGGCAGGCAGGACGAGGAGCCAGGCGCCGCGATCGGAGGCGCGCCGCGGCGACCGTCCGGCCTCCACCCATGCCACGGAATCAGCCCCTTTGCGCGACTCGGTTGGCGTGTTCATGGTTGTAAAGGCGCGGGGTTCCGTCAAGGGACCGCGCACCGGGCCCGACCTGTGGGAATGGGAGACTGGTCGGACCGGGAACGGGCAGGTCGGGACACGGAGGCGGACGATGGACGAGGCACGGGCGCGGGACGTACTGGCCGCGGCAGGGGTGCTGCCGGGCCCGGCACGGGACGCGCGACTGCTCGCCCTGGGCGAGAACGCGGTGTTCGCCGCCGGTGACCTGGTCGTCAAGGTGGGCCGCGACGCCGAGTTGCTGGACCGGGCGCGGCGGGAGCTGGACATCGCGGCCTGGCTGGCCCAGGCGGGTGTGCCGGCGGTGCGGGCGGCCGAGCCGAAGGCGTTGCTGGTGGACGGGCACCCGGTGACCGTGTGGCACCGTCTGCCCGAGCCCGTACGGCCGGCCGAGCCGGGGGATCTGGCCGGGCTGCTGCGGATCGTGCACGCACTGCCCTCTCCTTCCTTCGTCCTGGCGCCCCGGGATCTGCTGGGCGGTGTGGAACGCTGGCTGCGGCTCGCGGGCGAGGCGATCGACCCGGCGGACGCGGCGTACCTGCGTGAGCGGCGGGACGGCTTCGCGGCGGCCGCGGCCGCGCTGACGCCTCATCTGCCACCGGGGCCGATCCACGGCGACGCGCTGCCCCGCAATGTCCACGTCGGGCCCGACGGCCCCGTCCTGGTCGACCTGGAGACCTTCTCCGCCGACCTGCGCGAGCACGACCTGGTGGTCATGGCTCTCACCCGCGACCGCTACGGCCTGCCCGCCGAGGCCTACGACTCCTTCACGGACGCCTACGGCTGGGACGTACGGGAGTGGGACGGCTGCGGGGTGCTGCGCGGCGCCCGGGAGACGGCGAGCTGTGCGTGGGTGGCGCAGCACGCGCCGAGCAATCCGAAGGCGCTGGCGGAGTTCCGGCGGCGGGTGGCGTCGCTGCGGGAGGGGGACGAGACGGTGCGGTGGTTCTCTTTCTGAGAGGGCTGCGCGGACCGGTGCTTTCAGGTGCTGCGGCGCTGGTGCTGAGGCCGGGGAGCCGCGCAGCCCGGCGCTACGAGGTGCCGCCGCGCCCACCCTCCCCCACTCTCGGCTTCGCTCGAGCGGGGGGACCCCCATCGCCCCAGGCGGCACGACTGCCCGCGGATCGGGCGGCTGGGCGGCCGGGTGGTTACGCGGGGCTGCTCTGGGTCAGTTCTCGCAGTGGCCACGTCCCGTCCACCACCGCGTCCGTCTGCCCCTTGCCGCGCAGGAAGTTCTGCAGGTCCGCCGCCCACTCGGCGTACCACCCGACCTGGCGGCGGTGCAGCTCCGCCGGGCCGAGGGCGGCCACCTTGGGGTGGCGGTCGGCTATCGCCGAGGCCAGCCGGGCCGCGGCGAGGGCGTCGGCGGTGGCGTCGTGGGCCGTGTCGAGCACGACACCGTACTCCGCGCAGACCGCTTCGAGGTTGCGCTTGCCGCGCCGGTAGCGGTCCACCCGGCGGTCGATGGTGTACGGGTCGATCACCGGGGCCGGGTCCGGGCCGCCGAGGCGGTCGGAGAGCGAGGGCAGGCCGTACCGCCGCAGTTCCGCGGAGAGCAGGGTGAGGTCGAAGGCCGCGTTGTAGGCGACGACCGGCACACCTGTCTTCCAGTAGGCCGTCAGGACGTCGGCGACGGCGTCGGCGACCCGGTCGGCCGGCGCTCCCTCGGCCGCCGCGCGTTCGTTGCTGATGCCGTGCACCGCCACCGCGTCGGCCGGAATCTCCACGCCCGGGTCGGCGAGCCACTCCCGGCGTCCCATGGGCCGCCCGGCCCGAACCTCGATCACGGCTGCCGTGACGATGCGCGCCTCGCGCGGATCCGTCCCGGTCGTCTCCAGGTCGAAGCCGATCAGCAGCTCCCGGTGCCAGCCCATGGGCGGCCCCCCTTCTCGGTGGTGCGTTCCCCCGTTGATCTCTCAGTGGCTCCACCTTCGCACGCACCACTGACAATCCGAGGGCCGCGTTCCACCCGCCGCCGGGGCGGTTCAGGACACCGGCCGCGAATCCACCCAGGCCAGCTCGAACTCCTCACGGTATGTGGCGAAGAGCCCGCCTTCGCCCACGTCGCCCGACCTGACCACCCGGTTGCCGCCCCGCAGGACCAGGACGGGTGACTCCATTCCGCGGGCGCCGCGCAGGTAGGACTGCACCACGGCGATGCCGTCGGCGCCGTCGCCGTCGACGAGGTAGGCGGTGAAGCGCGGGGTCTCGTCGTAGACCTGGATGGCGAAGGCGTCCGGATCGCGCAACCGGGAGCGGACCCGGCGCATGTGCAGGATGTTCATCTCGACGGAGCGGCTCAGTTCGCCCCGTTTCATCCCGAGTTCGCGCTCACGCCGCTTCATGGCGCTGGAGGCCGGGTTGAGGAAGAGCAGCCGGACCCGGCAGCCGGTCTCGGCCAGACGCACCAGCCGCCGTCCGGAGAAGTTCTGCACGAGCAGGTTGAGGCCGATGCCGACGGCGTCGAGCCGGCGGGCGCCGCCGAAGAGGTCCTCGGCCGGGAACTGGCGCATCAGCCGTACCCGGTCGGGGTGCACGGCGACCACGTCCGCGAACCGGTCGCCGACCAGGCTCTCGACCGCGTCCACGGGCAGCCGGCGCGCGGACGGCACGTCGCCGCCCGCGCCGAGCATCTCCAGCAGCCGTGCGGAGGCCCGTTCGGCCTGGCTCAGCACGGCCTCGGACAGGGCCCGGTTGCGGGAGACGACGTTGCGGGTGACCTCGAGTTCGTCGAGGGCGAGTTCGACGTCCCGGCGCTCGTCGAAGTACGGCTCGAAGCAGGGCCAGTGCTGCACCATCAGCTCGCGCAGCTGGGGCAGCGTGAGGAAGCTGAGGACGTTGTCGTCGGCCGGGTCGAGCAGGTAGCCCTTGCGCCGGCTGACCTCGCGCACGGCGACCGCGCGCTGCACCCACTCCTGCCCGGCGGGGCCGGCCGCGGCGACCACCCACTCGTCGCCGTGGACGGGTTCGTAGACGGGCCGCAGGACGGCGGCCACGACGGCGCGCAGCCGCTGTTCGACGAGGTTCAGCCAGATGTAGGCCCGCCCGGCCCGCTGGGCGCGGGTGCGCACCTCGAGCCAGGCGTCGGCGCCCCAGTCCAGTTCCGGCCCGATGGAACCCGCCGCGTCCATCGGCCGCGCCAGGGACACCACGCCGGGCGGGACGTCCGTGGAGTTCCCCTCGTGACCCTCGTCACCAGGGGGCAGCTCCAGCCCTCCCGAGCCCACCCGTGCACCGCCTTCCGCTCCCCCGAGCTCTCCCCATCCCAACGATCAAGGAAGCGTACTCCGCAAGCGGTCGGCGGTGCAGCCGGATGGACAGGTCGATTCTCAACTGCGCGGCCGCCAGTGACCGTTCTGCCACGCGAGCTCGTCGGGAGTGAGCGGGTTCATGGCCGTGACGTCGCGCGGGGCTATGGAGAATCCCTGCCAGTGGACCGGCATGGGCTGCTGGTCCTCGTCGCGGGCGATGTGGTGGAAGCCGACGTTCATCCAGACGATGGGGTGGGTGAGCGTCTGGCCGTTGACCCACTTGTCGACCGACCTGCCCGCGCCGGCCGGGCAGTTGCCCGGGTTGTTGGTGGCGAACTGCTCGCACTTGTTGTACTCGGTGAAGTACACGTCGTGCTGGGTGAAACTGCGGCCCGGGTACTTCGTGGTGGGGCCCGGCACGATCTCGTACGAGCGCGCGTGGCCGTCCTTGTTCTTGCCGGTGGCGCTGACCACCCGCCACCAGCGGTACGCCTTGGCGTCGCCCGCGAGTTCCTTGGTGACCTTGGTGCTGGTGGTCTTCGCGGTCGGGGCCTCCTGGCCGTGGGCCGGCGCGGTGACCTTGGAGTCGTACTGCTCGATCTTCGTCCTGGAGGAGCCGTCGAGGCCGAAGTCGAGGCGCCAGAAGACGTTGTGGCTGTGGCTGGTGGCGTAGGCCTTGGCGCCCTTGCCGATGGGCCAGCCGCGGCCGTCGCCGGCGTCGTAGTCGTCGAAGGAGAGGCTGCCGGTGGCGCCGACGTTCATGTTGACCGTGCCGTCGTCCTGGAAGCGCCACTCGGTCATGTACTCGTACCAGCCGACCTGGTTGACCGTGTAGACGAGCAGGTCCTTGCCCTGGGCCTGGAAGACCTTGTTCGCGGTGTCGCCCTGCATCCGGTAGGCGTGGCCGCGGGACCGGGTGGTGGTGCACAGGCCGTTGACGTTCGGGTGCTGCGGGTCCCAGGAGTCGGGGACCTTGATGGTCTTGATCGTGCCGCCGGGGCACTCGCCGGGCGCCAGGTTGACCAGGCCCTGGGCGAAGCCGAAGCCGGTCAGGTCGTCGTACTCGACGCTGCCGTCGTCGTAGGGGACGTCGATCTGGGCGAGCCGGGCGCTGTTGAGGACCTTGATCGGCTCGGTCTCGCCCTTGGGCTGGTAGGAGACGTCGTCCAGGACGAGGCCGGCCTTGCTGTCGTAGCGCCAGCACATCCGCCAGGTGGTGCCGCTGGAGAGCTTCTGCTCGATCTTGTAGGCGGCGCTGCAGTCGGCCGCCGCCGCGGTGGTGGCCCTCGGCTGTGCGACGGCCGGTCCCGCGCCGGCCGTCGCGCCGGCGGCCAGCGCGGCCACGGTGACGCCGACGGCGGCCCGCTTGCGGGCGCGGCTGACTCTGTTCGTGTGCATGAAGGGGTGACTCCCTCGCAGGAGGTGCGGGTTCGAAAGGGGGCGGACGACGTGTCCGAGGGGGCGGCTCAGCCGCGGTCGAGCTTGGCGACCTTGCGGGCGCTCAGGTCGATGATCAGCGACCTGGCGTCGATCCACGGGCCGTTCTTGACCTTGGGGAACAGCCGCACGCAGCGGTGTTCGCCGCACTTGTCGAGCACGGCGGGCTGGGCGCCCGGAGTGGCCCGGTAGACCGCGCCGTTGAACAGCAGCTGGTCCGGGGAGGTGAGCTCCCTGCCGGTGGCGTCCTTGTAGTCCGCCTTGAGGCCGGCGCCCAGCGGATCGGCGATGAGCAGCCTGGCCGCCTCGACGTTCTCGGCCCGGCTCAGCGGCGGCTGGACGCCGTGCTGGGTGCCGCTCTGCTCGACCTTGCCGGTTTCCAGATCGACCGTCTTGGTCACCAGGGTGTCGTTCCGGTAGTCGTAGAACGTCACATCGGCCCGGCGCGGTGCGTTCGCACCGTCCGCCTCGTCGGCCTCCGGGTCGGCGAGGTCCACGGTGAGACGCTGCGGCCCACGGCCCCCGTCGACGTTCCTGCCCGAGCTGAGCAGCTGCCCGCCCGCGGCGATCTTCTCGGCCCGCTGCGTCTCGTCGTCGGTCAGCGGGTCACCGCCGGTGCCCTTCTCGCCCTCGGCCGGGGCCTGCTGGACCACGCCCGGCCGGCCGGCGCCATCGGCCCGGCCCTGCCCCTGGCCCGACTGCTGGGCGGTCCGGCTGCCGCTGCCGCTCGTCCCGCCCGACTCGTCCGCCCCCGCCGTGCCCGGCAAGGTGACGGCGACCATCACGGCGGTGCCGGCCACCGCTATGGCCGTGCCGGCCACCACCTTGCCCAGATGGCGGCGCACTGTCTCGCGCACGTCTTCCCCTTACTCCCCCAGATCGACGGGAGTACGTTTTCTGCCCCACTGTTTGCGCATACGGCTCACAAACGTCGCCGTATCCACTGGTCGGCCGGTAAGAGGGACGTAAGTCATAGGTGGTTCCATCACTTTCCGGGAGACTCGACACACAAGGCGGCACCGGCCACGCGGCACACCTGGGAGAGTCGTATCCATGCAGGTCTGGCCTGGAGAGGCATATCCGCTCGGCGCCACGTACGACGGCGCCGGGACCAACTTCGCGGTCTTCACCGAAGCCGCGAACCGAGTAGAGCTGTGTCTGCTGCACGACGACGGCTCCGAGACGGCGGTCGAACTACGGGAGAGCGACGCGTTCGTGCGGCACGCATACGTGCCGGGCGTGATGCCGGGGCAGCGGTACGGGTTCCGGGTGCACGGACCGTACGACCCGGCGCGCGGGCTGCGCTGCAATTCGGCGAAGCTGCTGCTCGACCCGTACGCGAAGGCGATCAGCGGCTCGATCCGGTGGGGCGAGGAGGTCTACGGCTACCACTTCGGCTCCCCCGACAGCCGCAACGACCTCGACTCCGCGCCGCACACCATGACGTCGGTGGTGATCAACCCCTACTTCGACTGGGGCGACGACCGGCGGCCGCGTACCGAGTACCACCACACGGTGATCTACGAGGCCCATGTGAAGGGCCTGACCATGCGCCACCCCGGCCTGCCGGAGGAACTGCGGGGCACGTACGCGGCGCTCGCCCACCCGGCAATCATCGAACATCTGACCGAGCTCGGGGTGACGGCCCTGGAGCTGATGCCCGTACACCAGTTCGTCAACGACCATCGCCTGGTCGACATGGGCCTGAACAACTACTGGGGCTACAACACGATCGGCTTCTTCGCCCCGCACAACGCGTACGCCTCCTGGGGCGACCGCGGTCAGCAGGTCCTGGAGTTCAAGTCGGCGGTCCGGGCGCTGCACGAGGCCGGGATCGAGGTGATCCTGGACGTGGTCTACAACCACACCGCCGAGGGCAACCACCTGGGACCGACGCTGTCCTTCCGGGGCATCGACAACCCCTCGTACTACCGCCTGACCGACGACCGCCGCTACTACATGGACACCACCGGCACCGGGAACTCCCTGCTCATGAGGTCCCCGCACGTGCTCCAGCTGATCATGGACTCGCTGCGGTACTGGGTGACCGAGATGCACGTCGACGGGTTCCGCTTCGATCTCGCGGCGACCCTGGCGCGGCAGTTCCACGAGGTGGACCGGCTGTCGTCGTTCTTCGACCTGGTGCAGCAGGACCCCGTGGTCTCCCAGGTGAAGCTGATCGCCGAACCGTGGGACGTGGGCGAGGGCGGCTACCAGGTGGGGAACTTCCCGCCGATGTGGACGGAGTGGAACGGCAAGTACCGCGACACGGTACGGGACCTGTGGCGGGGCGAGCCCCGCGCCCTCGCGGAGTTCGCCTCCCGGCTGACCGGCTCCTCGGACCTCTACCAGGACGACGGGCGGCGCCCGCTGGCCTCGATCAACTTCGTGACCTGCCACGACGGCTTCACCCTGCACGACCTCGTGGCCTACAACGACAAGCACAACGACGCCAACGGCGAGGACAACCGGGACGGCGAGAGCCACAACCGGTCGTGGAACTGCGGGGTGGAGGGTGAGACCGACGACCCCGACGTACTGGCGCTGCGGGCCCGGCAGATGCGGAACTTCATCGCGACGCTGATGCTGTCCCAGGGCGTGCCCATGATCAGTCACGGCGACGAGTTCGCCCGCACCCAGCAGGGCAACAACAACGCCTACTGCCAGGACAACGAGCTGTCCTGGGTGGACTGGCCCGAGGGCGAGGCGAGCGGCGGCGAGCTGCTGGACTTCACGCGCGCGCTGGTGTGGCTGCGCAGGGAGCACCCGGTCCTGCGGCGGCGGCGCTTCTTCCACGGCCGGCCGGTGGAGGGCACCCACGACGAGCTGTCCGACATCGCCTGGTTCACCCCCGACGGCCGGGAGATGACCCAGCACGACTGGGACTCGGCGCAGGCCTCGGCACTGACCGTGTTCCTCAACGGCAACGCGATCTCCGAGCCCGGCGCACGCGGGGAGCGCATCACCGACGACTCGTTCCTGCTCATGTTCAACGCCTCGCCCGAGCCGCTGGAGTTCGTCGTGCCGGTCAACCACGGACGGCAGTGGCAGGTGGTGGTCGACACCGCCCGCACGGACGTGGCGCCCCCGGACGCGGACGCCAAGATCCAGGCCGGGGACCGCCTCACCCTGCCGGACCGCAGCATGACGGTGCTGCGGCGGCCGGCCCAGTAGCGGTCACGCGCGCGTGGACAGGTGCGGGGCCGATGACACGAAAGGCGGCAGGCTGGGTACGTAGGTCTGCATGACATCAGAGCGCCCCGGCCCCGCGGTACCGACCGCCACCTACCGGCTCCAGCTTCAGCCCGAGTTCCCCTTCGGGGCCGCGGCGGCGGCCGTTCCGTACCTGGCGTCGCTCGGTGTCTCGCACCTGCACCTGTCCCCCGTCCTGGAGGCGGTCCCCGGCTCCGCCCACGGGTACGACGTGGTGGACCACGCGCGCGTGCGCGAGGAGCTGGGCGGGGAGGAGGGGCTGCGGGCACTGTCGGCGACCGCCCGTGAGCACGGCCTCGGCCTCGTCGTGGACATCGTGCCGAACCACATGGCCATGGCGCCGCGCCACAACCGCGCCCTGTGGGAGGTGCTGCGCGAGGGCCCCAAGTCGCCGTACGCGCGCTGGTTCGACATCGACTGGGACGCCCAGGACGGGCAGCTGCTGCTGCCGGTGCTCGGGCGTCCGGTCGGCGAGGAACTGGGCCACCTGGTGGTCGAGGGCGATGTGCTGCGCTACCACGACCACGCCTTCCCGCTCCGCGAGGGCACCGCCGACCTGCCGCTGCCCCGGCTGCTGGACGAGCAGTGGTACCGGCCGGTGTGGTGGCGGCTGGCCCGCACCGAGCTCAACTACCGGCGGTTCTTCAGCATCTCGGAGCTCATCGGGGTGCGGGTGGAGGACCCGGAGGTGTTCGACGCCACGCACGGCAAGATCCTCCAGCTGCTGCACGAGGGCGTGGTGGACGGGCTGCGCATCGACCACCCGGACGGACTGGCCGACCCCGAGGGCTACCTGCGGCGGCTGCACGAGGCGACCGGCGGACGCTGGACGGTCGTCGAGAAGATCCTGTCCGACGGGGAGCACCTGCCGGCCGCCTGGCCGGTCGCCGGCACCACCGGGTACGACGCCCTGAGGCACGTCGACGGCCTGTTCACCGACCCCGAGGGGGCGGCCGGCCTGCTCGCCGAGTACCGGCGGTTCGCCGCTCCGCAGACCGACCGGGGCGGCGTCTGGGCGGCCACGGCGCGGCGGGCGGCGTACAAGGTGCTCACGCACGAGCTGGCCGCCGAGACGGACCGGCTGACCCGGGTGGCGAGCCGGCTGTGCGCGAACTCGGCGGATCCGGCGCTGCGCGACCGCGCTCCCTGGGCGCTGCGCACCGCGTTGGAGGAGCTGCTGGTCCGGCTGCCGGTGTACCGGCCCTACGCCTCCCAGGACGCGGCCGCCGTCATCACCGAGGAGGCCGCCGAGGAGGCCCGGCGGGCCTTCGTCGTGCCCGAGGAGGGCCAGGCGGTCGACATCGTGCGCGAGCTGCTGACCGGCCCGGCCGGGGTGGACCCGGCCCTCGCGGAGTTCCGTGCCCGGTTCGCGCAGACCGCGTCGGCACTGCGCGCCAAGTCGGTCGAGGACACGGCTTTCTACCGCTACGTCCCGCTGCTGTCGGCGACCGAGGTGGGCGGGGAGCCGGGCAGCCCGGGCGTGTCCCCGCAGGACTTCCACGCGTACTGCGCGCGTGTGCAGCGTGACTGGCCGTCCACCGGAACCGTGGTGTCCACGCACGACACCAAGCGCAGCGCCGACGTGCGTGCGGCGCTGGCCGTGCTCACCGAGTGCCCGCAGCGCTGGGCGGCCCTGCTCGCGGAACTCGCCCCGGAGGGGGGCGCGGCCGTGCCGGACGGGCAGCTGTCCTGGGCGGCCTGGCAGACGGTGTTCGGTCTCGGCCCGGCGGACACCGAGCGCGTCCAGCAGGCGTTGCTGAAGCACGCCCGGGAGGCCGGGCTCTACACCAGCTGGACGGAGCAGGAACCGCCGTACGAGGAGGCGGTGGCCGCGTTCGTGGCGGCCGGGCCGTGCGGGGCGCCCGGCGAGCGGGTGACCTCCTTCCGGGACTCCCTGGGGGCGCACATCCGGGCCAACGTCCTGGGGACCGCCCTGGTCCATCTGACGATGCCGGGGGTGCCGGACCTCTACCAGGGGACGGAGGGCGAGTACCGGGCGCTGGTGGACCCGGACAACCGGCGGCCGGTGCGGTTCCCGCCCGAGGATCCCGGGGACAAGGGTGCGCTGACGGCGGCGGCGCTGCGGCTGCGCGCCCGGCGGCCGGAGGCCTTCGGTGCCGCGGCGACGTACGCGCCGCTGGCCGCGGAGGGCGCGGCCGCGGACCACTGCCTGGCGTTCGCGCGTTCCGGTCAGGTGGTCACCGCCGTGACCCGGATGTCGTTGCGGCTGGCGGAGACGGGCGGCTGGGGCGACACCCGGCTGCCGCTGCCTCCGGGCCAATGGGCCGACGCGCTGAACCCCGAACGGCGGTTCGAGGGTCACGCGCATGTGGCGGAGCTGTTCACGCCGCTGCCGGTGGCGCTGCTGGAGCGCGTCGGGGAGGCCTGAGCCGCACGGCCACCGCGTCGGGGCCGCACGGCCACCGCGTCGGGGCCGCACGCCCAGCGCGTCCGGGCCGCAGGGGCGGCACGATACCGTCGGCCGCCGTCGCCAAGGGGGTGAGCGGACGCCCCCGAGCGCCCCGTCAAGGGTTCCCCTCGATCCGCTTGACAGCTCACCTGTGCCGTGCGGCACTGGGAGGGCGAAGCCGGGCTGGACGAGTCGGGGGTGAGTCCTTTGCCGGAGCCGCGTTATCCCAGTGTCGCCGAACTGCTCGCATCGGCCGGGTCGTTGGCCGCCGACGAGCCCGGGGTGTGTGCCCTGCGGCAGGTGGGCCTCTCCCGGGCGGGCAGACCGTTGCACCTGCTGTCCGTGGGGCACCGGCCGCGGGCCGTCCTCGTGGTGGCCGGCGCCCACGCCAACGAGCCGACGGGCGGGTCCACACTCCTCGCCCTGGCGGAGCGGGTGGTGTACGAACGGGAGCTGAGAGCGGACACCTCCTGGCACTTCCTGCTGTGCGCCGACCCGGACGGGGCGAGCCTCCACGTCACCCCGGCGCCGCGCAGCCTGCTCGACTACCACCGCGGCTTCTACCGGCCCGCCCAGCCGGAGCAGCCGGAGTGGTCGCCGTCCGTGCTGCCGCCGGACCGGCTGCCGCCCGAGACGCGGGCGCTGACCGGGGTGATCGACGAACTGCGCCCCTATCTGCAGGTCACACTGCACGGCACCGACCTGGGCGGCAGCTGGGTGCAGCTGACCAGGGACGTGCCCGGCCTCGCCGAGCCGTTCGCCAAGTCCGCGGCGCAGCTGCACATCCCCGTGGAGACGGGCGCCTCGGACGCGGCGGGCTGGCCCGCCTCCGGCCCCGGCGTGCACGTGATGCCCGATCCGGGCTCGGGCCTCGCCTACCCGAGCATGCCGGACGACGCGCGGCACAGCACCTGGTTCCGCGTCCACCGCTACGGCGGTCTGACGGCCGTGGTCGAGGTGCCGATGTGGGCCAGTGACCTGGTGGACGACCCTGCGCCGCACCCCGCGCCGGCGGCGGCGATGCGACGGCTGGCGCGTCGGCTGCTGCGGGACGCGCTGGAGGTGGAACGGGTGCTCGCCGAGGCTCTGCCCCGGCTGGAGGACACCGACGTGCCCCTGCTGCGGGCCGCGAGGTGGGCCCTGGAGGTGGTACCGGGCCTGGCCGCGGACTGGGCGGGCACACCGCCCGCCGCCGGCACGATGGCGTACGTCGGCAGCGTGGACGCATTCGGCCGCCGGCTGCCGCTGCGGGCGGCCGCCATGCTGCTGCGGGTGCTGCGGGAGGCGGACGACCGGGCGGCACCCCGGCTGGAACGTCTCGTCGTCTCCTGGTGCGAGGCGTTCGCCGAGCGCTTCCGGGCCCGCTGGGTACCCCTGGAACACCAGGTCGAGCACCAGTCCCGCACGGTGCTGGCGGCGGCGCTGCACGCGCGCGAACGGGTGGCGTGAGGCCGGGAACGGCCGCACGCCGCCGTCGACCGTCACCCCATCAGCCGTCCAGCGCGAACACCGCCCCGGTCCGCGCCCCCATCTGGCAGGCGTTCGAGAACGTCTCCCGGTAGTCCACGGTCCGGCCGTGCCACTGGCCGTTCGCGTACACGGTCACCGGGGCGTAGATCATCGGGCAGAACGTGTTCTTCTTCTGCGGGATGGCGCGGATGTCGCCCTTGGCGTTCGTGAGTTCGGCGCAGGCCTCGGCCGCGCGGCGGTGCCCCTGCGGCGGCTCGCACAGCAGCAGGGTGCCGCGTGTGTCGCCGGAGCGGGCGTCGCCCCGGGTCACGCTGAGGTAGAGCCAGTCGCCCTGACGGGTGGGGCCGGGCAGTGTCCGGGCGGCGGCTGCCGGGCCGGCGGCGAGGAGGGCCGCCGCCGCCAGCAGGGCTCCGCCTACCGCTGTCGCTTTGATGGTGTGCGTCATGCCCGGTGCATCGGCACGGCGGCCTGCGCGCCCCAGCCCGACTCACCCGAACGGGAACCCCCGCGCGTGCAGTGCTTCACCGGTTGGCAGGCGCTCGGCATGACACGCACTCGATGCTCGTACTGATGTACGACCCGGATCCGGTGCACCACGGTGCCGGACGGCCTGCCGGTACCGGAACGGTCTCACTGGACGGCGAGCCGGAACGCCATCCGCCCGAAGGAGACCTGGTCGCCCTCGCGGACGACGGCCGCGCCGGTCACCCGCCGTCCGTTCACCATGGTGCCGTTGGTGGAACCGAGGTCCCTGAGGACCCACATGCCGCCCTGGCGGCGCAGTTCGGCGTGTACCCGGGAGACGGTCTCGTGGTTGAGCCTGAGGCCGCTGGCCGGGTCACGGCCTATGCGCAGCGGATGGGTGCTGTCGGGGTGCGGCAGGAGCAGTTTGGGCAGTCGTTCGGCCTGCCAGGCGCGGCGCAGCCGCACGGTGAAGCCGGAGACGGCCTCGACGGTGCCGAACAGCATGCGCGCCAGGCGGTTGTCCTTGGGCAGGTCTGCGGTGAGAACGGCGAGCTCGTCGGCACGGCGGGCGGCGAGCGCGAGTTCCATGCGGCGCACGAACGTGTCGTGCGACAGCCGGCCCATGGCGACGCCGTCGCGGAGCACACGCAGCGCCTTGTCGCGCTCCGCGTCGGACAGCCGAGCGGGAAACGTGGAGAACTCGAAGGACGACGTCACGCAGGTGATTGTCGGTCAGTGAACCCAGGGTGTCCAGGAAACGGGGAAACGGCCGCCGCGCGTGCACTTCCGGTGACACCCGCGCGGAAAGCCCGGCACGGAAGGCGGGCCGAGCGCGTTTTGCAGCACGATGGACGGGCTACATCACGGTGAGCAGACGAAGGGGAACCGTCCCGTGCAGTTCGAGGTGTGGGCACCGCAGGCAGACCGTGTGACGCTCCATTGCGACGGCGCCACGCGCGCGTTGGAGCGCGACCGGGACCGGGCCGGGTGGTGGACCGGTGAGGCGGAGGCGAGCGACGGCTCGCGGTACGGATTCGCGCTGGACGACGGGCCGGTGCTGCCCGACCCGCGTTCGCGCCGGCAGCCCGAGGGGCCGGACGGGCCGAGCGCGGTCGTCGACCACGGGCGGTACGCGTGGCGTACCGAGGCGGGGCCCGGACGCGGGCTGCCCGGTGCGGTGCTGTACGAGCTGCACGTGGGCACGTACACCCGCGAGGGCACCCTGGACGCGGCGGCGGCGCGGCTGGAGCACCTCTCCCGACTGGGCGTGACCCACGTCGAGTTGATGCCCCTGTGCCCGTTCCCCGGGCGGCACGGGTGGGGATACGAGGGGGTGTCCCTGTGGGCGGTGCACGAGCCGTACGGCGGGCCCGAGGCGCTGAAGCGGTTCGTCGACCGGGCACACGAACTCGGCCTCGGCGTGGTCCTCGACGTGGTGCACAACCACCTGGGGCCGTCCGGCAACCATCTGCCCGCGTTCGGACCGTACTTCACGGAGACGCACCACACGCCCTGGGGTGCGGCCGTCAACCTGGACGCGCCCGGGTCGGACGAGGTGCGCGCGTACTTCGTCGGCAGCGCGCTGGCCTGGCTGCGCGACTACCGGATCGACGGGCTCCGGCTGGACGCGGTGCACGCGCTGCGCGACACACGCGCGTGCCACTTCCTGGAGGAGCTCTCCGCGGCCGTCGACGACCTGGCGAGCGAGGTGGGCCGGCCGCTGTTCCTCATCGGCGAGTCGGACCTCAACGACCCCCGGGTCATCACCCCGCGGGCGCAGAACGGTCTCGGTCTGCACGCGCAGTGGAACGACGACTTCCACCACGCCCTGCACACCGCGCTGACCGGCGAGTCCCAGGGCTACTACGCCGACTTCGCGCGTGATCCCTTCGCCGCCCTCGCCAGGACGCTGACGGGGGGCTACTTCCACGACGGTACTTACTCCAGCTTCCGGGGCCGGCACCACGGCCGCCCGCTGGACCGGGTGCGCACGGCGGGGCACCGGCTGCTCGGCTACAGCCAGACCCACGACCAGGTCGGCAACCGGGCCCAGGGCGACCGCCTGTCGGCCGCCCTCTCCCCCGGGCTGCTGGCCTGCGCCGCCACGATCGTCCTGACCGCGCCGTTCACGCCGATGCTGTTCATGGGCGAGGAGTGGGCGGCCGGCACGCCCTGGCAGTTCTTCACCGACCACACCGATCCGGAACTCGCCCAGGCCGTACGGCAGGGCAGGAGGCGGGAGTTCGCGGCGCACGGCTGGGCCGAGGAGGACGTGCCCGACCCGCAGGACCCGGCGACCCGGGACCGCTCCTGTCTGGACTGGTCGGAGCCCGAGCGGGAGCCGCACGCGCGCGTGCTGGCCTGGTACCGCAGGCTCGTCGCGCTGCGCCACGAGCAGCCCGACCTCACCGACCCCGACCTCGCGGACACCAAGGTGGCGTACGACTCCCAGGCCCGCTGGCTCGCCTTCCGGCGCGGGGACGTCCGGGTGGTGGTCAACCTGGGCAAGGAGGAGGCGGCGATCCCGCTCGGCACCCGCCCGGCCGAGGTCCTCGCCGCGTGGGACCCCGTCGAGGCGCCCGGAGCGGACGGTCTGCTGCAGGTGCCCGGGGAGTCGTGCGTGGTACTGACCCAGGAGTGACCCCGGCGCCGGGGCACGGCAGGTTCTAGAGCTCCTCGTCCTCCCTGAACTCCGTCACCCGCTCCAGCAGGATCGCCTCCCAGGCGCGTCTCAGCTGGGTCCTCAGGAGCGTGAGGGAGGAGCCGTCGCGGCCGTCGAGACGGTCGGTGAGGCGGATGACGGTGTCGCAGCGGGCGAGCCACAGGCCGCGCAGGCAGGGGCGGGCGCCGTATCCGGCGAGGGTGGCGGCACGGACGGCGGCGGGCGATCCGACGGCGAGGGCGAGGGAGGCGATGTCCTCGGCGGGATCCCCGACGGTCGCGGCGGTCCAGTCCAGGATGCCGCGCACCCGCCCGTCGGCGCCGACCACGAGGTGCTCGCCCCTGAGATCGTGGTGGACCAGGACCGAGGTCCCCGGCTGTGCGGCGAGCTGGGCCGCGGCGGGCGCGGTCAGCTGGGACATCCGGGCGGGATCGAGCTCGTCCGCGGCGCCGAGGCGTTCGGCCGCGTGCACGGCCATCCGGCGGAGCGCCTCGAGGGAGCGCGGGGCGGTGCGCGGGACGCCGAGCGTCTCGGCCTGCCGTACGGGGACCTCCCGCAGCCCGGTGAGCAGCCCGGCCAGATCCGCCTCGCCGACGGCGGAGACGTCGTGCTCCTCGCCCGTGCCGCCGGGCACCTTGGTGTCCAGCGTGTAGGTGAGGCCGGGCGCCCACTCACCGTGCGCCACGCTGGTGGGGACGGCGAGGGGCAGGTACGGGCGCACCAGGTCGCGCAGGCGCAGTTCGCGGCGCTGGCGGGCGGCGGCCTCGCGGTCGGTGGCGAGGCGCAGCACATGGCGGGTGCCGACCCACCAGCTGGAGTGCTCGCCGCTCTCCGCGACGGGGCGCACGTCGGGTCCGGAGGTTCCCACCGCGCTCTCAGCGCTCTCAGCGCTCTTCTTGCTCTCCTTGAGCAGCGAACGGACCAGTCGGCGGACGGTGTCCGCGGAGGGTGTCGGTGCCTGGGTCATGGTCGCGCCGTCGTCGTTCCGGGAGGTGTCGGTGGATGCCCGCTGTGTCATCTCAGTCCACTATGACCATCTCGCGGGTGGTGCCGTTGAGGCGGCGGCCGCCGTCCCCGGTCACCGTGACGATGTCCTCGATACGCACACCGAAGCGGCCGGGCAGGTAGACGCCCGGCTCGACGGAGAAGCACATCCCGGGCACGAGGGGCTGTTCCTCGCCCTCGATCATGTACGGCGGCTCGTGCGTGGTGACGCCGATGCCGTGGCCGGTGCGGTGGATGAAGTACTCGCCGTACCCGGCGTCGGAGATCACCGCACGGGCTGCCCGGTCGACCTCCTGGCAGGCGACGCCGGGCCGCACCGCGCGGAAGCCGGCCTCCTGGGCGGCGCGCACGACGTCGTGGACCCTGCGCTCCTCCTCGGTGGGTTCGCCGACGTGGACGGTGCGGGTGGTGTCGGACCCGTAGCCGTCCTTGAGGCCGCCGAAGTCGAGCACGACCATGTCGCCGCGGCGGATGACGCGGTCGCCGACCTCGTGGTGCGGGTTCGCGCCGTTCGGGCCGGAACCGACGATGGTGAAGTCGACCTGGGAGTGTCCGAACCGGCGCAGCAGGTCGGCGAGGTCCTGGCCGACCTCGGACTCCCGGCGGCCCGCGAAGGGGACCTTGCGGATCTCCTCGAACGTCGCGTCGGCGGCCGCCCCGGCCGCTGCCAGCAGCTCCAGCTCGGCCGTGTCCTTGACGGCGCGCAGCATGGGCAGGGCGTCGGTGAGGGCCGCGTAGGAGGTGCCGGGCAGCGTCCTCTGCAGGCCGAGCAGGTGCAGGGCCCAGGCGTTGTCGCTGACGCCGAGCCGGCCGCTGCCGGGGAGGAGGCCGGCGGTGACGGCGTAGGGATCCTTGCCGTCGGTCCAGTCCAGCAGGGTCAGGGCGTCGGCGCCGACCGCCTTCTCCGCGTCCGGTGCCTCCAGCGTCGGCACGACGAGCACGGGGTCCCGGCCGGGGGTGAGGACGAGCACGGTGAGGCGCTCGGTGACGGCGGTCGGCGTGTAGCCGGTCAGCCACACCAGGTCAGGGCCCGGCGCCACCAGCAGCCCGGCCAGCCCAGCGTCGGCGGCGGCGCGCGCGGCGCGCTCCATGCGGGCCCTGTAGTCGTCGGCGGTGAAGGGCGCGAGCGTACTGCCGGTCATGCGGACCTCCGTGGACGTCGGAAACGTTCAGGGCAAGGAGCCACGGGAGCATCCTGCCCGGACCCGGAGGGCGACGCGAGCCGGTTACGGGGTCAGTTCGGCGGAGCCGGGAGGACGACCCCACTGAATTCGAACACACGTACATGTGCGAGCGGGGTGATCATGTGACCAGGCCCGGGACCACGCGCAGCTGCCGGTAGCCGCCGCGGTGGCGCACGGTGAGGGTGACCCGGGCTCCTGGGCGGGCGTGGGCGACCGCCCGGGCGAGGTCGGCGGCCGTGTCGACGCGGGCCCCGCCGACCTGGAGGAGTACGTCCCCGCGGACCAGGCCCGCCGAGTATCCCGGGCCGGGGACGTGGACGCCGACGACCAGGGCGCCCGACTTCCGCGCGTCCATCACCTCCAGGCCGAGGGTGGCGGCGGGCCACGCCGGGGCGGGGCTCCGGACTCCGGAGGACGCGCTCCGGCCGGAGAGGCCGGGTGGCGGTGCCTCGTGCCGCAGCTCCGCGAGTCTGCTCATGCCGATCACGGTGGCGCCGAACGTGCCGAGCCCGACGCCGGAAAGGACCAGGACGGTGCCGACGAGCAGGCCGAACAGTCCGGTTCGCAGGCGCCGGCCGCGTCGCCGCGCGGCATGCGGGCGCCGCGTGGGCCTGCTGGGGCCGCCCTTCCTCCGCTCCTGACCCGGGATCGGCTTGGGGCGCAGCGCAGTCTGTTCCATGGATTGCCTCCGGCTGGTGCTCTCCCAGGCGCACTACCCGGCGCACCAGGGCGCGACGAGCCACGAACGAGTGAGACTGAGACCCTGTCGTCGACGGCACGTCACCCTACGTCCCCTCCGGCCAGCCGCTCGATCAGCTCCGCCGCCGCTCCCCGCGGGACCCCGGCGTACAGAAGTTCCGTGCGGTGCACGATCCGAGGCTCGGTCAGCGGCACGGCGACCGCGCCCGGTACGCCGTCGGCCATGGTGCGCGGCAGCAGGGTCGGTCCGTGGCCGGTGGCCGCGAGGCGGTCAGGGCGTGGACGTCGGTGCCCGCTTGACTTGCTCCTTGGGCTGAAGCCCGGGGATTCCGGTCTTCCTCGGCTGGTTGCCGTGCCGCTACGCGGCGGGTTGCGTCCAGGAAAGTGGTGTACGGGCACGCTCTTCCAGCCGGAGCCGGCCGGCGACGGCTCGCGCCCGCACCCGGTGGTCCGGGCGCCGGCGCGGGCCGCCACCGAGCACGCGGCGGCCCGCGCGCCGCGGCTCAGCTGACGGGCAGTGCCGGCGGCCGGTCCGGGAGGAAGCCGTGGGAGCGGCGGGCGAGGTAGGAGGCCTTGTAGCGGTCGACGCCCCGGTGCCAGTTCAGGATTCCGGCCAGCCAGTTGCGCAGGTCGGCGACATAGCCCTCCATGATTCCGCGCGCCTCGGCCGTGAGCTGGAAGTCCTCGTGGACGACCGGCAGTTCGTGCGCCACGACGTGTTCGAACTGCTGCATCCGCTGGGTCATCAGGTCGTGCACGACTCCGAGCGCGGCCGGGTAGTCGACGCCGAAGAAGTTCTGCACGACGAGGACGGCGTTGTGGATCTCGCCCTCGTACTCGATCTCCTTCTGGTACGAGAAGACGTCGTTGAGGAGGCAGGCGTAGTCGATGGCGGCGTTCTCCAGTGAGCGGACCGGTCCGGTGCGGTACACCTCCGGCGGGATCGCCGGGCCGTGCCCCATGCGGCACAGGCTGAGGGTGAGATCGGAGCCGAAGGTGGCCCGTCGCATCTCCAGGTAGTCGACCGGGTCGGGGACGCGGTTCTGCAACTGGTTGGACAGCTCCCACACCCAGCTCTCGGTCATCGTGTCGACGGCCCGTTTCAGGGTGCTCCGCTGGTCCGGGGTCATGTCCGCGGTCGTGCGGGCCCACAGGTCGATCAGCGCGCGTTCCATGGCGTTGACGGGGACGACGGGCGGCTCCTCGCCGTCGACCGGCATGCAGGACGACAGACGGGCCGTGGTCAGCCGGGCGGCCGCCAGGTCGCGGCGGTGGCCGTACACCAGGGGGTAGTAGTCGTCGCCGTACGTGCCGAAGGCCAGCCATGCGGCGCTGAGGTCGAGGGCCTCGGGCGTGGCGTCGGGGTCGAGGCCGGCCGAGCACAGCGCGAGGTCGCACGAGGCGAGCTTGTCCTCGTCCCACACGCCCTCCGACAGCATGCCCATCCGTCCCGTCCACTCCACGAGGCCCCGGCGGGCGCGGTCCAGATGCGGGCTCAGCTCCACCTGGAACGGCATGTGGAAGTCGGGCAGCAGGGACGGGCCGACCTTCTGGAAGGGCATGTGGGAGTAGGCGCGCAGACGTTCCACCGCGGCCGAGGCGAGCAGCGCGCCGACGTCGGCGGCGGAGGTACCGGGCCCGGCCGGCCCGTGCCAGGGCGCGGCCGAGGTGGCCCCCTCGTTCATGTACCGGCTGGAGCGCAGGTGCCATTCGTGGCCGCCCGACTGCCAGTCCTGCAGCCCCTTGGTGTACGCCGCGACGGCCGCGACCTCGTCCGGGGTGAGGCCCTTGTCCAGGGCGAGTGCGGGCACTTCGGTGAGCGCGGTGTGCTCGAACTGGTGGAGGCGGGAGGTGAGGATGTCGTTCACGGTGTCGGCGGCCTCCTGGGTGGTGCAGCCGAAGAAGGTCTCCAGGACCAGTACGCCGTTGCTGTTCTCCCCCTCGTCCTCGACCTCCCGCTGGTAGGAGAACAGGTCGTTGCGCAGATGGACGGCGTCGGAGAAGGTCTCCATGAGCACCCGCAGCGGCCTGGACCCGGCGACGGACGCGGGTACCTCGGCGGTGGCGTACTCGACGAGTCCCGCGGACCAGGGGGCGCCGCCCACCTTGCGGCGCATCTCGATGTACTCGACGGGGTTGGCGATCCGCCCCTCGTCGATGTTGGACAGCTCCCACAGGGACTCGTTCAGCAGATGTTCGGTGGCCCGCGCGAACCGCCGGCGCCAGTCCACCGACATCGACGGCACCGTGCGCGCCCACAGGTCGGCGAGTCCCGCCTCGACCGGGTTCCGTGGCTCGGGTACGGCGTCCCGCAGGTCCAGCGGCATGAACAGCGGCAGCCGGTCGAGGTGCGCCTTGCCGGCGGCACGGTCCGGGGTGCGCTTGTACATGTCCAGGAAGTGGTCGTCGAAGAAGAACACCCACACGTACCAGTCGGTGATCAGCGAGAGCGCGGTGCCGTCGCAGTCGGGGTGGGTGTAGGCGCACAGGAGCCCGTAGTCGTGCGCCTCGAGGTCGGCCTGCTCCCAGATCCCGGAGCCCTCCAGCATGCCCATCTCGCGCGCCCACGCCGTCGAGTGGGCGCGCGCCTCGTCGACGTGGGGGTTCAGCCGCGCGGGATACGGCATGTAGAAGTGCGGGAGTGCGAAGGGCTGCGTCATGGCCGGGCCCTACCCGCGGCCTCCGACGGACATCCGTGCCGCGGCAGCTGATCACACCATCGCGTGAAACGCCGCGGAAACCGGGAACACCGGGAACTTCACGTCACTTCCGTTGTGCGTCGGCCGGCCGTCCGCCGACCTGGATGAGCGCATGGGTACCGCCGGTGCGCCAGCGCTGTTCCCCGGCGGCGACCAGGGCGGCCTCGGTGTCCGCGGCCAGGCCGGTGATCACGTCGGACTTCAGCGTGCGCAGGGCGGCGACCGGGCCCGGGAAGTACCCGGTGACGTCCTGGAAGGAGGTGGTCGGCGGCCACATCCGGTCGCCCACCAGGCGCCGGTAGTTGAGGTCGCCCTTGACCACGGTCAGCGTGGCGGCCGCGAACTCGTCACGCAGGTCGTCCGGCATGTCCGCGTACGGCAGCGGGGCGCAGGAGAAGGGGTGGGCGCGCACCTCGAGGCGGCCGTCGGCCATCGCCGCCCACAGCCGCCGCCCGTATCCGGCCGCCGCGCCGGGTGCCGCGGTGAGCCGGCGCAGGGCGTCGACCACGTCGGAGGTCGTGGCGTCGGACACGTAGTACGGGTAGGGCTTGACGTGCAGCACGGCCCGTGCGGCGCGGCCCTCGGCGAGGAGGTGGGCGATCAGGAGCAGGTCCGGGACGAGTTCCCGGCCCGCGTTGTCCGCGACGAGGCAGAGTGTGCCCGTGCCGGAGGGCGGCAGCAGGGACCACAGGGTGTCGCTCTCGTCGGCCACCAGGGCCTGGTCCGCCTCCTCGGCGTCGGCGCCGGCGGCCGAGAGGCGGAAGCCGAGGTCGGCGCGGTTGCCCCAGAGGGAGCCGTGCAGCAGGGCGCGGGCCCGTTCACCGGGCGGCAGCTCCTCGAGCGCGTCCAGCGCGGCCAGTTCCTCGTCCGTCTCCGCGGAGTCGAGTTCGGCGCGCTTGAAGGAGCGGAAGGGGTCGATGCCGGCCCAGGGGCCGGGGGTGAAGTAGGCGACGGCGTCGAGGAGCCGGCGGTAGAAGTAGCTCTCCGACCACAGCCAGGGCACTTCGAACCAGGAGCGGCCGGTCCAGGTGCCCGCGCCCCAGGCCCGCCACCGGTCGCCGTCCGGCGCGTCCGCGGGCAGGGGTTCGATCACTCCCTCGGTGCAGCTCTTCAGCAGCGCGTCCAGCGCGCGGTGCTGCCCGGGGCCGTAGGGGAAGGCCTCACGCACCTGCCGGATGATCGCGGGATGCCGCTCGGCCAGTACGCCGCGCGGGAAGGAGCCGGGTTCGTCGCCGAGGATCACGGGTGCGGCGGGGGTGTCGGGCATACGCGTCACCGTACCCCGCGGATCAGGCGTCCCTGGACTCCCGTTCCAGCTGGGTGGTAAGGGCGAGGTAGCGAGGGCGGCGGGGCACCGGCACCAGGCCCCGGATCATCAGGTGCCACATCTCGGCGATCCGGCGGGGCAGCCGTCCGTCGGGGTCGAGGGAGCGGCCGGCGACCCGGGTGCCGACGAAGAAGTACACGAGGGAGTGGGCGGCGGCGGCCACGTCGGTGTCCGGGTGGACGTCGGACTCCCTGACCGCGCCGAGGAGTTTGCGGGTGGAGAGGTCCAGCCACTCGGAGAAGGGGTGCTTCAACGGGGGGCGGACGGCCACGTGCGCGGTGGCGAGGCGGAGCCCCGCCCGGGGAATCGGATCGTCGGCCGCGAGCCGGGCGATCCCGAACGTGGTGCGGATCAGGAACTCGAGCGAGGAACAGCCCCGGCTCTCCACCTCCTGCACCACCTGTCGCGACGCCTGGCCCTGCAACTCCAGGATGGCCCGGGCCAGATCCTCCTTGGCGGCGAAGTGGAAGTAGAGCGCGCCCTTGGTGACCCGGGCGTGGTCGACGATGTCGCTCAGACTGGTCGCCTCGTATCCGCGGCGGTCGAACAGGTCGGCCGCGGCGTGGATGATCGTCGCCCGGGTCTGCTCGGCGCGTAACTGCCTCGCCATCTGAGGGACACTCCTCGAAGCCGGAAAACGTACGGGACGTTCCGTTTGTTCCTTACCCATCGCACACGATAACTCACCCGGTGACAACAAGGCGGTCGGTGCGGGCCCGGTGCCCGACACGTGTAAACGCCGCGCAGGACAACCCCGGCACCTGTGACGGTCCGTGAAAGCACCACGTCGGAGCGGGCCTTGCCCTCGGCTCCGCCGTTCTCGGCGACCGCTCGGCACGACCGGGACCCCACGCCGGTGATCGCCACGATACGAGGAGGTCGAGCGGTTCTCAACGGGGCCTCGACCGGCCCTCGGTTTCCAGCCGTCGCGTGGCGGGGGTGGCGGTCTGAACGCTTCGGGCCGGTTTCCCGTACTGCACGGGAACACCGTTGCCGCACCGGCCGAGGAGGCGTTCCGCGTTGAGTCGGATGACCGCACACCTGAGGGTCACGGGGGTCGCCGCGGCGGCCTCCGCCCTGCTGTCGCTGTGGGCGGCGGCACCGGCACTGGCGCACGGCGCGCCCACGAGTCCGGTCAGCCGGGTGTACGCCTGCTCGCCCGACGGCGGGAGTGCGGCCCGGTCGGCGGCGTGCCGCGCGGCCGTCGCCGCGAACGGGGCGTCCTTCGCCCAGTGGGACAACCTGCGAGTGGCGGGCGTGAACGGCCGGGACCGGCAGGTGATTCCGGACGGACGGCTGTGCAGCGGTGGCCTGCCCGCCTACAAGGGCCTCGACCTGGCCCGTGCGGACTGGCCGTCGACCCGGCTGAGCCCGGGCGCGAAGCTGACGATGACGTACGCCTCGACGATCCCGCACACCGGCACGTTCAAGCTGTACCTGACCAAGCCGGGCTACGACCCGGCCGAGCCGTTGACCTGGGCGGAACTTCCCGCGCGGCCCTTCGCCCAGGTCACGGACCCGCCTCTGACCGACGGCGCCTACCACTTCACGGCCCGACTGCCGTCGGACCGTACGGGACGGCACGTGCTCTACACGATCTGGCAGAACAGCAGTACGTCGGACACCTACTACTCGTGTTCCGACGTGGTGTTCTCCGGGGCGAAGGCCGGCCGGGCCACCGCGTCGGGCCCGGCTTCCGCCTCGGCCGCGTCCGGTGCGCAAGCCGGGAAGGCGGCCCGGTCGTCCGCCGCCGCCTCGAGCCGGCCGGCGACCGGGGGTACGCCGGAGGAGACTTCCGGTCCGGCGGCGACGGCGCCGCGGACGGAGGGCACCACCGCCGACAGCACCCCGGTGGCCTCCGCCACCGATCCCGGCTCCGGGCCCTCCGCCCCTGTGCTGGCGGGCGGCGCCGCCGCGGTGCTGGTGCTCACCGGCGGCGCCGCCCTGGTTGTACGACTGCGTCGGCGCTGAACGCCTGCGTCAGACCGCTCAGTTGACGTAGACCGCAGCGCCCGAGGCGGTGACGGGGGCGTACTTGGCGGTGAAGTAACCGCTGGCGAAGCAGAGCGAGGAGCCAGAGGTCTTGGTGAACTGCTGGTTGGTGAAGTTGATGCTGTTGTCGCTGTTGTCGGCCTTGCCGGTCAGGCTGGCCGCCTGGTAGACGCAGTTGATGGAGCCCAGCAGCGTCTTCAGCTTGACGGTGGTCTGGATGGTCGAGCCGCTCGCCGGGGTCACGGTGAGCGTGCCGTCGGAGTTCACGGTGGTCTTGTAGGGCATGTTGTCGACCGTGATGCTGCTGACGCCGGTGACACCGAGGACGTTGCTGGTGCAGCTGCTCGCGTCGAAGGTCTGCGCGCCGGCCGACTCGGTGGCCGTGCCGGGCGCGGCCGGGTTGTCGGTGACGGTGGCGGTGAACTGCGACGACGTGCACTTGACGCCGCTGGTGCCGGTCGCGCTGGAGTAGAGCGTGGCGGTGGTGCCGCTCGCCAGCGGCGCGGTGAGGACGTCACCGTTCGCGACCGGCGTGCCGCCGAGGCCGCCGGTGGTGAGGACGGCCGTGCCGTCCGCCGACGCGGGGACGGCGGCCAGCGGGAGCGCGAGGGCGGCGACGGCGCCGGCGAGGGTCACGAGGGTACGGGTGCGCATTGCGGGTGCCTCTTTCCTGGGTGGGGGGCTTGCTGAGGGGATGTGGGGGGTCTGGGGCGCGCTGGGCGCCTGCCGCTGCCGGCCCGTGACGCCTTCTCCGTACGTACGGGCCGGCAACGGCAGCTGGCACCGGTCGAAAGCCTTGGACAGGCCTCCGGCCGGGCCGGATGAGGAGCGGACGGGCACGGGCCGAAAGCGGGAAGGGACCGTGCCGGTGCCGCATGCGTACGCAGACGCTCGACGGAAGGTTTCCGGCCACCGGCGTGCCGCCCGGTGGGCCTGCGATGTCTGCGATGTCCGTGAAGCGGAGTGCCGCGCCGGGTGCAGCCACGGACACCCGTCCGTGTCGTACTGCGGATCCGGCGCCACGGATCCGGTCGAGCCAGGGGCAGTTGTAGACCTGAGCGTCAGTCAACGTCAAGATGGATCAAGGGAGTTAACGTCCTTGAACGCAGGTGACGCATAATCGACACTGTTTTTTCACAACTCCCTTGACCCGTCATGTAACCACCGGTAACTTCCTCGGAGGCTACTGCCGCGTAACGAGAAAGCCCTTGCAACCGCCGGGAGTGCGAGGAGGCGTGCGCGACAGCCGCTGTCCGCGCCAGGACAACGTGCCACGAAGCCCGACCGCATGACTATGCCCCATGGGAGCAGACATGGCCTCGTCCCCGGACCTCTCGTCCGCCGACAACACCCCCGAGAACCCCGAAAGCGGTTCCGTACCCGAACCCGCCGACGGCTCCGGGAGACGCGGCCGGGTCCGGCTGCGCCGGGCCGCCGTGATGGCGGTGCCCGCCGCCGCGGTCACCGCGGGACTCGCGGTCCTCACCGCACAGGGCGCCCTGGGCGTCCAGTTCGCCATTTCCGGCATGCCGTTCGTGGTCAAGGCCGACCGGCTCGACGGAACGGGTTTCGAGCAGTTCGGCGCGCTGGACAACATGATCCCGAACAGCCCCAACGCCGGCGACACCGACGGCCAGGAGCTGGTCGTCACCTCGGTGGTGAAGAACGGCACGCTCACCAACATGTGCCAGAGCGTCGACCTCGGCGGCATCCAGCTCGTGCTCACCGCCGGCACCGGGAAGAAGAAGGTGCAGGTGGACCATCTGTCGATCGACTCCGACGACATCACGGGCAACGCCGACTTCAAGGGCATCGAGATCGGCCGCGACGCCAGCACCTTCGACAAGGCCGACGTCCAGGGCCCCAAGGGCGTCTACGGCCAGCAGGCCGACGAGGTCCACATCACGAACCTGAACCAGCACAACTACGCCGCCACCGCGGCCGTCTTCAAGCTTCCCAACCTGCACATGAAGTTCTCCAGCGACGGCTGCAAGTGATGGACCGCTTCCGGCAGTGGAGAGGGCAACGGCCCTTCCCGGGCGGCCTGCTGCTCGTGCTGGGAGGCGCCGAGATCCTGGTGACCATGAAGGCACCGCTTCCGGTCATCCTGCACGTCGGCATGCAGGGCCTCGCGGGTTACCTGTTGCCCACGGTGATGCTGATCCTCGGCCTGCTGATCCTCTTCAGCCCCGCTCAGCGTCTCTTCTACTCCATCCTCGGAGTCCTGATCTCCCTGGGCACCTGGGCCACCTCCAACCTCGGCGGCTTCATCGTCGGCCTCGCCCTCGGCGTCACCGGCAGCTGCCTCGCCTTCGGCTGGCTCCCGGACCAGGAACCCCGGGTGAGCCGCCGGAAGCGCAAGGAGCGGGAACACCAGGCACAGGTCGGAGCCGTCTGACCCGGCGCATCGGGACCCGCACATGGCGGGCACGGCCGTGGGGACGGCCGTGCCCGCCTCGGGCGTCCCCACGGGCACGGGGCGCCCGGCCTCGCCCACGCCGCACGGCGGAACTTATCCGTCGGCGCCCGAGTTTCCACCTCGTTGTGGAAGTCTCCGTGTGTCGATCCGTATGAGGAGTTCGCATGGCCCTGTGGGACCGGATCAAGGAGTCCGCGTCGACGATGCAGACCCAGCTCGTGGCGAAGAAGAACGACCTGAAGAGCGGTGCCTTCCGTGACGCGAGCATGGCGATGTGCGCCCTCGTGGCAGCCGCCGACGGGACGATCGACCCGGCCGAGCGGCAGCGCGTGGCGCAGCTCATCGCGACCAACGAGGTCTTGCAGAACTTCCCCGCCGACGACCTGCGGCGGCGCTTCGAGGACAATCTGAACAAGCTGACCGCCGACTTCGCCTTCGGCAAGGTGAGCGTGCTCCAGGAGATCGCCAAGGCGAAGAAGAAGCCCGCGGAGGCGCGGGCCGTCATCCAGATCGGCATCGTCATCGGCGGTGCGGACGGTGACTTCGACAAGACCGAACAGGCCGTGGTCCGCGAGGCCTGCTTCACCCTGGAGTTGCCGCCGCACGAGTTCGACCTCTGAGGGACCGGGCAAGCGGGGGCACGCTCGACGACGTCGACCGTGCCCTCGTCCATGCCCCACCGCGCCGCGCGGCGAGGACTCACAACGCGGCGAGTACCGGCAGCAGTTCGGCGGCCGTCGTCACGTCCCCGGTCAGCGGGCGGTCCTCGGTGCCGGGCGGAAGGGCCGCGGCCGCCACGGTGAAGGCGGGGACCTGCGGCGGGACCGGAAGAAGGCGCAACGCCCGTACGGCGGTGACGAGTTCGCAGGCCAGGACGGTGGCGTGGGCGTCGGCGGCCCGTTGGGTCTGGCGTGCGGCCTGACCGGCGAAGCTGGCGGCCTCCTCCAGGCCGTGCGAGACGACGGCGTGTCCGGCCGACGCGGGTGCGGCACAGGAACGCAGCTCCGCCAGAGCCGAGTTGGCCGTGTACTCCAGGATCATCGTGCCGGAACTGCTCGCGGGGCCGGAGGCGAGGAAGGCGGGCAGCCCGGTGAGGTCGGCGCGGCCCAGTGCCGCGAGGCGGGCGGCGGAGAGCTGGGCGGTCTGCAGCAGCGCGAGGTTCAGCCCGTCCAGGGCAAGACCGAGCGGGGCCGCGAAGAACCCGCCGTGGTGGTAGGCGTGGCCGTCCGGGGTGACGAGGGGGTTCTCCGAAGGGCAGTTGACCTCGACCTCGATGATCCCGCGCAGCCTGTCGAAGGCCTCGAGAGCGGCGCCGTGCACCTGCGGGAAGGCACGGAACCCGTACGGGTCCTGGATCCGGCGCCCGGTGGCGCGCGGCCGTTCCGGCATACCGAGCAGCCGCCGCACCTCGGAGGCCGCGCGGGCCGGGCCGGGGTAGGGACGCAGGGCGTGCACCTCGGCGGCATAGGCCTCCGGGGAACCGGAGACGGCGGCGAGCGAGAGGGCGGCGACCGCGTGGGTGGCTCGCAGCAGCACCTCGGTGTCGTGCCCGGCGAGCGCTGCCCGGCCGAGGGCGAGCGCGTTGCTGCTGAGCAGCGCCAGCGCGTCGCCGGGTCCGGGCACCACGGGTGCGGGCAGCCCGTCCGGCGGGGCGTCCGGGCGGGGCAGGTCACCGCTGTCCGCCGCCGAGGTCAGCCAGGGCCGCTCCCCGATCAGGGTCAGCCCCGTCTGGGCGAGGGCCGTCAGGTCGCCGGTGCCCAGACCGCCGTACTCGTTGACGGCGGGGTGCACGCCGAGGCGGAGGGCCTCGGTGAGGGCGGTCACGAAGGCGGGCTGGATGCCGGAGCCGCCGGCCAGGAGCTGGTTGGCGCGGACGGTGAGCATGGCGCGGACCTGACGGGCGGGCAGGAGCGGGCCCGCACCGCCCGCATGGCTGCGCAGCAGCCGCACCCCGTGGGCGGCCTCGTCGTCCGGGTCGACCGTCACCGAGCGGTGGGCGCCGACGCCGGTGCCGCGCCCGTACAGGCGGCCGGTACCGGCGAGCCGGCCCGCGGTCTCCCAGGACCGGCGGACCCGCTCCAGCGCGCCGGCCGGCACCCGGGGTTCGGCGGCGGCGTCGGCGAGCCTGACGATCCCGGTCAGGTCGAGGCCCCGGCCGTCGAGCACGACGCGGGTGTCCCCGGCGTCCGGGGACACCCGCGTCGCTCCTTCGGCGCTCGTGTTCAAGGATGCCCGGTCAGTCGAGGCCGGCGGACTTCAGCCAGGCCTTGGCGACGTCCAGCGGGTCCTTGTTCTGCGACTGCACCTGGGTGTCCAGGTCCAGCAGCGCGGCCGTGTCCAGCTTCGCGGAGACGGCGTTGAGGGTGTCCACGCCCTTCTGGTTCAGCGCGCTCTTGTAGACCAGCGGCTGCACGTTCTCGAACCCGAAGAGGTTCTTCGGATCCTGCAGGACGACGAACTTCTCCTTGGCGATGGTCGGGTCCGTGGTGAAGATGTCCGCGGCCTGCACGGTGTTCTTCGCCAGCGCCGTCTGGGTCAGCGTGCTGCCCGCGTCCAGCGCCTTGAAGGACTTGAACTCAAGGCCGTAGACCGACTTCAGGCCGACCAGGCCCTGCTGCCGGGTCTGGAACTCCGGCGAGCCGCCGATGACCAGGTCCTTCGCCACGTCCTTGAGGTCGGCGACGGAGGACTTCGCGGTGAGGTTGTACTTCGCCGCCGTCTCCTTGTTGACGGTGACGGAGTCCTTGTCCTGGGCCGATGCCGGCTTCAGCAGCGTCAGTTTCGAGTCGAGCTTGGCGTTGATGGCGTCCGTGGTCTCCCCGACCGTCTTCGGGGTGGCCTTCGGGTCGAGGTAGGCCAGCAGCGCGCCGTTGTACTCGGGCAGGACCGAGATGCTGCCGTTCTTGAGCAGGCCGTAGGTCGTCTCGCGGCTGCCGATGTTCGGCTTGTATTCGACCTTGATTCCCTTGGCCTTCAGGGCCTCACCGTAGATGTCGGCGAGCAGGGTGCTCTCGGGGAAGTTGTTCGAGCCGACGACGACGGTCCCGCCGGTCGCCTTCTTGCCTGCGAGCGGGTCGTCGGACTTGTCGGAGGAGGAACAGCCCGCCAGCAGGGCCGTCGCCGTGGCCAGCACGGCAATCGCCGCGCCGGGGTGTCTGCGGAATGACCTGCTGGTGTGGGTGTTGGTAGTCACGGTTCCCGTTCCGGGCTCAGATGGTGCGATGGACAACGTGCACAGCGTGGAACAGCTCTGAGACTGATCCAATCCAGGCTGTTCTCGGTCAGTCAAGAGTGTTCTGGTCACCGATTGACTTCGGTCGGTGGCTAGTTGTGTAGCACAAGCGGTTCATTTGTAACGGATTCTTGACATGCGTGCTGGTGATTGACCCTTCAAGGACGCTGTAGTCTCACGGCCGTTGACGTCGGTCACAGCGGTGTACGGGGCCCGCTTCGGTGTCGTTGCTCATTCAGGTGGAGACACCCCTACCTAGGAGGCCCAGTGTCCACGAACGCTGTGGACGCGCCCGCCCGGGGCTTTGCCGACCGCTGGCCCTTCCGGCGCAAGCTGAACATCCTGGTCGGCGTGCCCCTCGCGGTGATCGCGGCACTGCTGTCCTACCCCATCACCGACCTCCTCCAGGAGTCGGGCGGCGCCGGGTCGGCGGCGCGGCTGGTGCGCGACAGCGCCCAGGTCGCACGGCTGGTGAACCTGGTGGAGACCGAGCACCAGCAGGCCATCCTGCTCTCGGTGCGCTACGAGGCGGGTGACGGCAGGCCCTCCCCGAGGAGCTACCGGGCGGCGCAGAAGGCGGTCGACACCCAGGTGGAGAAGGTGCGCGGCACCTTCGGCGGCCGGCTGCCGGCCACGGAGGCGCAGGCACTGCGGCAGGTCGAGGGCCTGAGCAGCCTGCGCCGGACCGTCGAGGGCGGTTACTTCCCGGCCGACAACATCGACCCCGCCTACACCAACGCCTCGCAGGACCTGATCGACGGACTGGACCTGGACCGCAACGTGTCCCTGGCCTCGACGTTCACCGGCAGCCTGCTGGACTCGCTGCTGCGCGCGGACGCGGCCCACAGCTCCTTCGAGACCAGCGTGTTCTCGGCGACCACCGGGGACACCAACGCACTGATCGAGTTCACCGGCGCGGTCGGCGCCTACGACCTGTACCAGCACCAGGCGGACCGGTTCTCCCGGTTCGCCAGCGCGGACCAGGCCGAGGCGCTGGCCGGGATCGAGCACACCGCCGCGCAGCGCGACATCGCCGAGTCCTACGCCGAGCTGCAGATCGACCCCGGGAGGCTGGAGTCCGGCGGCCAGGCCGAGACCCGGGCGGCGGTCAAGGAGGCGCTGAAGGACTACCCCGACTACCCGGCACAGGCCGCGGCCCGGCTGAAGATCACCACCTCGCTGATCGACCGGATCGCCGACCGGGCCGACGCGGCGTCGAGCTCCGCCCAGTGGCGGGCCGGGCTGCTGCTGAGCGTCGCGCTGATCGGCTTCGCCCTCTGGCTCGCCTTCGCCTTCGTGGTGCGCCGTTCGGTGATCCGGCCGGTGCAGGCCCTCACCGATGCGGCGCAGGAGGTCGCCGACGTCGCGGGCCGGGAACTGGCCCGGGTGGCCGACGACGACTCCGAGGACGACGGACCGCCCCGGCTGCGGGACATGCCCGTCACCGCGCGCGACGAGATCGGCGACCTGGCCGGCGCCTTCAACCGCGTACAGACCAGCGCTGCGGCGCTGCTGGAGCGGCAGGTGCTCAGCCGGCGCAACGTCGCGGAGATGTTCGGCAACGTCGGCCGGCGGGTCAGCAACCTGACGACGCGGCAGCTGGCACTGATCGACGCCGTGGAGCGGGGCGAGACCGATCCGGCGCTGCTGGAGCGGCTGTACTCCATCGACCACATCGCCGTGCGCCTGCGCCGCAACGCCGACAGCCTGATGCTCCTGGCCGGCATCCGGGAGACGGTCCTGGACGCCGGGCCGACCGCGCTCAGCAATGTCGTACGGGCGGCGCTCGGACAGATCGAGGGCTACCAGCGGGTGCGGCTGCACGCGGCGGCGGACGCGATGATCGAGCCGGACATCATCGGCGACCTCACCCTGATGGTGGCCGAACTCCTCGAGAACGCGGTGTCGTTCTCGCCGCAGGGCAGCCCCATCGAGGTGACCGTCAGCTCCGGCGCGGCGGGCACCCACGTCGTCATCACCGACCACGGCCTCGGCATGAGTGCCGAGCACCTGGCGGAGGAGAACGCCCGCCTGATCCGCCGCGAACGCCTGGACCTGGTACCGACCAAGGTCCTCGGTCTGTTCGTGGTCGGTACGCTGGCGCGCCGCTGGGACATCGGGGTCGAGCTCTCCCGCACCCCGGGCGGAGGCGTGACGGCGGAGGTCACCCTGCCGGCCCGCCTGCTGCTGACCGTGCCCGCCGGCGGTTCGGCGGGGAGGGACCTTTCCGACGGGCCCGTTCCCACTGAGGCCGCGACGGCGACCGCCGGCCACGGAGCCACCGGTGCGACGGCGACGACCGCCGTCCGGACCGCCGGCCGGGCGGCGACCGCCGGCCTCGCGGCTTCCGGCACGGCGACGGCGACCGTCGACGGGGCCCGGTCCACTCCGGCGGCTGCCGTCGACACGGCTTCCGGCGCGCCGGCGACCGACGGTGCCCCGGCACGCTCCCACTCCCCCGCCGCGCCCCTCGGTTCGACGCCCACCGCCCCTCCCGTGGCTCCCACCGCCCCCGGGACCTCCGACGCGGGCCCCGGGCACGACCGTCCCTCCCCGCTCCCCCGGCGGGCCCCGCGCCGGGAGTCGCCGGGCGAGGACGGGACGGGCGCCGGCGCCGGGACACCTCCGCCCGCCGAGGGCGCCTCCCGCCCCCTCCACCGCCGGGTACGCGGAGCGACCCTCCGCACGACCGCCGGTGCCGCCCACGTCGTACCGCAGGTGGCACGGACCGTCGACGCGGACGCCGTACGCGACGCGCTGGAGGAGTTCGAGGCAGCGGTGGAACGCGCCCGGCGGGACAGCGACACCGGTGACTTCCCGCGACCCGACCTGACCGGCGGGACCGGAACGACGCACCACGCGCACGACCAGAACCACCACCCGGAAGGAGCCGAGCAGTGAGCACGTCGACAGGTGACACCCCGACGGGCGGCACCAAGCCGACCGATCTGCAGGCCGCCGCAGCCGACTTCAATTGGCTGCTCAAGCGATTCGCAACCGAGACGGCAGGTGTCGTGGACGCCATCGCCGTGTCCTCCGACGGGCTGCTCATCGCCGTTTCGGAGCTGCGCGAGCGCGCTCACTCCGAACGGCTGGCCGCGATCGTCTCCGGCATCACCAGCCTGGCCGCCGGCGCCTCCGGCAACTACGGGCTGGGCAGTCTCAACAAGGTCATCATCGATCTGCAGGGCGGCCACGTCATCGTCTCCGCCATCGGCAGCGGCGCCGTCCTCGGCGTGGTCGCCGACAAGGAGGCCAAGCTCGGCAACATCGCGTACGAGATGACGCTGTTCGCCAACCGCGCCGGCGCCGCGCTCAGCCCCCAGCTCGTGCTGGAGCTGAAGAACACCGTCGGCGTTCCGTCGACGCGCTGACCGCCGGCGCGGTCGGCACGAGACAGCCGAGAGAGGAAGACACGCAGTCATGGCGGACGGCTCCCCGCCCCCGGGCCCCGACCCGGTGGGCCCCGCCCCCGCCGTACGGCCGTTCCTGGTCACCGCGGGCCGGGTCGCGGACAGCGGCTCCGGGCGGACGGTGCCCGTCGAGACCCAGGTGGTGGCCACCGCCGCCGGGCTCGACGCGCTCGAGACGCTGTCCTTCGAGCAGCACGACATCGTCGCCGCCTGCCGGCTCCCGCAGTCGATCGCGGAGCTGGCGGCCCGGCTGCGACTGCACCTCAACGTGGTCCGCGTCCTGGCCGAAGATCTGCGCGCGGCCGGGCAGTTGACGGTGTGCGTGCCCGACTCCGACGCCACCCACGACGCGTCCGTCCTGCGCAGGGTTATCGATGGCCTCCGCGCCATCCCCGACTCCCGGGGAGTACTGAGTGACACCGACTGAAGTTCCGACCGGCGGCCCCGCCACGCGGTCGGCCGTGGTACGGCCCCCGCTGCCGGTGAAGATGGTCGTCGCGGGCGGTTTCGGCGTGGGCAAGACCACCGCCGTGGGCGCGATCTCGGAGATCGAGCCGCTGACCACCGAGGCCGCGATCACGGAGGTGGCGGCGGGGGTGGACGACCTCTCGCACACCCCGCGCAAGACCACCACGACGGTGGCGATGGACTTCGGCTGCATCACCATCGACCCGACGCTCAAGCTGTACCTGTTCGGCACGCCCGGGCAGGAGCGGTTCGGGTTCATGTGGGACGACATCGTCGAGGGCGCGGTCGGCGGGCTGGTCATAGTCGACACCCGCCGCCTGGACGACTGCTACGCCGCCGTCGACTACTTCGAGCACAAGGGCATCCCGTTCGCGGTGGCGGTCAACGCCTTCGACGGGATGGTGCAGCACACCCTGGAAGAGGTCCGCTGGGCGCTCGACGTCACCGACGGTGTCCCGGTGCTGGTCTTCGACGCCCGGGAACGCGGCTCGGTGCGGGACGCGCTGCTCGTCGTACTGGAGCTGGCGCTGGCCCGCACCGAGGGACGCTGAAGGACGGGCTCAGGCCGCGCGGCGTACGCCCGGTGACACCGCGATCCTGTTCACCAGCGAGAACACCGCGAGGGTGACCAGCGCCAGTCCCGCAACCAGGGTGGCGCCGCCCACCACCTTCGCGTAGCTGCGCTGGGCGAGGCCGTCGATGATGTACCGCCCGAGCCCGCCGAGGCTGACGTAGGCGACGATGGTGGCCGTCGACACGATCTGGATGGCGGCCGAGCGCAGCCCGCTGAGGATCAGCGGGAGCGCGACGGGCAGTTCCACCTGGAACAGGATCCGCGGCTCCCCCATGCCCATGCCCCGCGCGGCGTCCACCGGCGACGGGTCGACGGAGCGCATCGCCTCGTACGTGGTCACCAGGATCGGCGGCACGGCGAGCGCGACCAGCGGGATCATGACGGGCACCAGGCCGAAGCCGATCAGGACGAACATCAGCACCAGCAGACCGAAGCTGGGCAGCGCCCGCGCGGCGGTGGCGACGAGCGCCAGGACGTTGCCGCCACGGCCCGTGTGCCCGGTGAGCAGACCCACCGGCAGGCCTATGGCGGCGGCGATGGCCAGGGCGATCAGTGTGTACTGGACGTGCTCGCGCAGCCGGGTCGGGATGCCGTCGTAGCCGTGCCAGTTGGCGTTGTCACTGAAGAAGGCGTTGACGAAGTGGAGTACGTTCATCGGACGGCGTCCTCCAGGGCGGCCGCGGCCGGTTCGGGCCGGGCCTCGGCGTCGACGGGGCGTGCCCTGCGGGTGCCGCGCGGCATCCAGGGCGTCAGGAGCAGACGGACACCGACCAGAACGGCGTCCGCGAGGACGGCGAGGACGGCCGAGCCGATCACCGAGAGCCAGATCAGACGCGGCTGGTGGTAGGTCATGCCGTCGTGGAGCAGGTTGCCGAGGCCGCCCTGGTTGCCGATGAGCGCGCCCACGCTGACGAGTGAGATGCTCGAAACGGTCGCGACCCTGAGGCCCGCGAAGATGGCGGGAACGGCGATCGGCAACTGCACCTGGAGGTAGCGGCGTACGGGCCCGAAGCCCATGGCGGTGGCGGCGGCGAGGGTCTCCTGCGGCACCGAGCGGACGGCGTCGACGATCGCCGGGACCAGAACCACCAGGCTGTAGAGGGCCAGTGGGATCATCACCGTGGTCTCGGTCTGGCCCGTGTAGTCGATGAGGACGACGAACAGGGCGAGCGAGGGAATCGCGTACACCACGGTCGTCACCCACAGCACCGGCGCGTACAGCCAGCGCAGCCGCACGCACAGCTGGGCGACCGGCAGGGCCACCAGCAGGCCGGCCAGCACCGGCAGCAGGGCCTCCCGAAGGTGCAGTCCGACCAGGCCCCAGTAGCTGTTCTGAAGGTCGCTCGGAAGATGGAACAGGCCGTTCATCCGGCCACCTTCGCAGCGGTGGGTACCTCCGCGTGGGCCTCGCGGATGGCCTCGCCGATGGCCTGCTGCGAGACCACCCCGACGACCCGCCCGCCGTCGTCCACGGCGACCGCCCAGCCGGTCGGGGAGAGCACGGTGCCGTCGAGCGCGTCCCGCAGCGAGTCCCGGCCGGCCACGAAGGGCCGCCCGTACGACAGCAGTCGCTCCGGCGCGATGTCGCCGGCGGTGAGGTCCTGCGGCCTGCTCCAGCCGAGCGGGCGGCCGTCGAGGTCGGTCACGAGGACGTAGGGCGCGTCGGCGGTGCCGCGGGCGGCGATGCGCTCGGCGTTCGCGTCGACGGCGACGACCGGGGCGGTCTGCAACCGCAGACCGGCGGAGGAGAAGAAGGACAGCCGGCGGATGCCGCGGTCCGTGCCGAGGAAGTCCTCGACGAAGGAGTCGGCCGGGGCGGACAGGAGTTCGGCGGGCGGGGCGAACTGGGCCAGGTGGCCGCCGGTGCGCATCACGGCGACCATCGTGCCCAGTTTGACGGCCTCGTCGATGTCGTGCGTGACGAAGACGATCGTCTTGCCCAGCTCCTCCTGGATACGCAGCAGTTCGTCCTGCAGGCCCTTGCGCACCACCGGGTCGACGGCCGAGAACGGCTCGTCCATCAGCAGCACCGGCGGGTCGGCGGCCAACGCCCGTGCCACGCCGACGCGTTGCTGCTGCCCTCCGGAGAGCTGGTAGGGGTAGCGCTTGGCGAGCGAGGAGTCGAGCCCGACCCGTTCCATCAGTTCCGCCGCACGACCCCGTGCCCTGTCCTTGCTCCAGCCCAGCAGACGGGGCACGGTGGCGATGTTGTCGATGATCGTGCGGTGCTGGAAGAGGCCGGCGTTCTGGATGACGTAACCCATGGACCGGCGCAGGGTGTTGACCGGCTGCTTCTGGATGTCGACGCCGTCGATCAGGATGGTGCCCTCACTCGGCTCGACCATCCGGTTGATCATCCGCAGGGTAGTGGTCTTGCCGCAGCCGGACGGGCCCACCAGGACGGTGATCGAGCGGTCCGGAATCTCCAACGACAGCCGGTCGACCGCCACCGTGCCGTCCGGATACCGCTTGGTGACTGAATCTATCCTTATCAAGGCGCCGCATACCCTTCGGGTGTGGCAGAAGCTGCCCGTTCTCGGCCAAGTTCGTCATCGTTCGAGCCGTTGCGGGGAGCAGTCTAGACCTTGAGTGTTTCAGTACTTCGACGGCCGGCGCGCCGGGTGCGCCGGTGACCCGTGCGCCGGTGCGGGCGCACGGGAGGCCTGCCGGAGTCAGCCCTCGTCCGGGGTCAGCCGCAGCGAGATGCTGTTGATGCAGTACCGCTGGTCCGTGGGGGTCGGATAGCCCTCGCCCTCGAAGACGTGCCCGAGGTGGGAGCCGCAACGGGCGCAGCGGACCTCGGTACGGACCATGCCGTGGGAACGGTCCTCGATGAGCTCCACGGCGTCGGTGTCCTTCGGGTCGTAGAAGGACGGCCAGCCGCAGTGGGACTCGAACTTGGTGCCGGAGGTGAAGAGCTCGGCACCGCAGGCGCGACAGGAGTACACGCCCTTGGTCCTGGTGTCGGTGTACTCACCGGTGAAGGCGGGTTCCGTGGCGGCCTGCCGCAGGACGGCGTACTCGGCCGGGTTCAGCTCCGCGCGCCACTGCTCGTCCGGCTTCTCGACGTCGTACGACATGAGTCTCAGCCTCTCACTTCGACAGCTGGTCCAGGATCAGCGGGCCGAGGTCGGTGACATCGCCCGCACCCATCGTGAGAACGAGATCACCGGCCTTCGCCATTCCCGCGACGACCGCCGGCGCCTGCTCCTTGTCGTGGACCGCCGTGACCTCCGCGCCCGCGGCCCGCGCCGCGTCGATGATCAGGTCGCTGGTGACGCCGGGGACCGGGTCCTCGCGGGCCGGGTAGATGTCGAGGACGACCGAGGCGTCGGCGAGGGTCAGGGACCGGCCCATCTCCTTGCCCAGCTCCTGGGTGCGGGAGAACAGGTGCGGCTGGAAGAGGACCAGGATCCGGGCGTCGCCCGCGGCCGCGCGCATCGCCTCCAGGTCGGCGGTCATCTCCGTGGGGTGGTGGGCGTAGGAGTCGATCACCTGGACGCCGGCCGCCTCGCCCTTGAGCTGCAGCCGCCGCTTGACGCCCGTGTACGCGGCCAGCGCGGGGGCCAGCTCGGCGGCCGGGACGTCCAGCGCCGCGCCCGCCACGAGCGCGGCCACCGCGTTGAGCGCGTAGTGGCGGCCGGGGACGGAGACCGTGAAGGTGAGTTCCCGCCCGTCCAGGAGGACGGTGACCTCGCTCTTCAGTCCCTGCGGGACGATCGACAGGACCCGTGCGTCCGCGTCCTCCGCCTCTCCGTACGTCACCGTCCGCACCGATCCGGCCAGGCGCCGGGTCAGCTCCCGGGCGCCCTCGTGGTCGGCGGAGATCACCAGCGTGCCGCCCGGCACGATACGGCCGGCGAAGGTCTCGAAGGACTCGTAGATCTCGTCCATCGAGGCGTAGTTGGCGTGGTGGTCCAGTTCCACGTTGAGGACGATCGCGACCTCGGGGGCGTACTTGTGGAAGCTGCGGTCCGATTCGTCGGCCTCGGCGACGAAGATGTCGCCCTCCCCGTGCAGGGCGTTGGAGCCGGGCGCGTCCAGGTCGCCGCCGATGGCGTAGGACGGGTTCAGGCCCAGCTCGGTGAGCGACACCGCGAGCATCGACGTCGTCGTGGTCTTGCCGTGGGTGCCGGCGACCGCGATCGGGCGCAGCCCGTCCATCAGGGCGGCGAGGGCGTCGGAGCGGTGCACCACCGGGATGCCCAGTTCGGCGGCGCGGACGAGCTCCGGGTTGTCCTTCCGGATCGCCGACGACACGACCACGCAGGTGGCGTCCTCGGCGAGGTGCTCCGCCGCGTGCCCGATGTGCACGGTCGCGCCCAGTGCCCGCAGCGCCTCGGCGGTCGCCGACTCCTTCGCGTCGCTGCCCGCCACCTTGGCCCCGCGCTGCGCGAGGATCTTCGCGATACCCGACATTCCGGCGCCGCCGATGCCGATGAAGTGCGGTCGGTCCATGGCGGGGGGAAGGCCGGCTGCCATGTGCGTATCTCCCAAGATCCGGTACGACGGTGAGCGCCCCCACCCTATAGCGGGTGCCGTGCGGCGGGCGCGAGTGCGTCGCCGCCGGTGGGGCGACCCCGCCGACGGAGACGGGCCGCTCACGGGGTGCGGCCCACCCGCGCGGGGCGGGCATCGACGCCGCGGACAGCACCGAGGCGCGGCGGGCACGGACCACCGACGGACGCGAGCGGTTTCGAGGGGCGACCCACCCGCGTCGCGCCGGCGGGCATCGCCGAAGAGGGGCGGATGCGAGCCGCCCGTGCCTCGGGGGGCGCGGGATCACGCCCCCCCGCCCGCCCCGCACGGCCGAGCCCAGCGGCAGCGGCTACGCCTTGCTGTGCGAGAACAGTTTCAGCACCGGCACCCCCACCTTGTGCCGGGCGCGTGAGGCCCAGTCCCGGTGGAAGAACTCCTCCACGTAGTGGGGGTCGGTCAGCACGATCACCTCGTCCGCCTTGACCTCGTCGACGAGGGTCTTCAGCGCGTCCAGCGGGTGGTCCTCGATCAGCCGGCCCTCCGCCGCGCCGCCCGCCGCGCGCAGTGCCGTCAGGGAGACGTCCAGGGCCTGCCGGCCGAGCGCCCTGGCGTCGTCGCCCTCCGGGGTGGCGCCCTCGCGCGCGGCTTCGTCGAGTTCGCCGAGCGCGATGTCGTCGATGGCCCTGAGCAGGCGGTCCGCCTGGTCGCCGCGTGGCTGGAGCAGCACGTGGAAGGAGACCGGCTCCTCTCCGTGCAAGGTGCTGACGAACTCCACGTCGGCGGACGTCAGGGCTTTCTCGATCATCAAAACGCTTGTGAACACCAGCGCCCCTTCTCCCTCGTGCATCCGCGGGCCTCTTCCTCCGCGAGCCCCGGCGGGCCCCGCGGAAACCATCCTGCCCCGTGATCGCACGGATTTTCAGGACCGACGGTAGCGGCTGAACAGGAATCCGGCCTCTTCCAGCAGGGACACCAGCTCGAACCGCCGGGGCACGGGGACCGACGGCCCGCCGGCGATGCGCTGCGCGTCCCCCGCGGTGAGCATGGGCGAGACGGTCAGGCAGAGCTCGTCGAGCACCTCCGCGGCCACGAGCTGGCCGAGCAGCCGGGGGCCACCCTCGGTGAGCAGCCGGGTGTGGCCGAGGTCCGCGAGGGCCTGGACGGCACGGGCCGGGTCCACCCCCGTCCCGTCGCCCGCCACGACCACCCGGGCGCCCGCCTTCTCCGCGGCGGCGACCCGGTCCGGGGCCGCTGCCGCGCCGGTCAGGATCAGGGTGGGCACCAGGGGCGAGGTGAACAGCGGGAGGGAGAAGTCCAGCTCCAGGCTCGCGGTGACGACCGCGATCGCCGGCGCCGGGCCCTGTCCGGCCGCGGACCGCAGCGCGGCGAACTCCGCCCGTTCGCGGGCCGGCCGGTACCCCTCCTGACGTACCGTTTCCGCACCGACCACGACGACGTCCGCCAGCGCCCGGAGCGTACCGAAGATCCGCATGTCGGCCGCGCTGGAGATGGGGTGCGAGCGGCCCTCGTGCTGGGCCGCGCCGTCGAGGGTGGACACCATGTTGGCCCGCAGCCACGGCACCCGCCCGCCGGGCGCGGCCGGCTCGGGATAGGCGTAGGCGGCGGCGAGCTCGGCGAGAGTCCATTCGTGGTCGGGGCCGGCGCCAGGGGCCCCACCGGACCCCTCGTGGGCGGCGGCACCGATGCTCCGGGCGGCTGTCTCGTCGGTCACAGGGAACAGGCGTCGCATCCGTGCAGTGTGGCACGGCGCCAGGGCCTGTCGTTTGGATCAGGCCGGCTGTGGCTCACGGCGCTCTTCAGTCGGCCCGAGCGGGGTCTGGTGCGTGCAGCTGCAAGGCGGAGGAGGGCGACAACGCGATGGGGGTCCCCCCCGCACGAGCGAAGCCGAGAGTGGGGGAGTCGGCAACCGACGGCAACGCCGCAGATGTCGTGCCAGGCCCCGCGACGCCGGGATGATCCAAACGACAGGGCCTAAAGTAGGGAAGCGTGCCTACCTCCACCGCTGCCTCCGGGATCGGCCCCGTGGCCGACGCGGCCCCCCTGTCCCTCTGTGCCCGTGAGCCGCACGTCCCCGCGGACCGGCTGGTCGCCGAGATGGTGCCGCCGCCGCGCTTCGACTCGGTGCGCTTCGCCACGTACATCCCGGACCCCGACCAGCCCAGCCAGACCGAGGCGGTGGGGGTGCTCGAGGACTTCGCGGGCGGGACCGGCGGCTCGGGCGCCTCGGGCGCGCCCCGGCGGGGGCTGTTCGGCTTCGGCAGGGCCAAGGCACCCAAGGCGCCGGCCGGCCCGCGCGGCGTCTACCTGGACGGCGGCTACGGCGTGGGCAAGACCCACCTCCTCGCCTCCCTCTGGCACGCCAGTCCGGCCGAGCCGTCCCGCAAGGCGTTCGGCACGTTCGTCGAGCTGACGAACCTGGTCGGCGCGCTCGGCTTCCAGCAGACGGTGCGGACGCTCTCCGGGCACAGCCTGCTGTGCATCGACGAGTTCGAGCTCGACGACCCGGGCGACACGGTCCTGGTGTCCACCCTGCTCGGGAGGCTGGTCGAGGCGGGTGTGGCACTCGCCGCCACCTCCAACACGCTGCCCGGCAAGCTCGGTGAGGGCCGGTTCGCGGCGGCCGACTTCCTGCGCGAGATCCAGGGTCTGTCGGCCCATTTCCGCACCCTGCGCATCGACGGCGAGGACTACCGCCACCGCGGGCTGCCCGAGGCTCCGGCGCCGTTCTCCGAGGAGCAGGTGACCCGGGCGGCGCACGCCACCGCGGGCGCGTCGCTCGACGACTTCTCCCGTCTGCTGGACCACCTCGCCCGGGTGCACCCCAGCCGGTACGGCGCGCTGACCGACGACCTGCGGGCCGTGTGTCTCACCGGCGTGCGCCCGGTTCCCGACCAGTCGACCGCCCTCCGGCTCGTCGTCCTCGCGGACCGGCTCTACGACCGCGAGGTGCCCGTCCTGGCCTCGGGGCTGCCGTTCGACCAGCTGTTCAGCGAGGAGATGCTGAACGGCGGCTACCGCAAGAAGTACTTCCGCGCGATATCCCGGCTCACCGCGCTCGCCAGGGACGCCAAGGGCCTGGTGCCGGCCGAGCAGGGCTGATACCGCAACCGGACGCGCCGGTCAAGACTCGGATTCAGCCACTTCACCAGCACTTTCCACGCTCTCTTCCGCGCGTAACACCGAGTTAACCCTGCAAACCGCTTTGCTGAGCTACGGTGCTTCTTGACCATCCATTGACCACCCCTTGGCATGGACCAGAGGCGTGAAACGCGGGAGGGGGGCGCATGTTCCGAGGTACAACGGCCCGTGCCGTGCTCTCCCTCCTGGCCGCGACCCTGCTGGCGCTGCAACTCTTCACTCCCGCCACAGCGTTCGCATCCGCGCACACCTCCCATCATGTGAAGGCCGGGACCCAGCCTGGAATCAAGTCCTCCGCGAAGCAGGCACCCGGTCCCGACACCTTCCGCGACCTGAGTTGCACGGGGGATCCGGCCGGTCCCCCGCACACCCGGGTCCGCCACCGCGCCGCCGCCTCCGGGTGGACACAGCAACGCTCGCTGCCGGCCCGGTCCGCGGCCGCGGACCCGGCGGCCGCGGACCGGGGGACGCACCATCGCACGGCCAGACCCGGGAGACCCCTCTCACCAGCCGCGCTGCAGGTCTTCCGCTGCTGAGAGGGGGCCGCCGTCCTCTCCCCCCACATCCGTCGTGCAAGCCCGACGCGCCACCGAGGCGCGCCAGGAGGAACCCACACACATGCAGCAGCCCCTCATCGACAACGCCCGTACGTTCGGACAACGCCCTGAGGAGTTCGCCAAGCTGGCCGCGGGCCAGTCCCCGCAGGTGCTGTTCATCACCTGCTCCGATTCCCGGGTCGTCCCGGCCCTGATCACGGGCGCCCGCCCCGGCGAGCTCTTCGAGCTGCGCACCGCGGGCAACATCGTCCCCCCGTACGCCTCCGAGCACCCCACCAGCGAGGCGGCGACCATCGAGTACGCGATCGAAGTGCTCGGCGTCCGGGACGTGGTCGTCTGCGGCCACTCCCACTGCGGAGCCGTCGGCGCGCTGGTGCGCGGTGACGACCTCGACGCCGTGCCCGCCGTGCGCGACTGGCTGACGCACGCCACGCCCCGGCCCAAGGGGGCCGTGGAGGATCCGACGGTCGCCGAGGGCGTGCAGAGCCATGTCCTCGCCCAGCTGCTGCGGCTGCGCTCCTACCCGTGCGTGGCCGACAAGCTGGCGCAGGGCAGGCTCGCCCTGCACGCCTGGTACTACGAGGTGCACACCGGCGCCGTACGGACGCACCGCCCGCAGACCGACACCTTCGAGTCCCTGTGAGCGCCCCGATGGCCAATGTGACCCCCATATCCCCGACGCCACCGAAGTCCCGGTTCCCGCACCTCAAGCAGGACTTCGCCGCGTCCCTCGTCGTCTTCCTGGTCGCGCTCCCGCTCTGCGTGGGCGTGGCCGTCGCCTCCGGTGTCCCGGCGGAGCTCGGACTCGTCACCGGCATCGTGGGCGGCATCGTCACCGGGCTGATGCGCGGCAGCAGCCTGCAGGTGTCGGGGCCGGCCGCCGGGCTGACCGTCCTGGTCTTCGAGGCGGTGCAGGAGTTCGGGCTGCCCGCGCTCGGTGCCATCGTGCTGGCCACCGGTCTGCTCCAGGTGCTGATGGGCGCGCTGAAGCTGGGCCGCTACTTCCGGGCCATCTCCGTCTCGGTCGTCGAGGGCATGCTGGCCGGGATCGGCCTGGTGCTGATCGCCGGACAGCTGTATCCGGCGCTGGCCGCCAAAGCCCCCGACTCGGGCCTGGGCAAGATAGCCGGGCTCCCCGGGGCGTTCGCGGACGCCCTCGGGGACACCGGGGCGATGGCCTCCTTCGCCCTCGGCGCGGGCACGATAGCCGTCCTGCTGCTGTGGAAGCACGCACCGGCGAAGGTGCGTACGGTCCCGGGCCCGCTCGCCGCGGTCGGCCTCGCCACGCTGGCCGCCGTCCTCCTGTCGCTGCCCGTGGCCACCGTCGAGGTGAAGGGGCTGATCGACTCGATCCAGCCGCCGCCCCTGGGCACGTTCGGGGACCTGGCGGGCGTCGCGGTGCTCGGCACGATCGTCGCGTTCACGCTGATCGCGTCCGCCGAGTCGCTGTTCAGCGCGGCGGCCGTGGACCGGATGCACGACGGGCCGCGCACCCAGTACGACAAGGAGCTCCTCGCCCAAGGCGCGGGCAACACGATCTGCGGACTGCTCGGCGCGCTGCCGATGACCGCGGTGATCGTGCGCAGCGCGGCGAACGTCCAGGCGGGCGCGCGGACGAAGGCGTCCCGCGTGATGCACGGCGTGTGGCTGCTGCTGTTCGCGGCGCTGCTGCCGCAGGCTCTCGGCTACATCCCGATCCCGGCCCTCGCGGGCATCCTGATCTACTCGGGCGCCAAGCTCGTTCCCGTCCGGGCGCTCGCCGCCCTGTGGCGCGAACACCGCGGCGAGGCGGTGATCCTGACCGTCACGGCGGTCTCGATCGTCTCGGTCAGCATGTTCGAGGGCGTACTCATCGGACTCGCGCTGGCCGTCGTCAAGACCGCCTGGGAGGCCTCGCACGTCAAGCTGGAGGTCGTCGACAAGGGCACCGGCCCGGTCGAGGCCTACCTGACCGGCAACGCGACCTTCCTGCGACTGCCGAAGATCCTCGACACCCTCGAGGCGCTGCCCCAGGACCGGCCCGTCCGACTGGACCTGTCCGGTCTGCACCACCTCGACCACGCCTGCCGCACGGCCCTGGAGAACTGGGCGGAACGGCACAGCGCGGCGGGCACGGAGCCGGTGAGGCTCTTGGCGGCCTGACGACACCCGGGTGGCCGGCCGGTCCGGGCCGTCGAAACCACGGCCCCGGGCCGGCCGGCCACCCGCGCCGCCCCACCACCTGCCGCACCGCCCCACCCGGTCCCGATCGCCGGGACATGGCCTCCGGGCGAACGCGGGCATATCGTTACAAGACGATGCCTCTGGTGTGGAGGAGGTCGTCATGTTCCAGGAACTGGTGGGAGCGATCGTCGCGGCCGGTGCGGCGGGTCTGGTGTACCTGGCCGCGGCGGCGCGGGTCGTCAAGCAGTACGAGCGGGGCGTGGTGTTCCGGCTCGGGCGGGTCACCGACACAGACAGACCACCGGGCTTCACCATGATCATCCCCGGGGTCGACCGGCTGCGCAAGGTCAACATGCAGATCGTGACGATGCCGGTGCCCGCGCAGGAGGGCATCACCCGCGACAACGTCACCGTGCGCGTGGACGCGGTGGTCTACTTCAAGGTCGTCGATCCGGTGAGCGCGATCATCCGGGTCGAGGACTACCGGTTCGCGGTCTCACAGATGGCGCAGACCTCCCTGCGGTCCATTATCGGCAAGAGCGACCTCGACGACCTGCTCTCCAACCGCGAGAAACTGAACCAGGGTCTCGAGCTGATGATCGACAGCCCGGCCGTCGAGTGGGGTGTGACGATCGACCGGGTCGAGATCAAGGACGTGTCCCTGCCGGACACGATGAAGCGCTCCATGGCCCGCCAGGCCGAGGCCGACCGGGAGCGCCGGGCCAGGATCATCAACGCGGACGCCGAGCTGCAGGCCTCCAAGAAGCTGGCCGAGGCCGCGCAGCAGATGGCGGACACCCCCTCCGCCCTGCAGCTGCGACTGCTGCAGACGGTGATGGCGGTGGCGGCGGAGAAGAACTCCACCCTGGTGCTGCCCATCCCGGTGGAACTGCTGCGGTTCCTGGAGAAGGGCGCCCAGGAGAAGGGCCTTGAGGGCAGGGCCCAAGAGGACAAGGCCCTCGAGGAAAGGCGCGCCCCGCAGCAGACCGGCGCCGACGACGTGGTCTTCCGACCGGGATGACGCGACCTGTGCCGCCTCGGGCACCGTCCGGCGTGCCCTGACCGGCCACGTGGCCGCGTACCGGTCCAGGGCACACCGCCGGCCGCTACGGCCGCCGAGCCGGGGAACCCGGTGACGCGGAGGCGACCGAGGGATGCCGGACGGAAGGGGCGCACGGTGGCGAGGAACGGCAAGGACAAGGACACGGACAAGGCGGCCCACCTCCGCGAGCTGCTACGCCTCCCCGTCGGCCGGCCCGTGGACCTCGCCGCGCACGACGCCGGGGCCACCCCCGGCGGCCCCGATGACAAGGCGACCGCCAAGGCCGCCACCGCGCGGGCCGGCAAGCGCCTCGCCGGTCTCCAGGAGCGCCTGTGGGCGGCGGGCGTCCGCGGCGACCGGCGCCGCCTGCTGCTGGTCCTGCAGGGCATGGACACCAGCGGCAAGGGCGGCACCGTCAAGCACGTCGTCGGCCACTTCAACCCGGCCGGCTGCCGGCTCAAGGCCTTCACGAAGCCGACCGACGAGGAACGCCGGCACCCCTTCCTGTGGCGCGTGCGGAAGGCGCTCCCCGAGCCGGGCGAGATCGGCGTCTTCGACCGTTCCCACTACGAGGACGTCCTGATCGCCCGGGTCCACGAGCTGGCCCCGCGCACCGAGATCGAACTGCGCTACCCCCGGATCAACGACTTCGAGCGGGCCCTCGCCGAGGACGGTGTGACCGTGGTCAAGTGCTTCCTGCACATCTCGTACGAGGAACAGTGCCGCCGTCTGCTCAGGCGCCTCGACAATCCGGAGAAGCGCTGGAAGTTCGATCCCGCCGACATCGAGGAGCGCGCCAGGTGGCCCGCCTACCAGGAGGCCTACCAGATCGCCCTGGAGCGCTGCTCGACCGGGGCCGCGCCCTGGTACCTGATCCCGGCGGACCACAAGTGGTACCGCAACTGGGCGATCAGCCGGCTGTTGCTGGCCCATCTGGAGGAGCTGGATCCCGGCTATCCGGCGGCGGACTTCAATGTGGCCCGGTGCCGGGAGCGGCTGCTGAAGGAGGGGTGAACGCGGACCGCGGTCGAGTCCGCCGGGTCGGGGTAGGTCCGTCCCGTCCCGCCCTCACCGACGACGTGGACGTCGACGTGGCCGTGATCGGTGCGAGCGTGGCCGGGCTGAGCACGGCGCACGAGCTTGGGACCTGTGAGGGGGTTGCCGCCGGGCGGGTGACCGCACCGCCGAGCCATACATAAGATCGTCGGGCATACGGACCTTCCGCCCTATTTTCGTACGGTGATCAGACCTGTACGACGAATCGCGGCCCTCTGCGTCCTGGGCGCGGCCCTCGCCGCCTGCGGCACCGCCGGAACGCCCCACGCCGGTCACCCGGCCCCCGCGAGGCCCGCCCCGTCCGCCTCGCACCCGCCCACCCTCACCCCCGGCCCGGGCGGCCTGACACCGGTCTTCAAGAACGGACCGCGGACCCGGGGGAAGACGGTCGCGCTCACTTTCGACGCCGACATGACCGCCGACGAGGGGCCGCGCGCGGCGGCGGGCGAGCACTTCGACAACCCGGCGCTGATCGCCACGCTGCGATCGCTGAAGGTGCCGGCCACCGTGTTCATGACCGGCCGGTGGGCGGACCAGTACCCGGCCGAGGCCCGCTCCCTCGGCCGCGACCCGCAGTTCGAGGTCGCCAACCACTCCTACAGCCATTACGCCTTCACCGGGGACTGCTACGGCCTGCCGACCGTCCCGGCGGACCGGATGCGCTCGGAGGTGGAGCGGGCGTACACCTCCCTCCGCAAGGCGGGCGTGCCGCACCCGATGCCGTACTTCCGCTTCCCCGGCGGCTGCTACGACCAGCGGGCGCTGCGCGCACTGGGCGGCCTCGGGGTCACGGCCGTGCAGTGGGACGTGGTGAGCGGCGACGCGTTCGCCACGGACGCGGACGCGGTGGCCCGGCAGGTGCTGGACGGGGTGCGGCCGGGGTCGGTCGTCGTCATGCACTGCACGCGCAGCGCGGCCCCGACGACGGAGCGGGCGGTGCGCACGGTCGTGCCGGAACTGCGCAAGCGGGGCTACCGGTTCGTGAAGGTGTCGGAGCTGATCGGGGCCACGGGCGCGGGGCGGTGAGCCGCTTACGCTGGGGTGCGGACCACTGCACGATCGCCGACGCCACCAGGCCGCCCAAGGCCGACGGGCCGCCGTACGCCATGGGGGTGCCCCCGCTCGAGCGAAGCCGAGAGTGGGGGAGCGTGCTGTGCCGGGAGCCGACGGAGTACCCGGAGTCGTACAAAGGCATCACACTGTGCCCCCGGTGAATGGGGGTCCCCCCGCTCGAGCGAAGCCGAGAGTGGGGGAGGCAGGAGGCGCAGCGCACCGCCTGTTCAGGGTGAGCGGCGGGCGGTGAGCGCGCAGGCCAGGGCGGCGGACGCGGCCGCGAGCAGCGCCGCCCCGGCGAGCGGCAGCAGCGGCAGCGGGACGTGGCCGGACTGCGAGCCGGTGACCAGCCCGCGTACCGCCGCCTGCGCCGGGGAGCCGGCCACCACCAGCACCAGCAGCGCGGCCAGCAGCATCGCGGGCACCGCCCGGCCGGGCGAGCGCAGCAGCGGCCAGTTGGTGAGGGCGCCGACGGCCGTGCCCAGCAGGGCGCAGGCCAGCGCGGCCAGGATGCCGGCGGCACCGGCGTCGAGCCGCGGTACGCGGACCTTGTCCCCGACGCTCGCCGGATCGCTGATCCAGGTCACGGCCAGGACGGCCACCGTGCCGAGCGCCGCCGAGGCGGACAGGGCCACCAGCAGGCAGGCCAGATGCGCCCTGCCGGGTCCGGCCGCCGCGGCGACACAGGTACGGGCCGCGGGCGGTTCGTTGGTGACGCAGATCCGCACCAGCCAGGCGGCGACCGGCAGCAGGGCGGCGGCGGTGTAGCCGAGCGAGTCGAGCACCGGCTGCCCGCCCTGCACCCCGATGGCCAGGAACGCCGCGTACAGGAGGAACGGCGGCAGCCAGCGCTGGGAGCGCAGCAGCAGGGCGGCCTGGTAGCGCAGGAGGGCGGTCATGGGCGGCTTTCCGTGTCGGGGTCGATGTGAGTGTCGATGTGGGTGTCGATGTGGGTGTCGATTCCGGGGGCGTGGTCGCCGGGGTGCACGCCGACCACGTGCCAGGGCGGACGTGCCGTCAGCAGCGCACGCAGCACCACGTCCGAGTGGGAGGCGGGGACACCGAGCCGGTAGGTGCCGGGCGTCTCCTCCTCGACCGTGGTGACCGCCCTGACCGCCTCGTCGGGCAGCGGGCCGCCCGGCGGCCCCTGTACGGTGACGAGCCTGTGCGGCCCGGTCGGCGCGGGCGCCCGGCCCGTACGGCGGTTGAGGGCACCGTCGACGACCGCGTACGTGGCGTCGGCCGCCGCGGCGAGGCGGCGCGGGTCGTGGTCGACGAACACGACGGCACCTCCCGCCGCCACGCGTTCGGCCACCGACCGCTCCAGTTCCGCCCGGGCCGCGGTGTCCAGTCCGGTCCACGCCTCGTCGAGGACGAGCAGTTCGGGTTCGGCGAGCAGCGCCTGCGCGACCGCCACCTTCTGGCTGCTGCCCTTGGACAGCCGGTCCATCGGCGTCCGGGCGTACGCCCCCGCGCCGAAGCGGTCCAGCCATTCGGCCGCAGCGCGGGGTGCCGCCCGGCGGGACAGGCCGTGCACGGTGCCGAGGTGCGTCAGGTAATCGACGGCGGTGAACGGAAGGGCCGGTGGGAACCGCTCCGGGACGTAGGCCGTGCGCGGGCGGCCCAGGACACGGCCTTCGCCGGGGGCGTCGATCCCGGCGAGCAGGCGCAGCAGGGTGGACTTGCCGGTGCCGTTGGCGCCTTCGACCCGGGTGAGGGTCCCCGGCGCCAGGGCCAGGTCGACGCCGCGCAGCACCCAGGGGCCGCGCAGACCGTAGCGGCGGCCCACACGCTCGAGCCTCAACTCACCTGTCATGAGTGGACATCCTCGCTCCCGTTCCCGTCGTCCGCACGTGCCCGGAAGAACCGATCTTCCGCCTGGCAGACTGGAGGACGTGACCAGCGACCCCACCGTTCCGGGCGATCCCACCGTTCCCGGCGACAGCCCGTTCCGCTCCGAGCGCACCGCGCGCGACGAGGCTCCGCAGTTCGTCCTGCCCCTCGTGGTGCGGCTCGAGAAGACGGCGCCCCCGGCGCGTACCGACGCGCTGGAGACCGCCGCCCGTGCCGTGCTCATGATGCTCGGCGACGAGCGGTCGACGGGGGACGGTGAGTGGGCCGGGGCCCTGCGGGACTGGGAGGACGCCCGGATCCGGAAGGTGGTCAGGCGGGCCCGGGGGGCCGAGTGGCGGCGGGCGGAGGCGCTGCCCGGGATCACGGTCACCGGGAAGGCGGCGGAGGTCCGGGTGTTCCCGCCCGTCCCCCTGGACGGCTGGCCCAAGGACCTGGCCAGGCTGCAGGTGTCCGGCACCGAGCTGGACGACCCGGAGCCGCCCGCCGACGCCGACCCCGCGGCGCCCGTGCTGTGGCTGAACCCGGAGCTGGACATGTCCGCGGGCAAGGCGATGGCCCAGGTGGGCCACGGTGCCCAGCTCGCCTGGTGGGAGCTGTCCGACGAGGAGCGGGCCGCCTGGCGCGAGGCCGGCTTCCCGCTGGCCGTGCGCACCGCCGCTCCGACCCGATGGGCCGAGCTGACGGTCTCGGGACTTCCGTTGGTGCGTGACGCCGGCTTCACGGAGATCGCTCCCGGCTCGTGCACGGTGGTCGCCGACCATCCGGCGCTGCGGTGACCAAGCCCGACGGCCGGGTGGAGCGCGGCAACCGGACCCGGCGGTCGGTGCTGCGCCGTACCGTCGAGATCGCTTCCGTGGAGGGGCTCGAGGCGCTGTCCGTCGGGCGGCTGGCCACGGAGCTGGGGCTCAGCAAGAGCGGGGTGTTCGCGCTCTTCGGGTCCAAGGAGGAGCTGCAACTGGCCACCGTGCGGGAGGCGGGCCGGATCTTCGCCGCAGAGGTGACGGAACCTGCCGCCGAGGCCCCGGTGGGAGTCGCACGGGTGTGGCGGCTGTGCGAGCTGTGGCTGGAGTACTCCCGGCGACGGGTCTTTCCCGGAGGCTGTTTCTTCTACGGCGTCATCGCCGAGTTCGACGCCCGGCACGGGCCGGTGCACGACGCGATGGTGCGCGCCCAGCGCTGGTGGACGGCCGAGGTGGAGCGCACGGTCGAGGAGGCACGCACCGCGGGTGAGCTGCGGGACGACACGGACGTGCCGCAACTGGCCTTCGAACTGGTGGCGTTGATGGAGACCGCGAACGCCGTCTCCGTGCTGCACGACGAGGAGCTCGCCTACCGCAGGGCGCGGGTGGGCATCGCGGCACGGCTGCGGGACGCGGTGACGGAGAAACAACTAGCACGACCGTTCGCACAGTTTTAGGCTCGGTCCATGACTGTCACCGGTACGGACATCGTCGAGCTCGACCGCATCGCCGTGCGGGAGGCGGTGCGGATGGTGGAACTGGCACAGGACAAGGACTGGGAGCGGGGCACCCCGTGCACGGGGTGGACGCTGCGGCGGCTCGTGGCGCACATGACCGCGCAGCACCACGGGTTCGCGGCGGCCGCGCGGGGAGCGGGGATGGAGGCGGCGCACTGGCGGGAGTCCGGGGAACCGGGCGAGCCCGCACAGGCACACCGGGTCGCCGCCGACGCCGTACTCGCCGCCTTCACCGAGCCGGGCGTGCTGGAAAGGGAGTTCGGGCTCGCCGAGCTGGGGCTGAGCGTTCCGGGCCGGACGGCGGTCGGCTTCCACCTCGTGGACTACGTGGTGCACGCCTGGGACGTGGCCGCCACGCTCGGCAGGGGCCTGGACCTGCCGGACGAGGTACTCGACGCGGCGCTCGCCGTGGCCCGGCGGGTGCCGGCCGGCCCGGACCGGCGCGGGCCGGGCTTCCCCTTCGCCGCCGCGCTCCCGGTGCCGGGGAGCGCCGGGACACTGGAGGAGACACTGCGACTGCTGGGGCGCTCACCGGAGCAGTGGCCCGTGCGGGGCTGAGGGGGACCGGCGGCCGGGGGCGCCGGCACGAACCTCAAATGTTGCTCTGAAGGTGCGGGCCGCCGGATTCACGGCCCGGCGCCGGGGCCATACCCCCCTCACGCCGGAACACGGGTGGAGGGGGCGGGCGATGCAGCGACTGGGCACGGGGATCGGCTGGCGGCCGGAGATCGCGGACGCGGTGGAGCGCATGCCGGGCATCGACTGGGTCGAGGTCGTGGCGGAGAACGTGTGCTCCGGCCACCTCCCCGAGTCGCTGGAGCGGCTGCGCGAGCGCGGGGTGACCGTGGTGCCGCACGGTGTCTCGCTCGGCCTCGGGGGCGCCGACCGGCCCGACGCCGGGCGGCTGACGGCCCTGGCCGAGCGGGCCGCGGCATGGGGCGCCCCACTCGTCACCGAGCACATCGCGTTCGTCCGCGCGGGCGGCCCGCTGACCGCCTCGCCGCACCTGGAGGCGGGCCATCTGCTGCCGGTGCCGCGCACCCGGGACGCCCTCGACGTGCTCTGCGAGAACGTGCGCATCGCCCAGGACGCGCTGCCGGTGCCGCTCGCCGTGGAGAACATCGCGGCACTGATCGCCTGGCCGGGCGAGGAGATGACGGAGGGGCAGTTCCTGTACGAGCTGGCCGACCGGACCGGGGTACGCCTGCTGATCGACGTGGCGAACCTGCACACCAACCACGTCAACCGGGGCGAGGACCCCGCCGAGGCACTGGCCGGACTGCCCCTGGAGGCCATCGCGTACGTCCATGTCGCGGGCGGCTTCGAGCGGGACGGCGTCTGGCACGACAGCCACGCCCACCCCGTGCCCGAGCCGGTCCTCGGCATCCTCAGCGACCTGGCCTCCCGTGTCGACCCGCCCGGGGTGCTGCTGGAGCGGGACGAGAACTTCCCGGAACCGTCCGCACTGGAGCGGGAGTTGGCGGCGATCCGGGAAGCCGTGGGGAAGGGGCGGGCGTCGGGGGGCGCCCCTTCCCCGAGGACGGCCGAAGCCTCCACCCCGTCGGGGCATGCACCCTCGGAGGCGGCCCGCCAGCGCCTCGGCCTCTCCCAGGCCGCGGTGCTGTCCGCGCTCGTGGCCGGGACACCGGTGCCGGAGGGGTTCGACCGGACGAGGATGCGGGTGCAGGCACGGGCACTCGCGGCGAAGCGGGCCGACGTGGTGGCGAAGGTGGCGCCCGAACTGCCGGAGATCCTCGGCGAGGGGTACCGGGCCGCGTTCCTCGGCTATGCCCAGGGGCAGCCGATGACCGGGGGCTACCGGCAGGACGCGCTCGACTTCGCCGGGCACCTGCTGTCCGCGGGGCGGTGCGCGAATCCCCGGGTGCGGCGGGAGCTGCGGGAGTGGTGGCTGGAGCGGTCGGGGCCGGTGCCGCGCTCCAGCCGTCCTGTGGTGCGGGCGGCCCGCGCGGCACGGAGGGCACTGATGCGGCAGGCGTGACGGTGTCGCCGACTTCACGTCTGAATTCAGATGATTTGCCATCTTATGCGGTACGGCAGTCGCAGAAGAGGCGCAGTAACATGCCAACTCCGCACCCCTGGAAGCACTGGTGTGCGGTGCCGCAACAGGAGGCACCATGCGACCGCGACCCCCCGCCAAGGGACGAGGCATATTCAGCGGCACCGGGATCATCATCGCGGGCCTCACCGCGACGCTCGCGGCACTGATCTTCCCGGTGTGGTCGTACACCGACCAGCCGAAGACGGCCGGCGCCGACGTACTGCAGGCGGACACGTACCTCACGCAGTACGGACCGCTGTCCGCCCAGGACCGCGACTTCATCACCAAGGTCCGGCTGGCCGGGCTGTGGGAGCTGCCCGCCGGCCGGCTGGCGGAGCAGAAGGGCACCACGGCGGCCGTACGGACGGCGGGGCGGCACCTGGTCGACGGTCACACCTTCCTCGACGAGCGCGTCCGGGACGTCGCCGGAAAGCTGGGCCTCGGACTGCCGAACGAACCCACCGACCAGCAGAAGCAGTGGCTCGCCACCCTGCAGTCGGCGCAGGGGGAGGACTTCGACCGCCAGTTCGCCAACATCGCGCGGCTCGCGCACGGCAGGGTGTTCTCGGTGGTCGCCCAGGTACGCGCGGGCACACAGAACTCGCTGGTGCGCAGTCTCGCCGACGACGCCAACACCACCGTCCTGGACCACATCGAGGCCCTGGAGGCCACGGGGTACGTGGACTTCGCCGCGCTGGCCCGTGACCTCACCGCGAGCGGCACGCCCACTCCCCCCGGCTCCGGCGTGCCGAGCGTCGCCACCGGCTCCCCGGTCCCGGCCAACCCGTCACCGGTCCCGAGCTACACGCTCCCGCCCGCCGCCTCCAGCCCGCCGCCGTCCAGCGGCTCCTGAACAGCGCGGCGAAGCGCAACGTCACACATCGGCAACACTGTGTCCGGATCGTGAACAGGGCATGGAGTTTCCCAGACCACTGGCATAGAAACTTGTCATGTTCTGGCTCCTTCTCTTGCTGCTGGCCTGGGCCGTCGCCGGTACGGCGTGCACCCGGCTGTGCCTGGCCGCCGTGCGCGCGGCGGCAGTCGACAGGCAGGGCGCGATCGCGGGCCGGGAGCACGATCTGACGCTGTACGAGGCGGCGTTCCTGTCCGGCGGGCCGGCCCGGGTCGCCGATCTGACCATGGTCTCCATGGCGCGGCAGCGGCGACTGCTGCTCGCGCACACGGGCTGGGCGACCGTCGTCGACCCGCGCGGGCGGGACGACATGGAGCGGTCGGTGATAGGCGCCATCGGCCCGGAGGGACAGTCCCGCATCGGGCCCGTGCGGTCCGCGGCAGCGGGCGCGGAAGCGGTGCGCAGCCTCGCCGACTCCCTGGTGCGCGCGGGGCTCGCGCTGCCCGACGGGGCCCGCACGACCGTGGCGGACGGCGTCCGCCAGGTGCGGGTCGCCGCCCTGGCCGTGCTCGCGCTGGGCGCGACCGCACTGCTGACGCCCGCGCCGACCCAGATGCCGCGCGAGCTCGTCGCCCTGTGGTTCGCGCTGCCCCTCGCCCTCACCCTGAGCTGCCTGGCGATAGCCCGGGTCGAGGCGCACCCCTACTCCCGCTGGGCGTCCCCGGCCGGGCAGCGGCTGCTCGGCGCGCTGACCCTGCGGTCCGGCGACCCGGGTGGCGACCGGGGTTATCTGACCTCCGTCGCCGTACGCGGCATCCGCGCGATCGGCGAACCGGAACTGCGCGCGGCCTTGGCGCACCGCGACCAGCCCTGCCGGGACTGAGGGCACCGGGGACACCCGCCTCCGGGGGCGCACGGGGGGCATTCGCGCCGACACCGCCCGGATGGTGCTTGCCTTCGTCGTCCTTCGTACGAAACATCCCTTTTGTCCCGGCGGTTCGCCGCCGCCCGCTGCGAAAGGGTTACGCGATGAGAGCTGCCGTCCTCTACTCGGCCGCCGGGTCCTTGCTGTTGACCACCCTGGCCGCCGTCCCCGCCGACGGCGCGCCCGGCGTCCCGAAGGCGGCCCGGCTGCGCGGCATCGAGGTGGCCGCCGCCCGTGCGCGTGCGGCCGGCATCGACTTCGGTACGTGCCCGGCCGAGCAGAACGCGCCGGACGGCCTGCAGTGCGGCACGGTGACCGTCCCGCTGGACTACGCGCACCCCGACGGCCGGCAGATCCGGCTGACCGTGAGCCGGGTGCGGGCGACCCACAAGGACCCGCGCAACAGCAAGCGCAAGGTGCCCCGCCAGGGCGCCCTCGTCTTCAATCCGGGCGGCCCGGGCGGCTCCGGCATGTACTTCCCGCTGGTCGGCCTGCTGCCCGAGTGGAAGCGCATCGCGGCCGCCTACGACCTCGTCGGCTACGCCCCGCGCGGGGTGGGCCGTTCGGCGCCGCTGTCCTGCCAGGACCCCAAGCGGTTCCTCGGCGGCCCCACCCCGGCACCGACGCACCCCTCGACCGCCTACAAGAAGAAGCGCATCGCCCAGGCGAAGGCGTACGCGCGCGGCTGCGCCCAGCGGTCCGGGAGCGCTCTGCGGTACTACAACTCCCTCAACAACGCCCGTGATCTGGACGTCCTGCGCGCCGCGCTGGGTGAGGACAGGCTGACGTTCCTGGGCGCCTCGTACGGCACCTACTTCGGGGCGCTGTACGCCACGCTGTTCCCCTCGCACGTACGGCGGATGGTCCTGGACTCGGCGGTGAACCCCGACCCCGCGCGGGTCTGGTACCGGGACAACCTCGACCAGTCGGCCGCGTTCGAGGGCCGCTGGGCCGACTTCCGGGAGTGGGCTGCCCGGCACGACGACGTGTACGGGCTGGGCGACACGGCGGAGAAGGTCCGGCGCGGCTACGAGACGGCGCGGGCGCGGCTGGCCGCCCGGCCGGCGGGCGGGAAGGTGGGCCCCGGGCAGCTGCAGGCGGCGTTCCTGTCGGCCGCGTACTACGACGACTACTGGCCGAGCCGCGCCGCGGCGCTGTCGGCGTACCTGAAGGGTGATCCGGGGCCGCTGCTCCGGGTGGCGGCGCCGAACCCGCAGACGGCCGCCGAGGCGGAGAACACGAGCGCGGTCTACACCGCCGTCGAGTGCAACGACGCGCCCTGGCCGACCAGTTGGGCGGTGTGGGACCGCGACAACACCCGGCTCGCGCGGAGGGCGCCCTTCGAGACCTGGGAGAACACGTGGATGAACCTGCCCTGCGCCTACTGGCCTGCGCCCCGGCAGCGGCCGCTCGACGTGCGGACCGGGCCGGGTGAGCTGCCGCCGACGCTGATCCTGGCCGCCGAGCGGGACGCGGCCGCGCCGTACGGCGGAGCGCTGGAGATGCACCGGCGGCTGGCGGACTCGGTGCTGGTGACCGAGCGGGACGCGGGAACGCACGGCATCGCCGGCGGGGCGAACCCCTGCGTCAACGCCCACCTCGAGGCGTATCTGCTGCAGGGCCGCCTCCCGGTGCGGCACGCGTCCTGCGCGCCGCACCCGGAGCCGAAGCCAGGCGCGCCCCGCGAGCGGGCCCTGAGGGACCGGCTGAAGGGCAAGGCCGACCGGACCTGAAGCGGTGCGGAAACCGTACGGAACCCGCACGGACCGCCGTAGGGATCAGGCCAGCCCCGCCACCAGCTCGGCGACGTCCTTGCGGCGCCCCGTGTAGAACGGGACTTCCTCCCGGACGTGCATACGGGCCTCGGAGGCACGCAGGTGGCGCATGAGGTCGACGATGCGGTACAGCTCGTCGGCCTCGAAGGCCAGGATCCACTCGTAGTCGCCGAGCGAGAACGACGCGACCGTGTTGGCGCGCACGTCCGGGTAGCCGCGGGCCATCTTGCCGTGGTCGGCGAGCATGCGGCGCCGGTCCTCGTCGGGCAGCAGGTACCAGTCGTAGGAGCGCACGAACGGGTAGACGCTGACGTAGTTGCGCGGCGTCTCGTCGGCGAGGAACGCCGGGATGTGCGAGCGGTTGAACTCGGCCGGACGGTGCAGCGCCATGTTGGACCAGACCGGCGCGAGGGCGCGGCCCAGCTTCGTGCGGCGGAAGAGGTTGTACGCCTCCTGGAGCTGGTCGCTGGTCTCGGCGTGCCACCAGATCATCAGGTCGGCGTCGGCGCGCAGCCCGGAGACGTCGTACGTGCCGCGGATCGTCACGTCCTTCGCGGCGAGCTGGTCGAACAGCTCCTGTACCTCGTCGGCGTAGCCCGCGCGGTCCTCGGGCAGCACGTCCTTCAGCTTGAAGACGGACCACAGGGTGTAGCGGATGACCTCGTTGAGGTCCTTGGCCAGCTTGCCCTTGTTCGGGACCCTGCCGGACTCGGTGGTGGGGGCGTCGTCACTCATGGACCTATTCTCCCGCTCCGCCGTGCAGGCTCTGCACCGGGTTGGCGGTGAGCTCCTCCACGCCCGCCCGTCGCCCACCACCACCCTCGACCGAAGCGCTTCGCGCTGCACCTGTTGATTCCAGGTCACCGCCGAGCCGGTCCACCGCGGCGTAGGCGCTCGCGATGCAGGCCGGGATGCCCACGCCGTCGTACTGCGCGCCGCACACGGCCAGGCCCGGCAGCTTCGCGACGTGCTCGCGGATACGGGCCACGCGCGCGTGGTGTCCGACGGGGTACTGGGGCAGGCCGTCGGTCCAGCGGGTGACGCGGGTCTCCAGGGGGGTGGCGGCCAGCCCGGTGGCCGCGCGCAGGTCGCGCCGGGAGACCTCCACCAGCTCGGCGTCCGCGCGCCGAAGGATCTCCGTCTCGGCGTACCGCCCGACGGAGGTGCGCAGGACCACGACCCCCGGGTCCTCGTCGGCGATCCAGCCCCACTTCCGGGAGGCGAAGGTGGAGGCCTTGATGGTGCGCCCGTCGACGGGCGGGACGAGGAAGCCGCTGCCGTCCGGCAGGGTGACGTCGGCGCTGCGGTAGGCGAGGGTGACCAGGGCCATGGAGGCGTACTCGACCCCGCGCAGTTCGGCGGCGGCCTCCGGGGACTCGGCGGCCAGCAGCCCGGCGGCGGCCGGGGCGGGGACGGCGACGACCACGGCGTCGGCGTGCAGCACGCGGTCACCGGCCGCGACCCGCCAGCCGCCGCCGGGCTCCCGGCGCAGTCCGTCCACCGGCGCCCCGGTGACGATCTCGCCGCCACGGCCGCGCACCGACTCCGCGACCGCGAGCGGCAGCCGGCCCACACCGCCCTCGATGCCCATGAACACCGGCCCGGTCTGCTGCTGGGCGGCCGCCTTCGCCTGGATCTCGCGGACCGCCTCCGTCAGGGAGGTGTGGGTGCGGGCGGCCTGGAAGAGCTGGGGCACGGCCGAACGCATCGAGATGCGGTACGCGTCGCCCGCGTAGACCCCGCCCAGGAGCGGCTCGACGAGGCGGTCGACGACCTCGCGGCCCAGCCGCGCCGCCACGTACTCCCCCACCGCCACGTCGTCGCCGACCTCCGTGCGGGGCAGGTCGGCGTCGCGCTCGATACGGGCCAGGCCCTCCTCGGACAGCACACCGGTCAGGGCGGCGGCGCTGCCGGGGACGCCCATGACGTGCCCCTTGGGCATGGGGCGCAGGGCGCCGCGGGTCCAGATCGAGGCCGTCGCGGTCGCCGGGGGCTGCAGGCGGTCGGCCAGGCCGACCTCGCGCGCGAGGGCCACCGCCTCGGGGCGGCGCGCCAGCATCGACTCGGCGCCCAGGTCGACGCGCACGCCCGCGATCTCGCCGGGCAGCAGCTTGCCGCCGACCCGGTCGGACGCCTCGAGCACGGTGACCCGCGCCCCTCGGTCCAGCAGCCGGTGGGCGGCGGCCAGCCCCGCGATGCCCGCTCCTACGACGACGACATGGCCCGCGCCCGTACGTGATCCGCTCATGGCCCCACCCTCTCACCCGCCGCCGGTCCCCGTGCCAGGGCCTTGTGGCCCCGGCGCGATGTGACCGTGACCGCATCGGAACCGTTTCCCCCCGGCCCGCCGCCCCCTCCCCGCGTCGAAGGAACACCAGTCGTCGCAACCCCCGGGGGTACCGCCCGATGCGCACACCACGATCCCTGCGGCCCGTTCGGGCCCTGTCCGCCGTTCTGCTCACCGCGTCCCTCGCGCTCGCCGGATGCAGCGCCGGGAACGACTCCGGCGGCGGTTCGTCCGGCAGCAAGGCCGACGCGGGCACCGCCGCGCAGCCGGGCACGTCCGCCGGCAAGGCGCGCGGCGCCGGTCCCGCCGCCAAGGCGCCCAGGCTCACCGCCTACCACATCATCCGCACCGCCTCCCTCACCGTGCAGGTCGAGGACGTGCCCAAGGCGCTCGACCAGGCCCGTGCCACCGCCGAGAACGCCGGCGGTTACGTCGGGAACGAGACCACCAGCCGGGACTCCGGGGGCCATGAACGCACCCGGGTCGTGCTGCGGGTCCCCACCGACGCGTACGACGAGGTCCTCACCGAGCTGCAGGGCGCGGGCAGGCTCCTCCACCGCACGGCCAAGGCGCAGGACGTCACCGACCAGGTGGTGGACGTCGACAGCCGGATCAGGTCGCAGCGCGCCAGCGTCGCCCGGGTCCGTGAGCTGATGGACCGGGCCGGCAAGCTCAGTGACGTCGTCGCCCTCGAAGGGGAGTTGAGCAGCCGGGAGGCCGACCTCGAGGCGCTGCTCGCCCAGCAGGCGTCCCTGAAGGACCGCACGAGCCTGGCCACCATCACCCTGTCGCTGTCGCAGACGCCGGTGCGGCACGCCGGGAAGGACGACTCCCCCGGCTTCGGGGACGCCCTCGCGGGCGGCTGGCACGCGTTCGTCACGCTGCTGCGCTGGATCGCCCTGGCCGTGGGCGCCGCACTGCCGTTCGCCGCGCTCGCCGCGCTGCTCGCACTGCTGTGGCTGCGGGTCGTACGTCCCCGGCTGCCACGCCGCGCCCCCGCCGCACCCATGGCGACCGCACTGGGCCCGCTGCCGGCGGCCCGCCCGGCCCCGCAGTCGGCACCCACGCCGGAGAACGAGGGCTGAGCGACCCGAAATGCCGCGTGCGCGTAGCGTGTTCGCATGAGCATGAGCGCTGGGCAGGGCGGGACGGAACGACTGGTCGTGATCGGCGGCGACGCCGCGGGGATGTCCGCGGCGTCGCAGGCGCGGCGGCTGCGCGGGCCGGGGGAACTGGAGATCGTGGCCTTCGAGCGCGGCCACTTCACCTCCTTCTCGGCGTGCGGCATCCCGTACTGGGTGGGCGGTGCCGTGCCCGAACGGGACCAGCTGATCGCGCGCACTCCCGAGGAGCACCGCGCGCGGGGGATCGACCTGCGCATGCGCACCGAGGTCGTCGAGATCGACGTGGCCGGGCGGCGGGTACGCGCGCGTGACGTCGATTCCGGCGCCGAGTCCTGGACGTCGTACGACAGACTCGTCATCGCCACGGGAGCCCGTCCGGTCCGTCCCGACCTGCCGGGCGTGGACGCTCCCGGTGTGCACGGTGTGCAGACCCTGGACGACGGTCAGGCCCTCCTCGACACGCTGGCGGGCACGCGCGGCCGTCGTGCGGTGGTCGTGGGTGCCGGTTACATCGGTGTGGAGATGGCCGAGGCGCTGATCGACCGCGGCTTCGAGGTGACGGTCGTCAACCGCGGCACGGAGCCCATGTCGACGCTGGACCCGGACATGGGCCGCCTGGTGCACCGGGCCATGGAGGGCCTCGGCATCACCATGGTGAACGACGCCGAGGTGACGAAGCTGCTCACCGGCGAGGACGGCCGGATCCGCGCGGTGGCCACGGAGGAGGCCGAGTACCCCGCGGACGTCGTCGTCCTGGGCATCGGCGTCCGCCCGGAGACCACGCTCGCCGCTGCGGCGGGCCTCCCCCTCGGCGCCCATGGCGGCCTGCTCACCGACCTCTCCATGCGGGTGCGCGGCCACGAGGACATCTGGGCCGGCGGTGACTGCGTCGAGGTGCTGAACCTGGTCTCCGGCCGGGAGCAGTACGTGCCGCTCGGCACCCACGCCAACAAGCACGGCCAGGTCATCGGCACCAACGTGGGCGGCGGTTACGCCACCTTCCCCGGTGTGGTGGGCACGGCCGTCAGCAAGGTCTGCGACCTGGAGATCGCCCGCACCGGCCTGCGTGAGAAGGACGCCCTCCGGGCGGGCCTGCGTTTCGAGGCGGTGACCATCGAGTCGACGAGCCGTGCGGGCTACTACCCCGGCGCCTCCCCCATGACGGTCAAGATGCTCGCCGAGCACCGCACGGGGCGGCTGCTCGGCGTGCAGATCGTCGGCAGGGAGGGCGCGGGCAAACGGGTCGACGTCGCGGCGGTCGCGCTCACGGCGGGCATGACCGTGGAGCAGATGACCGCCCTGGACCTGGGCTACGCCCCGCCGTTCTCACCGGTGTGGGACCCGGTACTGGTGGCGGCGAGGAAGGCGACGGCGAAGGTGCGCGCGGGGAAGGGCTAGGACTGCGGCGTGATCACCGCGGCTCAGGCCGTGCCGCCGATCCTCGGCAGGGACGTCACTCCGGCGTTGGCGGTCACGTTGGAGCCGGACGACATGGCCGCGGGCTGCTCCCCGGCCGGCTTGGCGTGCGCCGCGGACGCCCGGGCGGACCGCAGCCGGTGGCTCACCGCCTCGTCCAGCGTGACCGGCCGCTGCATCTGCGCGGCCAGCCGCCCCGCCTCCTGGCCGAGCCGTGCCACGTCCTCCCAGGGGAGTCGCACCACGAGGGAGAGCTCCGCCTCGCCGTCGGGCGTGGCGTGCATGGGAGGGGTGATTCGGTCGTTCATCGCCTGATCCTCACGTCGGTTGAGGAGGGATACGCACGTCCGCCCGGCGGTGTTCACCGATTCGTCCGCCGCATCGGGGGCAGTACTTGTGTGTGGTCATCCCCGTCCATGACGTGAACCCCGTGCGCCGCACCCCCTGGGTGACATACGCGCTCATCGCCGCGAACGTCCTCGTGTTCCTGTCCACGCCCGGCATAGCGGGGTCCGTGGCCGGGGGCAGCGACCTGGTGCAGCTGTGCCATCTGCAGGCGTTCATGGACCACTACGCGGCCGTGCCCCGAGAGCTGATCCACCATCAGATGCCGCGGGCGGTCCCGACGGGCGGTGTGGGCATGGGCCCGCACGGCCCCGGCTGCGTGGTGGCGGCGCCGGGCTACGACAAGTCCCCGCCGCTGTCGGTGTTCACCGCGATGTTCCTGCACGGCAGCTGGCTGCACCTGCTGGGCAACATGCTGTTCCTGCTGATCTTCGGCAACAACGTCGAGGACCGGATGGGCCACGTCCGGTACTTCCTCTTCTACGTCGTCTGCGGCTACGCGGCCGGGTACGGCTTCGCGCTGCTCAACGCCTCCTCCGCCGACCCGCTGATCGGCGCGTCCGGGGCGATCGCGGGGGTCCTGGGCGCCTACCTGGTGCTGTATCCGAAGGCCAGGGTCTGGGTCCTTGTCCCGTTCCTGATCTTCCTGCCGCTGCGGCTGCCCGCCTGGCTGGTGCTGGGCTTCTGGTTCGGGCTGCAGGCGGTGTACTCCTCCGGGCACGGCGTGTCCGGCGCCGGCACGGTGGCGTACGCGGCGCACGTCGTCGGCTTCATCGCGGGCATGCTGCTCGCCTGGCCGCTCAAGCCGGGCACGCCGCCCCCGCCGGAGCCGCGCGGCCTGCTGTTCGGCAGGCGGGCCCGGCCCCGGCAGGCCTGGCAGACCTGGTAGGCCCTGTCGTTTGGATCAGGTCGGCTTCAGGTGGCGTGGCCTTCTGGCCGACCCGAGCGGGGGCGATGGGGGTGCCCCCGCGCGAGGCTGTTCGAGCGTGGGGGAGCGTGCAGCTGCAGGGCGGAGGAGGGCGACAACGCGATGGCGGTCCCCCGCTCGAGCGAAGCCGAGAGTGGCGGAGTGCGTGCCAGACCCCGCGACGCCGGGATGATCCGAACGACAGGGCCTGAGTCAGCGGGCGGTCTGCGTGTGCACGTACTCCACGAGCCGGGTCAGCGCGTCCGGGTCGGTGGACGGCATGACACCGTGGCCGAGGTTGAAGACGTGGCCCTCCAGCTTCGCGGCCGCGTCGAGGACCTCGCGGGTCTTGGCCTCGACGACCTCGGTCCCGGCGAACAGGACCGTCGGGTCGAGGTTGCCCTGCAGCGCCTTGCCGGGGCCGACCCGGCGGGCGGCCTCGTCCAGCGGGACGCGCCAGTCGACGCCGACCACGTCCGCACCGGCCTCGCCCATGAGCTTCAGCAGCTCGCCGGTGCCGACGCCGAAGTGGATGCGCGGGACGCCGTACCCGGCGACGGCCTCGAAGACCTTCGCCGAGGCGGGCATCGCCGAGTTGCGGTAGTCGGCGGGGGCCAGGGCTCCGGCCCAGGAGTCGAACAGCTGCACCGCCGAGGCACCCGCCTCGATCTGCACCTTCAGGAACGTGGTGGTGATGTCCGCGAGACGGTCCAGCAGGTCGGCCCACAGCTCCGGGTCGCCGTACATCATCGCCTTGGCGTTCTCGAACGTACGGGACGGGCCGCCCTCGACCAGATAGCTCGCGAGGGTGAACGGCGCGCCCGCGAAGCCGATCAGCGGGGTGCCGCCCAGCTCGCGGGTGAGCAGGCCGACCGCCTCGGTGACGTAGGAGACGTCCTCGGGGGTCAGGTCGCGCAGCCGGGCGAGGTCGGCGCGGGTGCGGACCGGCTCCGCGACGACCGGGCCGACGCCGGGCTTGATGTCGAGGTCGAGACCGATGGCCTTCAGCGGTACGACGATGTCGCTGTAGTAGACCGCCGCGTCCACGCCGTGGCGGCGCACCGGCTGCAGCGTGATCTCCGCGACCAGCTCGGGCCGCGTGCAGGACTCCAGCATCCCGATGCCCTCGCGCGCCTTGTGGTACTCCGGCAGGGAGCGCCCGGCCTGCCGCATGAACCACACGGGCGTGTGCGGCACGGGCTCGCGCCTGCACGCCTTGAGGAAGGCGGAGTCGTACGTCGCGGACGGGGGCGTCGGCTGCCCGCCGGTGGAAGTCTCGTTGGCACTCACGGGGAAAGTCTCGCACGGCGGCGCCGGGGCCCATGCCGGGGTGCGGCGACCACCGGTGCGGGGTGTCTGCCCTGCGCGATGCCCTCGTTCCCCTTACTCTTCCCCGCATGGCTGCGGCTCAGGGACGACTGTCGGACGGCGCTGGTGGGATGGACGACGCGAAGGAGACGGGGGAAGCGGAGGGGCATACGGGCGGCGGGGCTCCGCCGGCCTTCCGGGCCGCGGTCGAGGCGCTGCGGGCCGCCCGGCTGCGGCCGCAGATCGAGGTGGAGCCGACGCCCGCTCCGCAGCGGCTGGCCCCCTTCGCGTACGCCCTGGAGGCTGCGGTCGTCGACGGCGACCAGGATCTCGCCGACGGCCGGCTGGTGCTGCTGCACGATCCGGCCGGGCACGACGCCTGGCGCGGCACCTTCCGGCTGGTGACCCTGGTGCGCGCGGAGCTGGAGCCGGAGATGGCGGCCGATCCGCTGCTGCCCGAGGTGTGCTGGTCGTGGCTGACCGGCGCCCTGCAGGCCCGCGGGCTCACGTACGGCGAGCCGAGCGGCACGGTGACGCGCGCGAGCTCGCACTACTTCGGCGGGCTGTCCGAGCGCCCCGCCGCCTCGCAGATCGAGATCCGCGCCTCCTGGACACCCCGCGAGGGGCTGGGCGGGGTCCCGGAGACCGCCGCCCACCTCGCCTCCTGGTGCGACCTGCTGGCCCAGGTCGCGGGCCTGCCGCCGGCCGCCCCCGGCGACGCGTCCGTGGTGACCCTGCCGCAGCGCAGGGGCCCCCAGTCCCGCTAGTCCACCGGTCCCGCCGCCCCACCAGCCCCGCCGGACCCACCAACCCGTCCCCGGCGGTTCCGCCGGTCCCGCCGACGAGCCGGTGGCGTCCACCCGGCGGTCGGCCGACTCACCCTTCATTGACCCTCTCTTTGTCGATACGGCCACTTTCCGAACCGGAATCGCACCGGCTCGGACCGACTCGATCTTCGGATGATCGATCGCGTGTCCGAATCGCCCGTATTGTTACTCACTGGATCGTGATCATTCCCTAAAGGCGGACACGTTTGGTGCCGAAGACGACTGTGACCTTGAAAGCACGGTTCGTCCCCGCTTCATCCCCACGAGCCGGCCCCGTCCCCGCCACCCCAGGAGGCCTGGTGTCCGTTCTCCTCGAGCAGCCCGCAAGCCTGGTCGCCTACCGCCCGAACAAGCCGACCGCCATGGTGGTCGTGGCCGACCCGCGCGTCCGTTCCACCGTCACCCGCCATCTGTGGGCGCTGGGCGTACGCGACGTCATCGAGGCCTCGTCCATCGCGGAGGCTCGTCCCCGCATCGGCAACCCCCGTGACATCTGCGTCGCCGACGTCCACCTCCCCGACGGCTCCGGCCTGACCCTGCTGTCCGAGACCCGCGCCGCGGGCTGGCCCAACGGCCTCGCGCTGTCCGCCGCCGACGACATCGGCGCGGTGCGCAACGCCCTGGCCGGCGGGGTCAAGGGCTATGTCGTCACCGGCACCCGGACCAACATCGGGCTCCCCACCCGACCCGGTGCCGCCCCCATCGGCGCCGCCGCCCGCATGCACCGCCGCCCCCCGGGTGCCCCGAGTCACCCGGGCGGCTACCGGGAGCTGTCCGGCCGCGAGGTCGAGGTGCTGCGGCTGGTCGCCGAAGGCCAGTCGAACAAGGCGATCGGCGTCTCGATGGGGCTGTCGGCCCTGACCGTCAAGAGCCACCTCGCCCGCATCGCCCGCAAGCTCGGCACGGGCGACCGGGCCGGAATGGTGGCGGTGGCCCTGCGCACCGGGATCATCCACTGACCTCTCCGGCGTTCGTCCATGTGAACCACGGGTTTCACCCGCCTGACCGGTTCCTGACTGGTTTACGCCCCTCCCACGCCCGTCGACGGAACGTTCCGTCGACGGGTGCTGTCCACACACGGATACCCTTGACAGGTGACCGACGCCCAAGAGACCGCAGCAGACATGCCACTGCGCACCACCGGAGGAACCCCTCCGGACGACGGCGGATCCTCTGCGACGACGGCGCCGATTCCTCTGCTCGAGCCACGCGAGGGCATTCCCCCGGTGATCACCGACGAGGCCGCGCTGGCCGAGGTGGTCGCCGCCTTCGCCGCGGGCACCGGCCCCGTCGCCGTCGACGCCGAGCGCGCCTCCGGCTACCGCTACGGCCAGCGCGCCTACCTGGTGCAGCTGCGTCGCGAGGGCGCCGGGACCGCACTGATCGACCCCGTCGCCTGCCCCGATCTCTCGGGCCTCGGCGCGGCGCTGTCGGGCGCCGAGTGGGTGCTGCACGCGGCCACCCAGGATCTGCCCTGTCTGCGTGAGATAGGCATGGTGCCCAGCAGCCTGTTCGACACCGAGCTGGCCGGGCGGCTCGCCGGGTTCCCCCGGGTCGGCCTCGGCGCGATGGTCGAGGGCGTCCTGGGCTTCGTACTGGAGAAGGGCCACTCCGCCGTCGACTGGTCGACCCGGCCGCTGCCCGAGCCGTGGCTGAGGTACGCGGCGCTGGACGTCGAGCTGCTGGTCGACCTGCGCGACGCCCTGGAGAAGGAGCTGGACCGGCAGGGCAAGCTGGAGTGGGCCCGGCAGGAGTTCGACGCCATCGCGGCCGCGCCGCCCGCCGAGCCGCGCAAGGACCCCTGGCGCCGTACGTCCGGCATGCACAAGGTGCGCCGCCGGCGGCAGCTGGCCGTCGTGCGCGAACTGTGGCAGACGAGGGACCGTATCGCCCAGCGGCGGGACGTGTCGCCGGGCAAGGTGCTCGGTGACGCCGCCATCGTCGAGGCCGCCCTCGCCCTGCCGGGCAGCGTGCACGCCCTGGCGGCGCTGAACGGGTTCGGCCACCGGATGGGGCGGCGGCAGCTCGAGCAGTGGCAGGCGGCGGTGGACCGCGCCAAGGCGCTTCCCGACGCGCAGCTGCCGCAGCCGGGGCAGCCGGTCGCCGGGCCGCCTCCGCCCCGGGCGTGGGCCGACAAGGACCCCTCCGCCGCGGCACGCCTCTCGGCGGCTCGGGCGGGGGTGTCCTCGCTGGCCGAGCGGCTGAACATGCCTCAGGAGAACCTGATCACCCCGGACACGGTGCGGCGGCTCTGCTGGGAGCCGCCGAAGAGTGTGGACGACGAGTCCGTGGCAGCGGCTCTCGCCGGGCACGGGGCGCGGGCCTGGCAGGTGGAGCTGGTGACGCCGGTGCTTGTCGCTGCGCTGGCTGCGGAGGGGGCCTGAGCGCCGTAGGGGGTTCTGATGTGCGGCGGCCGCGGGTTGTCCATGGCTGGTCGCGCAGTTCCCCGCGCCCCTTTGGGGCGCCTCATCTTGTCGCCCCTCTCATGAAGCCGTTGTAGATGAAGCGCTGCAGGGCGAGGAAGACGATCAGCGTCGGCAGGATCACCAGTACCGCTCCTGCCGAGATCGTCTCCCAGTGGGCGCCGAAGGGGCCGCGGAAGCGGAACAGAGACGTCGAGATCACGCCAAGATCCTGGGACGGCATATAGAGGAAGGGGATGTAGAAATCGTTGTAGACGGTGATCCCCTTCACGATCACCACGGTGGCCGTCGCGGGTTTCAGCAGCGGGAAGATGATCTTGCGGTAGATCGTGAAGGCGTTGGCGCCGTCCAGCCGGGCGGCCTCGTCGAGGGAGATCGGGATCGACCTCACGAACTGCAGGAAGATGTAGATCGAGACGATGTCCGTCCCCATGTAGAGCGTGATCGGCGCCCACCGGGTGTCGAAGAGGCCGAAGCTGTTGACGATCTGGAAGGTGGCCACCTGGGTGGTCACGCCGGGGACCAGCGCGGCCAGCAGGAACAGCGCCACCACGAGCTTCTTGAAGCGGAAGGCGAACCGGTCGATGGCGTACGCGGTCATCGAGCCGATGAGGACGGTGCCGCCGATGGCGAAGACCAGGATGAAGGCCGTGTTGCCGAAGGCCCGGAGCATGCCGCCGTCCTGGAACGCCGTCACGTAGTTGTGGAAGTCGAGCGGGTGGTGCGGCGCGGTGAGGGCGCCGCTGTCGTCGGCCATCTCCTCCGGGGTCTTCAGGGACGTCAGGAGGACGGCGCCGAGCGGGAGCAGAACGACCACCGTGGCGGCGATCAGCGACAGGTACACCAGGGTGCGGGCGACGGTACGGCGCGTCATACCAGGTCCATCCTGTTGTCGGCGGAGTCGGGGACGAGCCGCCGTTGCAGCCAGGTCACCGCCAGGACGATCAGCAGCAGGACGACCGCGGCCGCCGAGGCGAGCCCCGTCTTGTTGAACTCGAAGGCCAGCTTCACGGTCTGGATCACGAAGGTCTCCGTTCCGGTGGCGCCGCCGGTCATGATGTAGGGGATGTCGAAGGCGGACAGCGAACCGGAGACCGAGAGGATCACGGTCAGTGTCACCACTTGCTTGATGCCGGGCGCGATGATGTGGCGGAACTGCTGCCAGCGGTTCGCGCCGTCCAGTTCCGCCGCCTCGTACAGCTCTCCCGGGATGGACTGGATCGCGCCGAGGAAGAGGACGAAGTTCAGGCCGAGGTAGCGCCAGACGGAGACGCCCGCGAGGGAGAGGTTCGCGGAGACCGGGGTGCCCAGCCAGGCATGGTGGGAGCGCACGCCGAACAGGCTCAGCACCGAGTCCAGGGTGCCGCCGTCCTGGAAGAAGTAGAGGAAGACGAAGCCGATCGCCACCCCGTTGATCAGGTACGGGAAGAAGAGCACGCCCTTGAAGAAGTTCCGGAAGCGGACGTCGAAGCTCAGGACGGTCGCGAAGTAGAGCGCGGCGACGATCTGCACGGCGGAGGCGGCCAGGTAGTAGCCGCTGACGAAGAAGACCTCGAAGAGGTCGGGCCGGGTGAAGAGTTCGGTGTAGTTGCCGGTGCCGGTGTAGTGCAGTTCCGGGCTGACGCCGTCCCAGTCGGTGAAGCTGTACGCGACCATGTTGGCGATCGGTGCGTAGGTGAAGGTGACCAGCAGGGCCAGCGGGGCGAGCAGGAAGAGCCAGGGGGTCACCGCCCGCCCGATCCGTGTCCGGCGGGGCACGGGCCGCGGGACGGGCGCCGGCCCGGCCGGGACCGTGGGCACTGCGTGGTCCGCCTTCTGGGTGGTGTCCGTCATCAGGACCCCGACCCCACGGTCTTCTGCGCGGCGGTCCACTTCTTGGCGAGGCCGTCCAGGAAGTCGTCGAGGCTGCCGCTCTTCGCGCCGCGGGCGAGGTCGACCAGGTCCTGGCGGTAGTCGGGCTTGTTGATGCCGACCTCCGACTGGTCGTCGATCAGTTTGACCCTGGCGCCCGCCGAGTCGTCCAGCTCGATCAGCTTCACGCCGGCGGCCTCGTAGGGCTTGAGGACGGTGGGCAGGGGCGCGTCCTTCAGCGGGGAGATGGCGAGGTTGTCCTTGTCGTAGCCGGACTTGTCGGTGAACCAGTCGATCCAGGCGCGGGCCGCCTCCTTGTGCGCGGAGTGGACGTTGACGGCCTGGTTGTAGTCGGGGCCGACGGTCGCGCAGAACCTGCCGTCCACCTGGGCGGGGAAGGGCATGAAGCCGATGTCGTCGGGATTCACCCCGGCCTTGCGGGCCGCGTCCTGGAACTGGATGACCGCCCAGGTGCCGAGCCACTGCGTGGCGATCTTCCCCTTGGCCAGCTGGGCCTTGGACGCCTCCCAGTTGGTGGTCGTCGGGTCCTTCTCGGCGAGCCCGTCGTGCACGATGTCGTACAGCAGCTTGTCGCCGACGCGCAGGTCCGCACCCTTGGCCCAGGGATCGCCGTCGGCGAGCTTGGTGGTGGCCCGGGTGTCGCAGTGCACCGAGCCGTTGACGAACGTCCAGGAGGTCAGCGGCCACTGGGCGGCGAAGTTGGTGTAGTACGGGGTCGCGCCCGTCTTCGACTTGATCGCCTTGAGGTCGTCGAGGAACTCGGCCGGGGTGGTGGGCCACTCGGTGACGCCGGCCTGCTTCCAGACCCGTTTGTTGTAGACGAAGCCCGGGGTCACGCCGATCGGGCTCTGGCCGTAGACCTTGCCGTCGACCGTGGTGAAGTCGGTGAACCGGTACTTCCTGGCGCGCTCCTGCCGGGTGCCCAGCGAGGCGAAGAACCGGGGGTAGTCGCTCTTCTTGATCACCCCGGGGATCAGCAGGACGTCGCCGTAGTTCTCCGTGTTCATCCGGATCTTGACTTCGGACTCGTAGTTGGTGAGGGCCTGGAACTCGACCTTCACCTTCGGGTACGTCCTGTTGAACTCGGCGGCGTACTTCTTCATCGTGCCGTCCTGTACGAGGTCGGTCCGCTGGGTGAGGACCGTGATGGTCCCGCTCACCTTGGACGGGTCGTCCGGCGCCTTCGCGTCGGCGCCCTTAGTGGAGCCTCCCGTACCGGTGCAGCCGGCGAGCAACAGGGCGGCTCCCGCGGCCGTGGCCAGGATCGTGCGGCGGTTCATGTGCATCAGCTCCGTTCATTCCGTTCATGACGCATGGGACGGACGAGCACTTGCGAGATGGCTGGTTCGGCACTCTGACAGCGCTTTCCTCAACCGGTAAAGTCCCATTCCCGCCAAGGCTGCAGAGGTACGTCCGATCCCGTGTCTGGACCGGTTTAGGGAGTGCGCATGCTGGAGGCCACACCGCTCACCGAGGGCTGGATCCTGCGCCACGAAGGAGAGGCGCTGCCCGCCCGGGTGCCGGGTTGCGTGCACACCGACCTGCTCGCGGCCGGGCTGGTCCCGGACCCGTTCCTCGGACGCGCCGAGACGGAGGTGGCCTGGGTCGGGCGGCGGGAGTGGACGTACGAGCGGGAGCTGCGGGAGACGTCCGCGCACGAGCGGACCGATCTCGTCTTCGACGGTCTGGACACCGCCGCCGAGATCACTCTCGACGGGCGACTCCTGGGGCGGGTGAGGAACATGCACCGCTCCCACCGCTTCGACGTGACCGGCGTGACGGGTCTGCTGGCGGTACGGTTCGCCTCCGCCTACACCGAGGCCGAGACCGTCCGCGAGCGGCTGGGCGAGCGGCCCGCCGCCTACGCCGAGCCGTACCAGTACATCCGCAAGATGGCCTGCTCGTTCGGCTGGGACTGGGGGCCCACGCTGGTCACGGCGGGCATCTGGCGGCCGGTGCGGCTGGAGCGCTGGTCGACCGCCCGGATCAGCCGGGTGCGGCCGCTGGTGACCGTCGAACAGGGCACGGGTGTCGTCGAGTTGCGGGTCGACGTCGAGCGGACCCGGGGCGAGGCGCGGCTCGCCCTGGAGGCCCGGGTGGGCGGTCGGGCGGCACGCGCCGAGGTCGACGGGACGAGCGGGGTCGTACGGCTGAGGATCCCGGACGTGGAGCTGTGGTGGCCCCGGGGCTACGGCGAGCAGCCGCTCCACGGCATCGAGTTGACGTTGGTCCACGGTGACGAGGTGCTCGACACCTGGCACCGCCGGATCGGTTTCCGCACGGTCGGGCTGGACCGGCGGCCCGACGCGCACGGCACCGGCTTCGCCCTGGTCGTCAACGGGGAGCGGCTGTTCGCGCGGGGCGTGAACTGGATCCCGGACGACGTCTTCCCCTCCCGTGTCACCCGCGAGCGCTACCGGGAGCGGCTGGGGCAGGCCGCCGCGGCGGGTGTGGACCTGGTGCGGGTGTGGGGCGGCGGGATCTACGAGAGCGAGGACTTCTACGACGCCTGCGACGAGCTGGGCCTGATGGTCTGGCAGGACTTCCCGTTCGCGTGCGCGGCCTACCCGGAGGAGCAGCCGCTGCGCGGCGAGGTGGAGGCGGAGGCCCGGGAGAACGTCGTACGGCTGATGCCGCACCCCTCGCTGGTGCTGTGGAACGGCAACAACGAGAACCTGTGGGGCTTCAGGGACTGGGACTGGGAGCGGCGGCTGGCCGGGGACTCCTGGGGCGAGGGGTACTACCTGGGTCTGCTGCCGCGGGTGGTGGCCGAGCTGGATCCGACTCGGCCGTACACGGCGGGCAGCCCGTGGTCGGGGTCCTGGGCGCACCACCCGAACGACCCGGCGCACGGCACGCACCACTCGTGGGAGGTGTGGAACCGGGAGGACTACGCGGACTACCGGCTGAGCGTGCCGCGTTTCGTGGCCGAGTTCGGCTGGCAGGCGCCGCCCGCGTACGCGACGCTGCGGCGCGCGCTGCCCGGTGAGGAGCTCGCGGCGGACTCCCCCGGCATGCTGCACCACCAGAAGGCGGACGACGGCAACGGCAAGCTGGAGCGTGGCCTCGCCCGTCATTTCGTCCTCCCCGAAGGGGATTTCGACCGCTGGCACTATCTGACGCAGGTCAACCAGGCGCGGGCGGTGGCCGCCGGGATCGAGCACTGGCGGTCGCAGTGGCCGGTGTGCGCGGGGACGGTGGTCTGGCAGCTCAACGACTGCTGGCCGGTGACGTCGTGGTCGGCCGTCGACGGGGACGGGCGGGAGAAGCCGCTGTACCACGAGCTGCGGCGGCTGTACGCCGACCGGCTGCTGACGCTGCGGGCGGGGGCGGAGGGGCTGGTGCTGGCCGCCGTCAACCAGTCCGCCGAGGAGTGGACGGGGACGGTGACGCTGCGCCGGATGACCGTGGCGGGGGCGGTGGTCGGTGCGGCGAGCATGGCTCTGGCGGCGCGGGCGCGGACGGTGGCGGACATCGAGGTGCCCGGTGAGCTCGGGCCGGCCGGGCCGAAGGAGTTCCTGGTCGCCGACATGGAGGGGGTGCGCGCCCTGTACTTCCCCGCCCCCGACCGGGAGATCCCCTACCCCCCGCCGGAGTTCGACGTGAGCGTCGCGCCGGGCGCGGTGACGGTGACGGCCCGTACCCTCGTACGGGACCTGCTGCTGCAGGCCGACCGGCTGGACCCGGCGGCGCGGGCGGACCGCGGACTGGTCACACTGCTTCCCGGGGAACGGGTCACGATCGGCGTGCGGGGCTGGCGGACACCCGACGAGGCCGCCGCCCGGGCCGCCCTGTACTGCGTGGAGCCCGCCTGATGACAGCGACGCCGAGCCCTCGCGTCACCATCAGGGACGTCGCCGCGCGGGCCGGCGTGTCCAAGGGCGCGGTGTCGCTGGCCTTCAACCACAAGCCGGGGCTGTCGGAGGCGACCCGCGACCGCATCTTCGCGGCGGCGCGGGAGCTGGGCTGGGCGCCGAACCTCACCGCGCGGTCCCTCGCGGGCGCCCGGGTGGACGTGGTGGGCCTGGCGATCTGCCGGCCGGCCCGGATGCTGGGGCTGGAGCCCTTCTACATGGAGTTCATCTCGGGCGTGGAGAGCGTGCTGACCGAACGGTCCTGCTCGCTGCTGCTCAGGCTCGTACGGAACGTGCGGGAGGAGGCCGGTCTGCTGGAGTCCTGGTGGAAGGGGCGGCAGATCGGCGGGGCCATCCTGGTGGACTTCGGGACGGACGACCCCAGGCCGGCGGCGGCCGAGCGGCTGGGGCTGCCGGTGGTGGCGGTCGGACACCCGTCGCTGACCGGGGGGCTCACCTCCGTGTGGACCGACGACGCCACCGCCGTCACGGAGGCCGTGCACTACCTCGCCGCGCTCGGGCACCGGCGGATCGCCCGGGTCGGCGGCGCGGCGGCCCTCGGGCACACCGCGATGCGCACGGCCGCCTTCGACCAGGCGGCACGGTCCCTGGAGCTGGCCGGGGCCTGGCAGGTCACCACGGACTACTCCGGTGAGGCGGGGGCCCGGGCGACGCGCTCGCTGCTCACCGCCGCGCCGCGGGACCGGCCCACCGCGATCGTCTACGACAACGACATCATGGCGGTGGCCGGGCTCTCGGTGGCGTCCGAGATGGGCCTGCGGGTACCCGCCGACGTGTCCCTGCTGGCCTGGGACGACTCCCAGCTGTGCCGGCTGACCCACCCGACGCTGTCCGCGATGAGCCATGACGTGCACGGTTTTGGCGCGGAGGCGGCCAGGACCCTGTTCGGGGTGATCACGGGAGAGGGCCCGGGCTCGCATCCGGTCCCCACCCCCGTGCTGACACCGAGGGGGTCGACGGCACCGCCGGATCGCTAGTCGCCCGGCGCTAGCATCGGGTCCCGTGATCGTATGGCTGAACGGCACCCACGGCGCGGGCAAGACGACGACCAGCGCGCTCGTGCAGCAACTGATCCCGGACTCGCGGGTGTTCGACGCCGAGAAGGTCGGCGAGACGCTCATGGACATCACGCCGGGGCTGCCCGAGACGGACAACTTCCAGCACTGGCCGCCGTGGCGGCCGCTCGTCGTCGAGACCGCCCGCCGCGTGCTGGACTACACCGGCGGCACCCTGGTGATACCGATGACCGTCCTGGTCGAGCAGTACTGGCGCGAGATCAGCGCGGGCCTCGCCCGGCACGCCGTCCCGGTCAGGCACTTCGTCCTCCACGCCGACCAGGACACTCTCCGCGGGCGCATCGCGGGCGACACCGTTCTCGGCCCCGACTCCCCGTTCCGTCTCAGGTACCTCGAGCCCTACGCCGAGGCGGCCCGCACGTGGCTGCACGCCGAGGCCGAGGTCGTCGACACGACGCACCTCACGCCCGCCGAGGCCGCCCTGCGGATCGCGGAGGCCGTCAAGGGAGGAGGAGAGACGGCCTCCGGCACCGCGCCGCCGATGTGACCTTCACCGCTTGGGCAGCCTGGACTGGGCAGCTACGTTACCGATAAGTAGCATGGGTCCTGAGCGCGCGCTCAGCGCTTGCGCGTCGCAGCAGTGCCATCCCGCACCCTGGAGGAGAGCCATCGTGCCTCGTACCGTCAGGGACGTCGTCTTCGTAGACGGCGTCCGCACCCCGTTCGGCAAGGCGGGCCCCAAGGGCATCTACCACGAGACCCGCGCCGACGACCTCGTCGTGAAGGCGATCCGGGAGCTGCTGCGCCGCAACCCCGGGCTCGACCCGAAGAAGATCGACGAGGTCGCCATCGCCGCGACCACGCAGATCGGCGACCAGGGTCTGACCCTGGGCCGCACGGCCGGCATCCTGGCAGGTCTGCCCCAGTCCGTCCCCGGCTACTCCATCGACCGCATGTGCGCCGGCGCGCTGACCGCCGTGACGACCACGGCCGGTTCGATCGCGTTCGGCGCGTACGACGCCGTCATCGCCGGCGGTGTCGAGCACATGGGCCGCCACCCGATGGGCGAGGGCGTGGACCCGAACCCGCGCTTCGTCTCGGAGAAGCTGGTCGACGAGTCCGCCCTGTTCATGGGCATGACCGCGGAGAACCTGCACGACCGGTACCCGCACATCACCAAGCTGCGCGCCGACGAGTACGCGGTGCGCTCCCAGGAGAAGGCCGCCAAGGCGTACGCCAACGGCAAGATCCAGGCCGACCTGGTGCCGATCTCGGTGCGCCGCACCACTCCGGAGGCCGGTGAGACGGGCTGGGGCCTGGTCACCGCCGACGAGCCGATGCGCCCGGGCACCACCCTGGAGAACCTCTCCGGTCTCAAGACCCCGTTCCGCGTCCACGGCCGGGTGACCGCCGGTAACGCGGCCGGTCTGAACGACGGCGCCACCGCCTCGATCATCGCGTCCGAGGACTTCGCCCGCGAGAACGACCTGCCGGTCAAGATGCGCCTCGTCTCCTACGCCTTCGCGGGCGTGGAGCCCGAGGTCATGGGCTACGGGCCGATCCCGGCCACGGAGAAGGCCCTCGCCAAGGCGGGACTGTCCATCGAGGACATCAACCTCTTCGAGATCAACGAGGCCTTCGCCGTCCAGGTCCTGGCCTTCCTCGACCACTACGGCATCGCCGACGACGACGAGCGCGTGAACCAGTACGGCGGCGCCATCGCGTTCGGCCACCCGCTGGCCTCCTCCGGCGTCCGCCTGATGACGCAGCTGGCCCGCCAGTTCGAGGAGCAGCCGCACGTCCGCTACGGCCTGACCACCATGTGCGTCGGCTTCGGCATGGGCGCGACGGTCATCTGGGAGAACCCGCACTTCGACGGAGGCGACAAGTGAGCACCACCGCTGAACTCCTGAAGGGCGCGGCCGAGCTGTTCCCGGACGAGGTCGTCACGCAGGCGCACGTACGCCACTTCGACCTGCCCCTGGGTGCGGGCCGCTTCGCCCTCATCACCCTGGACAACGGCTTCGACCACACCAAGCCGACCACCTTCGGCCCGGCCTCGCTCGCGAACCTGAACACCGCGATCGACCAGGTCGAGAAGGAGGCCGCGGACGGCGAGATCGTCGGCGTCGGCATCACCGGCAAGCCGTTCATCTTCGCGGTCGGCGCCGACCTCAAGGGCGTCGAGCTGCTGAAGGAGCACAAGGACGCGCTCGCCATCGGCAAGGGCGGCCACGAGGTCTTCAAGCGGCTGTCGGGCCTCGCGGTCCCCACCTTCGCGTACTACAACGGCGCGGCGATGGGCGGCGGCGTCGAGGTCGGCCTGCACTGCAGCTACCGCACGGTGTCCGCGGCCCTGCCCGCGTTCTCCCTGCCCGAGGTGTTCCTCGGCCTGGTCCCCGGCTGGGGCGGCTGCACGCTGCTGCCGAACCTGATCGGCGCCGACAAGGCCGTCTCGGTCATCATCGAGAACAGCCTCAACCAGAACAAGCAGCTGGGGGGCAAGCAGGTCTACGAGCTCGGGATCGCCGACGCCATCTTCGAGGGCGCCGACTTCCTGGAGCAGTCGCTGATCTGGACGGCGGCCGTCCTCAAGGGCGAGATCGCCGTCGAGCGCCCGGCGATCGACCGCGGTGAGGGCTGGGACCAGGCCGTCGCCAGGGGCCGTTTCATCGCCGACTCCAAGGTGCACGGCGCGGCCCCGGCCGCCTACCGCGCCCTGGACATCATCGCGGCCGCCAAGAACGGCGACCTGCAGCAGGGCTACGACGCCGAGGACCAGGCGCTGGCCGACCTCATCATGGGCGGCGAGCTGCGCGCCGGCATCTACGCCTTCAACCTGGTGCAGAAGCGCGGCAAGCGCCCGGCGGGCGCCCCGGACAAGAACCTGGCGCGTCCGGTGACGAAGGTCGGCGTGGTCGGCGCGGGTCTGATGGCCTCGCAGCTCGCCCTGCTGTTCCTGCGCCGCCTGGAGGTCCCGGTCGTCCTCACGGACATCGACCAGGAGCGCGTCGACAAGGGTGTGGGCTACGTCCACGCCGAGATCGACAAGCTGCTCGGCAAGGGCCGCATCAACCAGGACAAGGCGAACCGGCTGAAGGCCCTGGTCACCGGCGTTCTGGACAAGGCCGAGGGCTTCGCGGACGCCGACTTCATCATCGAAGCGGTGTTCGAGGAGATCGGCGTCAAGCAGCAGGTGTTCGCGGAGGTCGAGGCGGTCGCCCCGGCGCACGCGATCCTGGCGACGAACACCTCCTCCCTCTCGGTGACGGAGATGGCGTCGAAGCTGCAGCATCCCGAGCGGGTCGTCGGCTTCCACTTCTTCAACCCGGTGGCGATCCTCCCCCTTCTGGAGATCGTCCGCGGTGAGCAGACCGACGACGCGTCGCTCGCGACCGCCTTCGCGGTGGCCAAGAAGCTGAAGAAGACCGCGGTTCTGGTGAAGGACGCCCCGGCGTTCGTCGTCAACCGCATCCTGACCCGTTTCATGGGCGAGATCCAGAACGTGATCGACGAGGGCACGCCGATCGAGGTCGCGGAGAAGGCGGTGGAGCCCCTGGGCCTGCCGATGTCCCCGCTGGTCCTCCTCGAGCTGGTCGGCCCGGCGATCGGCCTGCACGTCTCGGAGACCCTCAACCGGGCCTTCCCGGACCGCTTCACGGTCTCCGAGAACCTCGCCGCCGTCGTCAAGGCGGGCAAGCGCGGCTTCTACGTCTACGACAGCGGCAAGCCCGAGCTGGACCCGGAGGTCGCCGCGCTGCTCAAGCAGGGCGACACCGTCCTGACCGAGGAGCAGGTCCGCGCCCGTGTGCTGGACGCGGTGGCCCAGGAGATCGGGCTGATGCTCGAGGAGGGCGTCGTCGCCGAGGCCCAGGACATCGACCTGTGCCTCATCACCGGCGCGGGCTGGCCCTTCCACCTGGGCGGCATCACGCCGTACCTGGACCGCGAGGGCGTCTCGGAGCGCGTGAACGGCAAGCAGTTCCTGGCCCCGGGCGTGGCGAGCGTTCCGGCGTAGCCGCCTTCCGTACGGCTGTCCGGTGCCCGGCACATCGATCTGGTGTGCCGGGCACCGGTTTTCAGTGCGGGTGCGAAACCTGTGCCAGGACTTCCCTGATCTCCCTCAGTGTCAGCCCGACGCTTCCGTCGCGGTCCCTGTCGGCGATCTCCTCGAAGTGTTTCGCGGCCGTCTCCAGGTCGCCCCTGCGGCGGGCGAGGATGCCGGCGTAGCGGTTGCCCTTCAGATGGCCGGGGTACTCCTCCAGGATCCTCGCCACGACGTCAGCGGCCTCCTCGTCCTGTTCGGACTCCATGAGCAGCTCGGCCAGTTCAGGCCGGGGATCAGGCCTGTTGAACCCGTACCGTTCGCGCTCGAACTCCGCATACCGCTCGACGGCGCGCCGCAGCCACTCCACGGCCTCCTCCGCGCGCCCGAGACCGCGCAGTGCACGCCCCAGGTAGTAGGACGCCTCGACGATGCCCTCCTCCCAGGCCATCACCAGCCATCGCTCGGCCTCGGCATGGCGCCCGTACCGAACCATGCTCATGCCCGCGAGGTAGGCCGGCCGGGCCAGGCCCGTCTCGGCCGCCCGTACGTACCAGCGTTCCGCGAACTGCGGGTCGCCGCGGCGTTCCTCGCTGATCCAGCCCACGTGCCAGGCGGCCCGGCCATGTCCTAGCAGCGCCGCCCGGTGGTACCAGACACCGGCCGAGCGTTTGTCACCGGCCTCGGAGTGGATCTCGGCGATGTCGTACGCCGCCTCGGCGTCCCCTGCCGCCGCCGCGGGCTCGTAGAACGGGAGCATGTACGTGCCCTTGGCACCGCCGAGCTGGTACTGCATGCGGCCGAGGCCGAGGCCGGCTCGCGGAGTGCCGGCCCGGCGATACCACTCGGCGGCCTCGGGCAGCCGGCGCAGCCGGTCGAGCGCGTCGGCGTAGGCGAACATCTCCTCGGGGCCGGCGCCGTCCGCCTCGGCGGCGGCCCGCAGGCCCGGCAGACGGGCCCGGCGCTCGGCGTCCGCGGGGCTCTCGGGCTCCGCCCGCAGCTCGGCGATCTCCTTGAGCGTGTCGACGATCAGCTCCTGGACGCCGTTGAACGCGTCGTAGTTCTCCTCGTCCACCCCGGTTTTGCGCAGCCACTCCTCCGCCTCGTCGAGCCGGCGCTGACGCTTGCACAGCACTCCGAGCCTGAGGCAGGCGAGGTCGTGGCCGCCGTTCTCGTCGGCTGCCCGGAACCATTTCTCCGCCTCCCGCAGCTCGCCGCGTTCCTCCCACCAGATACCCAGCACGAAGGCGGCGCCGGAGTATCCGAGTCGGTGGCTGCGCTCGGCGAGGGCACGTGCCTCCGGCCATCGGCCGGTGTCCCGCTCCACGAGGATGGCCTGCTCCACGAGCGCCCGGGCGCTGCCGAGCGCGGCGGCCCGGGCGTACAGCGCCTCCCCTGCCGCCACCGTGCCGGGATAGGCGTCGAACATGCCCTGGTACTCGGGGTCACGCAGGTCGCTCAACGCGTCGTAGGCGGCCTCGGGGTCCCCGTCTCGCTCGGCCGCCGCGAGCGCGTCCCCCCATCGCTCCAGGTCGTCCTGGATGCCCTCGACGATGTGGCGCGCCTGGAAGGCCTTCCGGTCTCCTCTCTCGCACGCCTCGCCGAGCCGGACCAGCGCCTCCTCCCACGCACCCTGCCCGGCGAGCATCACGGCCCCGTTGGTCACGCACTCCAGGCTGCCCAACTCGGCGCCCCGCGCGTACCACTCCTGGGCCCCGGCCTGATCTCCCGCCTCCTTCAACAGCGTGGCCAGCCCGAACGCACACCCCCCGTCCCGGTCGGCGGCCGTGCGATACCACCGCTCGGCCTCCTCGAAGTCCCACCGGTCCTTGTGAACGATGGCGAGCGTACGAGCCGCCTCGGCATCCCCTTCCTCAACCGCCGCCTTCTCCCACCAGGGCAGCGCCTCGTCCACCTGGCCCTTGCGGGTGAGGAGTTCGGCATACGCACGTGCCGCACCGGGCCGGCCGGCCTCGGCGGCGGCCAACTCGGCTTCGTCCGTCCCGGTGTTGGCGTTCGGTGTCCTTGATGATGGTTGCTCACGCATCCGAAGATCCTGCCAGAAGGCCGGCGATGCCTCCCGGCAGGTCTGTCGCCCGGCAAGCTCACCGCCGGGCACCGCCTTCAAGGGCCCCCGCCGGTCAGGGGCTGAGCCGGGCGGGGTGCCTGCTCGCCGGCGCCCTGCTGTAGGAAGGTCGTATGACGACGGAGGAAGCTCTCGGCACGGTGGACCCGGCGCACGCCCGTATCCCCGACACACCGGCCGGCGGGACGGTCATCCTGCTCAACGGCACGTCCAGCTCCGGCAAGACCAGCATCGCCCGGGAACTCCTCGGCATGCTCGAGGGGAGCTGGTTCCACATGCCCGTGGATGCCTTCCATGCCATGCGCTGCGACCGCGACATGGCCGGGGAGGACCTCCAGGCCGAGATCGACCGCACGGCCAAAGGGTTCCATCGCGCCGTCGCCGGCATGGCCGCGGGAGGCAACAACCTCGTCGTCGACCATCCGCTGAGCCGCCGCTGGCGGCTGCTGGATCTGCTCGACCTGCTCGTGCCCGAGGACACGGTCCTGGTCGGAGTCCGTTGTCCGCTACCGGAGTTGGAGCGCCGCGAGAACGAACGTGGCGACCGTCAGGCCGGGTTGGCCGCCATGCAGTACCACCAGGTGCACTCCCACGCACTGCACGACATCGACGTGGACACCAGCCTGCACAGCCCGCGGGAGTGCGCCGCCCTGATCCGCCGCTTCCTGGCGGACCGGCCACGCCCCACCGCCTTCGAGACGCTCCGGCAGCTGCTGCGCACATCCGGCTGAGCCGCTCGACGAGGTCACCGCCGACTGGATCAGTACGCGACGAGTAGTACGCGGTGTGTATTATTCGGCTGCGGCGGCCGATGACGCGAGGCCGGCCACCGGCCCCCGCTCGTCAGGCACGGGCGTGGACGCCGATGCCCCCGGAGACGACGAGGTTGTCGCCGGTGATGTAGCCGGCGGCGTCCGAGGCGAGGAAGGCCACGGCTTCGGCGACGTCGGCGGGGGCGCCGACGCGGCCGAGCGGGACGTCCCGGGCCCAGGAGTCGATCATTTCCCGGGGGACCCCCATCCTGCCGTAGACGGGCGTGTCGATCAGTCCTGGACTGACGGCGTTGACGCGGATGCGGCGGGGGGCGAGTTCGAGCGCGAGGGACCGCATGAGGGGCACGAGAGCGCCCTTGGCGGCTGTCATGGCGGCTCCGATCCCCTCGCCGGCGCCCACGGTGAACACCACCGAGGCACCCTCGTTGAGAAGTGGAAGCGCCTTTTGCAGGGTGAAGAAGGTGCCTTTGACATTGATGTCGAACAGGTCGTCGAAGGTGTCTTCGTCGGTCGACTCGATCGGGCCGGGGCGGGAGACGCCCGCGTTGAGGAAGAGCAGGTCGAGGGAGCCGAGGTGCCGGCGCACCTGGTCCATCGCATGGTCGAGGTCCGGCAGGGACCGTGCGTCGGCCCGGACGACCCTGACGTCTTCGGGAAGACCGGCATCGGCGACACCGCCGACGCCGGTGACCATGACGCGGTGGCCACGGAGGTGGAGCAGCTCGGCGGTCGCCTTGCCGATGCCGCTGGTTCCACCGGTGATCAACGCTGCGGGTGCGGACATGATGCGTTCCTTTGCGTACTCCGGGGCGGGTAGGGGGCGATCGGCGAGCGGCGCCTGCCAGGGGAACGGCCGGCGTCGCCGCGACGACCACACGAGGCAGCGTATGCCAGATTGGCAGCGACTGCCAAGCTTGATGTGGGTGCCGGCAGGCAGCGCTCGGCTAGCCTGGTGGCATGCAGCAGGAAGCCAGGACAGCGACGGGCGCATCGACCACGCTGTGGGACCGGACGCGGCAACTGGCCTCCCAGGAGATCCTCGAGACCGCTCTGCGCCTGTTCACCGAGCAGGGCTACGACGAGACGACCATCGCCCAGATCGCGCGAGAGGCCGGCGTCTCCCAGCGCACCCTCTTCCGCTACTTCGGCACCAAGGAGGACCTCCTCGGCGGCGACCGGCACCGGTTCGGGCAGGTCCTGAGGGACACGGTCGGCGAACAACCCGTCGAAGCCGGCGTCTGGGAGGCCCTGCGCGCGGGCATCGCCGCCGTACTGGCCCTGCACGACAGCGACGAACAGGCCCTGCGTCGGTTCCGTCTCCTGCACCACACCCCGTCCCTGCGTGCCGGCTGGCTCGAGAAGCGGCTGCAGTTCCAGGAGGACCTGCTGCCGCTCGTCGAGGCACGCTTGGACCCCGCCGCCGGCAACGCGGCTCCGAGGGCCCGCGCGGTGATCGCGACGGCGTTCGCCTGCCTGGACGCCGCGACGATGACATGGGTCGGCGACGACGGCAGGGGCGACATCATGGACCTCTACGACGCGTGCCTGGCCGAAGTGCGCGGCTAGCCGGCGGCGGCCGGCCGCCGCCGCCGTCGTCGTCGTCGTAACATCCGTCCATGGCGTCCGGACCTCTCTCGAACGGTCAGATCGACGAATTCGTCGAACGCGGCTGGACCGTTCTCCGGAACGCCTTCGCTCCGGCGGTGGCCGCAGCGGTGCGGCGGGACCTCGGTGAGCGGATCGGGATCGACCTGGAGCGCCCGGAACAGTGGACCCGGCCCCAGGTCTGGCTGAAGGAGATGCTGACGGAACCGCCGTACACGGACGCTCTGAGCGAGCGGTTCCGCTCGGCCGTGGATCAGCTGGTGGGGCCCGGCCGTTGGCGGATGACCCGGGAGATGGGCTGGTGGCCGGTCAACTTCCCCAGCTTCGACGACCCGCCCTACGGGGACGATTGGCACATCGAGGGAAACTGGTTCCGCCACCACGTCCGGTCGCCCGAACAGGCACTGCTCAATCTCTTCTGCTTCTCGACGGTGGACCCTGGCGGGGGCGGAACCCTCCTCGCCGACGGCTCGCACCACCGGGCCGCCCGCATCCTGTGGGAGGCGGAGCCGGGCGGGCTGGAGGCCGACGAGTTCGACGAACCCATGAAACACGTGCTGGACGTCCTGGACCGTGAAGGCCGGCCGGGAGTGACCGAGGTCGTCGCGCAGGAGGGCGACGTGGTGCTGGCCCATCCGCTGCTGCTCCACTCCTCCCATCCGAACCGCGGGACCCGCCCGCGGGTCATGGCCCAACCCCCTTTCAGCATGACCGAACCCAGGCGCACCACGGGAGACGGCCTGTTTCCCGTCGAGATCCCGTTGGCCCGCGCCCGGCCGTGACCGCAGGGCCGGCCCGGTGTGCTGCCGCACCCGACCGGAGCGGGCACAGGATGTCGGGTGCGGAGGGCCCGGTCCTTCCTAACGTCGGTGACCGAAAGGGAAGGAGGCCCGGGTTGCTGGATCGGCTGAACCAGGCCATGGAGTACATCGAGGATCACCTCGACCAGCGCATCGAGGTGTCCGCGCTGGCCCGGATCACGGTCACGTCGGAATACCACTTCCGGCGGCTGTTCTCGTCGCTGGCGGGGATGCCGCTGTCGGAGTACGTCCGACGCCGGCGGCTCACCGTCGCCGGAGCCGAGGTGCTGGCCGGGGAACCGACCTTGCTGGAGATCGCGATCCGCTACGGCTACACCTCGGGGGAGGCCTTCGCCCGGGCGTTCCGTGCCGTCCACGGCGTCGGTCCCGGAGAGGCCAGGCGTACCGGCGCCGCTCTCAACTCACAGCCCCGGCTGTCCTTCCGCCTCACCGTCGAAGGGAACAGCACCATGCGGTACCGCATCGTGGAGAAGGAAGCATTCCGGGTCGTCGGCAAGAAGGCGCGTGTCCCGTTGATCTACCAGGGCGTCAACCCGCACATCGCCGAACACGTCCGGAGTATCTCGCCGGAGACGTTGCTGCGGATCGTCGGCCTCTCGGACCAGGATCCGGAGGGCGTGGTGTCGGCGACCGTGCGTCTTTCGGACGGCTTCGAGGAGGGCAGCGAACTGGACTACTACCACGGCGTGGTGACCACGGCGGCCGAGGTGCCCGGGGACCTCGACGTGCTGGACTGCCCGGCGGGCACCTGGGCCGTGTTCGAGAACACCGGGCCGTTCCCGCGGGCGCTGCAGCGGATGTGGGGTGACGTGGCCGCCCGGTGGATCCCGTCCAACCCGTACGAGTACCGTCCCGGGCCGGAGATGCTGCGCACCCGTCCGTCACCGGACGACCCGGCGCAGTCCGACGCACAGCTGTGGATCCCGGTGACCCGCACCGCGGTCCGAGCCGGACGCTGAGAGTTCGCCCGGCCCCTGGAGGAGTCCGCGTCACCGACGGGGGCGGCCGGTCCCAGTACAACGGCGCCGACCACCGAGTGGTGGCCGGCGCCCGCGTGCCGGGAGCTCCGGTGCCGGAAGCACGACCTCCCGAGCTGGTTACCGCCCGACCGGGTGGAGGTAGGTGGCCGGGTGGGTGGCGCCGTCCTGCTTGAGGATCTGGCCGCCGAACGGCCACTTCAGGGTGAAGTGCTCCGTCTCGTTGGGCGGGGTGACCAGGAACTTCGCCGGAACGAACTTCTCGTTGCGCGGCGTGGACGCGGCCACCGGGAGCAGGGTGATGCCGAAGTCCGTGGTGTCCCCCGGCTGCAGGACCAGCTGTTCGGGCTTCTCGGCGGAGCGCGCCAGCGACCAGGTGCCGTCGGTGGGCTGCGCACCGACCATGTCGACACCGGCGAAGCCGTACAGGGTGCAGGTGTGCGTGCTCTGGTTGGTGAACCAGATGAACGCCTCCGTCTGCTTCTCGGTCTGCCCCATCTCCGGCTTGGCGTCGTCCCCGGTGGCGAAGCCGGCCTTCAGGTCGGCGGTGTGGCAGCGGGCCGGTGCGGCCTTGACGGTGGCGGCCGAGGCCGGGACGGCGGCAGCGGCGGTGCCGGCGACGACGACGGCCGCAAGGGCCACGGCGGTCAGCTTGCTCTTCATGATTCCGGGTTCCCCTCGTATGCGAATCGGCGCGCGAGGTCAGTGCGCGCCTGCGCACCTGAAGACGCCTGATCTCCGGGGGAGGTTCGGTGTGCCGGAGAACCTTTTTTCACGGCGTACTTTCGCCGGGATATCTTGATACCACCATGAGGGCAACTCGCTCGCGACTCATAACGATCGCGACCATCGTGCTGGTCACCGCCGGCGTCCTGATCACCGTGCTCCGCGCCGGCCGCGACGGAGGCGAGGATGCCGGCCCCCGCCCCGGGGAGCGCGCGCAGCAGGTGGACCTGTCGCGCGAGGTGGCGGACTTCACCAGCCGGTTCGGTCCGGGCCACGGTTACCGGCAACCCGGCGCAGCGGACCGCGCCGCGGTCGCCGAAGGCGTCGGGCTGCTCCTGGACGGCCACCGGGAACGAGCGGAAGACCTGCTCTCACAGCATGACTTCACGGTACGCACGGTTTTCGACCGGGTCTCCGGCCACCACTACGCCGAGGTGGCCGACCGCACCGACGCCACCGCGACACCGCGCGGCTGGGGCCGGGTCTACGTCGATCTGGACCACCCTCCGCGCTGGTCGGTCCAGATCCCGCACCCGGTGGCCGACCTCGCCACCGAGCAGCTGGGCGTTCGGGTGCTGCGCGACTCCCCCGGCGGCGTCCTGGTGCTCGCGGGCGCACATCGCAAAGCCGGACGCGGCAACTCCGCGGACGTGGCGCACCGTCGCGACACCGTCTTCTACGCCATCTGCGCCGAGCTGGTCCGCCGCGGGATGCCCGGGGTCCAGCTGCACGGCATGACGGCCTCCACGGCCCCCGGGTACGACGTGGTCGCCTCGACCGGTGCCGGTTCGGCGGGCCGCGCGGACGGTCGCGGACTTGCCGACGCCCTGGGCACGCGCGGCTTCCACGTGTGCCGGGCCTGGGAGCGGAACTGCCCGCTGGAGGGCCGGGAGAACGTCGAGGGCCGCGCAGCGGAAGCCGCGAACGTGCCGTTCCTGCACGTGGAGTCCGCCCCCGGGGTACGCGTCGACCGGGCGCTCGCCGACCGCGCGGCGGCCGCCGTCGCCGAGGTCACCCGCCGCTGGGCGAGCGGCGTCGGCGACCGCGGAGGAGAGGTACGAGGCGGCTCGGGCCTCCGCTGACTCCGGTCGTACCCGCAGCAGCTCACCGGTCCGGCCAGGGCGACTCGGGCAACCCGCCTCAGGAGTGTGCGGCCGCCTCCACGTGGACGACACGCAGTTCCGTGCCGTCGCGGTCGCGGCGGGAGCGGCCCAGGATGCCGACGGCGAGGTGCGAAGGGTCCTCGGGATCGTCGCGCGGGACGAAGGTGACGACGTCCGGGTGGTGACTCGTCACCAACCAGCCCTCGCCGGTGTTGAGTTCCAGCACCCGGAAGTCGCCGGCGGAGGTGGCGACATGCACGGGGCCGAACTCGCGGAGGATGCCGACGGCCTGCTCGGTGAGATCAGCGGCGGGCTGTTCGAGCACCACGCAGGTGCCGTGTTCGAACAGCACCCATGACTTGCCGGAGCCGGTGAGCAGACGCCGCCAGGCGTCGATGAGTGTCTCGGTGTCCACGGTGGTCATCATCGCGCACTCGCGTCTCCCGGCACGTCTCCAGGGCCGGCCCCGGTTCCCGTCCCTCAGCCCACCACCTGCCACGACCCGAACCCCACCGATCCCCGGCCGGCCTGACGGGCGACGGCCAGGCGGCCGTCCGGACCCAGCAGGGCGATCGTGGCGCGGCCGACGACGTCGAAGGCCGCGGCGGGGGCGTGGGCCGGTGGGCCGCCGAGGGTGTCGGTGGGGAGTTCCTGCCAGGGGTGGTCGCCGGGCAGGAAGCGGTAGGCGATGCCACCCGTATCGCTGAGGGTGGCCACCAGCGTTCCGGTCTCCGGGTCGGGCCCCGGGGCACAGGCGACGGCGCCGAAGCCGCCGCGTCCGCCGATCGGCACGGCCGGCTTGTTCCACTGACCGCCGGGCGCGTCCTCCTGGGCCATGAGCAGTCGTCCCGTCTCGGGCTGCCGGTAGACCGTCATGACGCGGCCGTTCGGCTGCACGGCCGCCGCGGGGGGTGACGCCGGGACCGTGAGACGGAAGCGGGGTCCGCGCCGCAGTGGCCGGTCGTAGGAAGCCTGGGACCAGTGGAAGACGCCGTCCCGGCTGGCGGCGAAGACCTCGACCCGGCCGTTCGGCGCGGTCACCGCCGCGAGGCCCTCCTGGAGTTCGTGGCCGCGCAGGTCCGTCCACGCGCCCCAGACGCCGTCCGTCTCCTGGACCCGGGTGTGCAGCCCCTGTCCCGCGTTGCGCACGAAGAGGTGCAGCCGTCCCAGGGCGTCACGGGCGACGGCCGGCGTGCCCAGGTGCCGGTCGCGTCCGGGGTTGCCGGCCGAGGGGTTGCCCAGGATGGTCCATCCGGTGAACCTGCCGTCCTGCTCGTCCTGTTCGAGCAGGACGATCTCCCGCCGCTGGGAGTGGTCCGGGCCGACGTGCGACATGCGCCGGGCGAGGACCTGCCAGCGGCCGTCCGGGGTCAGGCTCGCTGCGAGCCCCGGGGACAGGGGGCCGCCGCCCAGGAAGAACGGTCCGCGCCACTGGCCGTTTCCCGGCTGGGTCTCCAGCCACACCGCGGCCTGCTGGTTGACGACGGCGAACGCCGTCAGGCGGCCGCGCGCGTCGCGCCCGAGCCAGGGACCGTGCGGATGGCGCCCAGTGGTGCTCTGCACCCAGCCCGTGGTGCGCGCGCTCCAGCCGACCGCGTAGTCGCCGCTGCCGGCGGGGTCGCCGCAGTCGTACCCGTCGGCCGCGCCGTAGACGTTGAGGAAGTACTCCTTGAGCGAGATGGCCCGTGGGCCGAGGATGTGCGGCCAGCGTTCGTTGGAGTAGCCGCGGAAGGCCTCGACGGCGAAGGTTCGGCCTTCGCCAGGGCCCTGGTAGCGCTCCAGCGCCAGCCACGAGAAGAGAGCGGTGGCGGTGTGGTCGCAGTGGTCCGCCAGATCGCCGAAGTCGTGGTGCTGCGGGAACCGTTCGTCGTGGACCAGGCGGTCCGGATCCGGGTCCATGGTGCGGACGAGGGTCGGTCCGACGAGGTCGAGGATCTGGACCAGCGTGTCCACCAGTCCGGTACGCGTGTACCAGTACCGCTCTTTCACCAGGCCGCCGCTCACCGCGAGCGTGGGGACCCGTTCGGCCTCCTCCTGCCAGAGCACGTGCAGGCTGCGCGGCGGTCCGTCGGGCGTGCCGTGCTGGCGGATGTTGAGGAAGACCAGCTTCACCCAGGGCGCGTCGGCCAGGGTGTGGACCTCGGCGACGGCGCCGCCCGCGGTGGGCAGGGTGGACGGGGTCCAGGGCGCGGTGCGGTCACCGAGGGCCATCGCGCCGTACGCGGCCTTGATGCCGTTCTGCCGCGCCTTCGCGTAGGCCTCCCGGTCCTCGGCGGGGGGCCCGATCTGCCAGGGGCGGGGGTTGCGTCCGTCGGCGTCCCCGCTGGTGAGGTAGACCGTCGTGGTGGGCGTGCCCGCCTTGATCGCCTGGAAGGTCACGGGGTTCATGAAGTACAGGTCGTCGTCCGGGTGGGCGACGATCTGCAGGACGGAGGCGGGGCTGGACACGATGGGTCGGCTTTCGTCGCTCTGGTCGGGTTCTTCGGTGTGGTGGGGGCGGGTCACAGCGGCCACCCGGGCAGATAGCCCGCGTGGGCGCGCCGGTTGCGTACGGAGCCCGTCTCGAACTGGCTCGCCACCGGGAAGTAGCTCGGCAGGAAGGCGGCGAGGATGGCGTCCTGCTCCTCCGCCGACACATCACCGTCGTGGTAGTCGTTGAGGCAGAACACGTCGTGGGGGCGCGCGGTCAGGATCCGGTTCAGCCGCGGACCGTGCTCGGCGAGGCCGACGTTGACGAATCCGCAGGAGATGCCGCCCGGCACGCTGCGCCGGGTGAAGTAGCCGTAGTAGTGGTGCAGTGACGAGGCGATCGACACGTCGGTGCGGCTGCGCAACTGGCTGCTCGCGGTGGCCGCCACCTCCTGCGCGTAGTCGCGCTCGATATCGGCGAGCACGCTGCGGCGCAGCGGATACGGGGCGTGCAGGAACGCGTGGGTCAGCGTGTGCCCGAAGGACCGCTCGATCAGGGCCCGGTTGTTCTTCGCGGCGGTGATGTTGAACTCGTCCTCTTGCGAGATCGGGGACATCGGCACGGCCGTGGGCGACAGGAAGTGCTTGGCCTGCCCGTTGCCCAGGAAGAACATGCCGGGCTGCACGGTCCGCCCGAGGATCATGTCGTCGTTGAAGTAGAGGAAGTGCTCGGCCAGCCCGTCGATGTAGTGCAACTGGCTCTCGATGGCGTGCGAGTTGTACGTGGGCAGCGCTCCCCGGTCGCCGAAGATCTCGGTGTGGTCGACGACGCGTACCCGAGGGTGGGAGACATCCAGCCAGTGCGGGGTCTGCCGGTCGGTGACGATGTAGATGTTCCGGATCCACGGGGCGTACATGTCGATGGAGCGCAGGGAGTAGCGCAGTTCGTCGCGGTCGCGGAAGCGGGCGGCGCTGGTGGCCGAGTCCTGGGTGTCCATGCCCTTGGCGGCCAGGACGGCGTTCTTGCGCTCCAGCCAGTCGATGTCCGCACCGTTGACCCAGGTGTATACGGCGTCCACGGGGAAGTCGACGTCGCCGACGATCGTCTGGTTGAAGGCCACGAGGGTGGGGTAGCGACGGCCTCCCAGGGTCGTCGTGCTGCGCCGCATGGCGCTGTGCGGGACGCGGTCGCCGATCAGGGTCCGGGCGGGGGACTTGAGGTGGTCCACGTCGTCCGGTTCGTCCTCCCAGAAGGTGATCGTGCAGCCGTAGACGGCGCCGAGACGCAGGGTGCGGGACGGGGAGACGAGGCTCTGGTACACGCGGATGCCCGAGCAGGGGGTGCCGGAGTAGTCGCCCAGCAGAGCCACGAGGCCGGTCGCGATCGTCTTCTGGCCCTCACTGAGCACGGAGGCGTAGACGGGCTCGTCCGCGTAGCGGTCGGCGAGTGTCCTGAAGACGGCCTCGCGGTGGTCCGCGTGCACGGCGACCGTGTGCCGCACCATGCGGTCGCGTACGACCATGTACGGGATGCCCGCGCCTTCCAGGGCGTTCGCGGCCAGCGCGAGGTTCGCCTGGACCACGTCCCACGGGGACTCCCACTCCAGCTGCCGGCACACCTGGCCGCCGTCGTGCACCAGGCCACGCCGCTCCAGCAGACGCTGCTCCAGCGCGCGCTGACCGTTCGTCCGGACCGATCCGGGGGGAGCGGGCGCGGCTTTCGGCAGAGCGCCGTCGGCACCGCTGAGGTAGACGTGAACCGCGTGGCGTTCCGCCTTCGCGAGGTCACGCCGCCCGCTGTCCCGCTCCGCCACGAGCTCGTGGAAGAGCCGCTCCCAGTGGGAGGTCACCACGGCGGACGAGAACCTGCTCGCGGAGGCGAGGGCCGCCGCTCCCATCCGGTGGCGCAGCTCGGAGTCCTCGATCAGCTGTATCAGCGCGGAGGCCAGTGCGTCGGTGTCGCCCAGGGGGACCAGGAGGCCGGTGTGACCGTCGATCACCACTTCCCGCGGGCCGTTGGGCGCGTCGTAGGAGACGACCGGGACGCCCGCCGCCTGGGCCTCCGCGAGCACCAGCCCGAAGGCCTCGGTGCGGGAGGTCAGCAGGGCGATGCTGGCCTTGGCCCACTCCTCGGCCAGGTAGCGGGAGTTGCTGTTGAGCTGCACGCAGTCGTGCAGGCCGAGCATGTCCATCTGCCGGCGCAGGGCGCCGCTGAGCGGTCCGTCCCCGAAGATGCGCAGCTGCCAGTCGGGGTGGGCCGGTGCCACCTTCGCCCAGGCGGTGAGGGCGTGGTCGACCTGCTTCTCCGCGACGAGCCGGCCGGCGATGACGACGGTCCGGGTCTGCAGGGTCGACCGGGGCCGGAAGCCGCTGGGCAGGGCGTTGGGCACCACTTCCAGGCGGGGAGCGGTCGCGCCGAGGGTCTCGGCGAACCACTCCCGGGTCCGCTCGCTGAGCACGGCCAGCGCGTCCAGCCGGGCGGCGTACCGCAGCAGCGGTTCACCGGTCGGGCCACGCAGCTCGGAGACCCGGTGCTCCTGGTGGACGGTGATCACCCGGGCCGGGGCGAGCCGGACCGCCAGTGCCATCAGGGCGGGCGTCGTGGTGATCAGGACGTCCGTGTCGGTCTGCTGGAGAGCGTACTCGAGCTCGACGTCGCTGAGCCGGCTGAAGACGGGCTCCCAGGACCGGTCGACGATGTCGCTGGGCAGGGCGGCCAGCGCGGACCACACCGTGTCGTCCACGGTGCTGGGCCGCAGCGGCCGGGGCGTGGCCGTCGTGAGGTCGACCAGGTAGTCGACCCGCACCCGTTCGTCGGGCTGGAAGAACTGCTCGGGCTTGCTCTTGAAGACGCTGAGGACGCGGACGTCGTGCCGGGCGGCGAGTTCGGACGCCTGGTTGAACACGGCCCTCTCGGTGCCGCCGACGGCATCGGCCGTGGTCAGCAGGAATGTGATGTTCACTTCTCGGGGTTCAGTCTGCCTCGGGCATGCGCGTACAGGTGACCCGGAGGTTGCCTGCGGGGGTGTAGCGCGGTTGGACGATCATCGGGCTGCGGCCGGCCGGGGTCATGGCCATGCTGGGCATGGCGAAGACACGCCGCGGGTTGCGGACGTCGTGCAGTCTCCTGCCGAGCCGTAGCGACGGCCCCGCCTCCTGGCACAGCACGACGTCCCAGTGCTCCGGTCTGGAGGAGCGCGGCTCCATCCGGTCCAGCGGCACCTCCATCCGGTAGGTGTCCGGTCCCAGCGGGTGGACGGGTTGCCGGATGCGGCGCCCGGCGGCGACGAACTCGGCCCACGGGGTGTCCACCCGGGTGCCCAGCACCCGGCAGTCCACGGTGACTCCGGCGTGCGACATACGCACCTTGACCACCTCGACCGCCGGCCTCGGAGCCGAGCTGACGATGCGGGCGGTGCCGGTGACCGTGCGCCCGACGCGGTGGCGTGCGCCGGTGACCGGGGAGGCCACCATGGGCTTGGTCGGACCCTCGTAGGGAACCGGCGGCTGCAGGAGCAGCAGCGGCACCGTCCGCGACCGGCGTCCGGTGTGCATGCGCAGCCCGAGCTTCCACCGTCCGGGGCCGGCCGGCACGCCGCCGACCTCCTCGCCCATCAGGATCGCGGCGTCCATGAGGAGCTCGCCGTCCGGGCCGCGGTACACGCGTGCCCCGGCGAGATGCCGACTGCGGCGCCGGCGCACCACCACGGCGGCGCGGTCGGGCAGTTGGGCGGAGCGGGGCAGCACGGCGTGCAGGTTCACCGTCTGGCCGTCGAGGACGGCCGCGTACCGCAGCCGGGCGGTGCGGTTCTTCCGCAGGGGCACGAACACGCGCAGCATCAGCCACAGGCGCACGTGGCGGAGCAGGGCGCGCGGTCCGCGCGGCGCGGTGGTGGTCCGGCCGGACGCCGTGGTTCGGGTCGCGGTGGAGGTGGTCATGCCCGGACTCCGTCCAGTTCCGCGGCCGGGGCCGTGCGGGGTGCGGGGATGCCGGCGGCGGTTCGCTCGTAGGGGCTCGGCACGGGGAAGTAGGCGTTCAGGAAGTCCGCGACCATGCGGTCCTGGGCCGCGGGGTCGGCGGCGGCCACGGTGTCGTTCATGCAGAAGGTGTCGTAGTCGCGCCTGGCGAGCAGGGTGTTGAGGCGGCGCTGGGCCAGGTCGTCCGCGAGATCGATGTACTGGTACCGGATGTCCCCGGCCGTCGCGCGTGCCGAGTGGTACGCGTAGTAGTGGTAGAGCGAGGAGACGACGGGTACGTCGTGCGGCGACCGGAAGCGGGAGTGCTGGGTGACCCGGTGCGCGTGGGCGTAGACCTGCTCGATCTCGGTCAGCACGCTGCGCCGCAGGGCGTGCGGGGTGTGCTTCATCTTCTGGGAGATGACGGTGCCGAACTGCTGGGCGATGAGTCCCCGGCTGTTCTTGCCCGCCGCGTTGACCGGCAGGTCCGTGAAGTCGGCGCGGCCCGAGGGGATCAGTGCCTTCGAACGGAAGGACTTGGACAGCCCGTTGGGGTGGAAGAACGTGCCGGGCTGCACGGGGCGGCCGAGGAAGACGTCGTCGTTCAGGTAGAGGAAGTGCTCGGAGAGCTCGGGGATGTGGTGCAACTGACTCTCGATGGCGTGGGAGTTGAACGTCGGCAGCGCGTCCGGTTCGGAGAAGATCTCGGTGTGGTCGACCACCCTGATGCCGGGGAAGCCGGTGTCGAGCCAGGAGGGCACCTGCCCGGCGGTGACGAGGAAGATGGTCCGCACCCAGGGCGCGTACTGGTGGATCGAGCGCAGCGAGTGGCGCAGCTCGTCGCGGCTGGCGTACCGCGAGTCGTTCGCCGCCTGTTCGTGCAGGGTTCCGTCGCCTGTGCTCCGCTCGAGCACGCGTCGGGTGGCCTCCTTGCGGGCGCGCCAGACGGGGTCGGAGTCGTCGACCCAGGTGTAGACGACGTCGATCGGGAAGAGGTGGTCGTCGGGCAGGGCGGCGACGAACTCCGGCAGGGTGCGCGCCTGCCCGGTGGTGTACATGGACGGCACTTCGCTGAATCGTTTCTGCTCGGCTTGGCAGCGGCCCCCGTCCACCGGTACCTCGGTCGTCACACGGTTCGGGCGGGGCGCGACGAGCCGGCCCTCCCGCTCGGACCAGAACTCGATGTCACAGCCGGATTCCCGGCCGAACACCAGCTTCCCGGTGGGGTCGCAGACGTTCCACACGACGCGCAGCACCCGCTGCGCCCGCAGGGCACGCCAGCTCGCCGTCGAGGCGCCCGGCCGGACCGGGCCCCGGGCCGCGCCGCAGACGTAGCCGGGGTAGTGGCCGCAGGCGGTCCGCAGCACGTCCTCCACGTCGGCGCGCAGCCGCTCCGGTACCGCGACGCAGGGGTTCGGCGAAGCGGTGCCGCGGACACAGAAGTAGTCGATCCCCGCCTCTTCCAGCAGCGTGACCAGGATGTGCAGGTTCCGCGCCCGGGCGGCCCAGGCGGTGATGCCGGGGACCTCGACGGCCCGGCGGTGCCTGCCGTCCACGCGGACGACCCGCGGCGGACCTGCGGTGTCCTCGCCGCCGCGTCCGTCACCGAGCGCCCGCACCACCAGGGCGGAACGCGCGGCGTCGGCGGCGGTCAGCGACCGCATCACCGCGGCCCGCAGCGGGCGCGGCACCCGGCGGACGACCTGACGCCGGGCCCCGACCGGCACGAGCGACCGGTACGTCGAAACGAGCGCGCTCGCCTCGGGATTGTTCCCACTCACCTGACTTCCGCACCGCCCCCCACGCTGCAGCAGACCGGGCTCGGCCGTCACACCGCCGTCCGGGATGCACAGGACCACGGCCACCCTCCCTCGTCTCTCACCGGTCGAGGACAGGTGAGCACCCGCGGTCGCACGCCCCCTCGCCCCCAGGCCCGGGCGCACGACCGCCGGAACACTTCGGACGAGCCGATCGGTTCCATGCGACAATCGTTCAACTTTCACAAGCTGCACACATCTTCACCGCGCGTTCACCTGACTGTCAATCACGCGTCCACATTTCGAAAAGTACATGTGGCGGCCATGTGAATGAGGGGCGAGCATACAGTGACCAGGCGACCCGTGTGCGACCCGCCGTCCGGTCTATAGTTCGCACACGCCACGGCATCAGAGCCGCGCAGGCCCGGTCCCTCCCCCACTCGTGCCCTGCCCCATGTGCGAACCAAGGCGCACCACTGTTGAGTTGAGGAAGGAACCCGTCATGACGCATGCCCCGACGAAGCCGGGCGGCAGCAGCGGACCGAGACACGAACCCGCGGATGTCGTTCCGGACACACCGCCGCGTCGTCGACGGCGCGTCGGACGCTGGATCGCGGGCTGCGCCCTCGTGCTGGTCGCGGCCGTGGGCGGGACGGCCTACTGGCTGTACAGCGGCCTCGACTCCAACATCAAGGCTGTAGACCTCGACCGGTCCATCGGCGACGACCGCCCGCCGAAGCTGCCGACGTCCGGTCAGAACCTGCTGGTCCTGGGCTCGGACTCGCGCGCCGGCGCCAACGCCGCGCTCGGCACCGGCCATGTGTCCGGGGCGCGTTCGGACACCGCGCTGGTCGTCCACATACCCGAGGGCCGCAGGCGGGCCGTGGCGGTCAGCATCCCCCGCGACACCCTGGTGACCCGCCCCGAGTGCACCGGGCGGGACGGGACGAAGCTGCCCGGCGCGAAGCGTGTGATGTTCAACTCCGTCTACTCGCTCGCCGGCCCGGCCTGTGTCGTCAAGACGGTGGAGCGGATGTCCGGGGTGCGCATGGACCACTTCGTGGAGATCGACTTCGCGGGCTTCAAGGAACTCGTCGACGCGATCGGCGGCGTGACCGTCACGGTCGGCCAGGACATCCACGACACCTCCAGCGGCCTGGACATCACCGCCGGCACCCACCGCCTGAACGGCACTCAGGCACTGCAGTTCGTCCGCACCCGGCACGGCATCGGGGACGGCAGCGACCTCGGACGCATCGGGCTGCAGCAGAGGTTCCTGACGGCCCTGCTCACCGAGATCAAGCACCAGGACCTGCTGGGCAGCCCCGCCAAGGCCTACACCATCGCGGACACCCTCACCGCGTCCCTCACCACCGACTCCCGGCTCGCCTCCCTGACGAGACTCGCCGAGTTCGGCCGCAGCATGAACGGGATCGACCCGGCGGCCATGGAGACGATCATGCTCCCGGTGCGCTACGACACCCAGGACCCCAACCGGGTCGTGGCCGCCCGGCCCCAGGCGGACCGGCTGTGGCGGGCGCTGCGGACCGACGGCGCCGTCTCCGCGTCGGCCCTGAAGTCACCGGCCCGGGGCGGCGGCACGCCCTGAGCGGCACCGGACCCGCGGCCGCGGCTCACACCTCCCGCCACGCCTCGAGCGCCAGCCCCGGCTCGGCCTTGCGGCGGGTGAGGAGGAGTTGCCCGGTCGACGGGGACAACGTCGCCGCGACGACCCGGTCCTCGGCGTCGACCGCGAGGGACACCACCGCGTCGACGGGAAGCCGCGGACCCGACTCCGCCCACCAGGCACCCGCCGACTCCTCCTGGGTGGGATACGCGGCGAAGGCCACCCGCCCGCCCGCCGAACGCTGGGCGAGCAGTGTGCAGTCGTGGCCGTCGAGGTCGCAGCGCACCGCGGACACCGGGCCGGGACCGGCCGACGGGAGCAGGGTGACCGGCTTGCCGCCGGGACGCCAGGTGCACAGGCCGCCCGCGTCGTCGGTGTAGAAGACGGTGGTGCTCCCGGGCGAGGTGGCCAGCGCGTACAGGGTGCCCGGACGGACCGGGGTCTCCATCGCCTCCCGCAGGACGGGCTCCGCGCCCGGCTCCTCCTGGCGCCAGTACCGGATGCCTTCGGAAACGGGCGCGTACAGCTCCACCCGGCCCGACTCCCCCGTCACCGCGGCGAGCCCCTCCTGGACGGCGCCGCCCTCGAGGTCGCGCCAGGGCTCCCAGCCGCCCTTCTCCTTCTGGGCGAGCATGCTCACCCCGCCGCCCTTGTTGCGTACGAAGACGTGGGCGCGGCCCTGCTCGTCGACCGCGACGGCCGGTGTGCCGGTGCGCTCGCCCTTCTTGCCGGGATGGCCGACCGGGGTCCAGTCCAGCGCGGCCAGCAGCGGGCGGAAGTGCGTGGAGTGGACGAGGCCCGACTCGCCCTTGGTCGTGGGCCGCCAGGAGACCAGGTGGGCGTAGCCGTCGGTGCCCTGACCGACCGCCAGGACGGGGTGCAGCTTCTGGTCGCCGCCCACCTTGCGGGGTGCGGTCCAGGGACCGCCGGGTGCGCGCTCCGCCCGGCACAGGACGGCGTCGTCCGAGGGGAGGTAGACACTGAGGCGGCCGTCGCGGCCGCGCAGGAGCCAGTCGCCGTTCACCGGTTCACTTTAAGCGGGACCGGCCGGTCATCGTGGCCCGGCCCCCGGGGCCGGGTCCGTGCGACCCTGGTCACATGGTTGAGGAAGTCTCGCTGCTCGTGATCATCGATGCCGCGAACGTGGTCGGGTCGGTGCCCGACGGCTGGTGGCGGGACCGGAAGGGAGCCGCCGAACGCCTGCGCGACCGGCTCGCCGGGAACGGGCTGCCCGGCCGCCCGGATCCGGTGGAGATCGTGCTGGTGGTCGAGGGCGCGGCCCGGGGCGTGGAGTCCGTGCCGGGCGTACGGGTGGACTCCGCACCGGGCAGCGGCGACGACCGGATCGTGGAACTGGTCGCCAAGTCCCCCGGCCGGCCCCGGCTGGTCGTCACGGCCGACCGCGAACTGAGGGACCGGGTCACCGCGTCGGGGGCTGAGGTGACGGGGCCCCGGACGGTACTGGGCTGAGCCGGGTGCTTCTCCGGTCCCCCGCGGCCGGTGGGCGCGGCACCGACCCGTCCGGTCACGAAACGTTCCCGCTCGGGGGCGCGGCCTCGCCGAGCGCGGTGTCCCCGCGCCGTGCTAGACGGCTGTGCGTGCGGCCGTAGAGGAAGTACACGACGAAGCCGATCACCATCCAGATCGCGAACCGCAGCCAGGTCTCGGCGGGCAGGTTCACCATCAGCCAGAGCGAGGCCAGCACCGAGAGGATCGGGACGAGCGGCACCAGCGGGGTCCGGAAGGAGCGCGGCAGGTCGGGCCGGGTACGGCGCAGGATGATCACGCTGATCGAGACGACGACGAAGGCGAAGAGCGTGCCGATGTTCACCAGTTCGGCGAGTTGGCTGAGGCTGGTGAAGCCCGCGACGACCGCGATGATCACACCGAGCAGGATGGTCGGCCGGTACGGGGTGCGGAACCTCGGGTGGGTGTGCGAGAAGAACCGGGGCAGCAGCCCGTCACGGCTCATCGCGAAGAACACCCGGGACTGGCCGAGCAGCAGGATCATGCACACGGTGGTCAGTCCGACGGCGGCACCGAAGCTGATCAGGCCCGCGAACCAGGGGTGCCCGGTGGCCTTGAACGCGTCCGCGAGCGGTGCGTCCACGGACAGCGCGCTGTACTTCTGCATACCGGTCACGACGATCGACACGGCGACGTACAGCGCGGTGCAGATGACCAGGGAGCCGAGGATGCCGCGCGGCACGTCGCGCTGCGGGTTGCGCGTCTCCTCGGCGGCGGTGGCCACGACGTCGAAGCCGATGAACGCGAAGAAGACGACGGACGCCGCGGTGAAGATGCCCATGAAACCGAAGTTGGAGGGCGCCCAGCCGAACATCAGCTGGATGAGCGGGGCCTTGAGGTCGCCGCCCGCCGCCACGGGCTGCGAAGGCGGGACGAACGGGTGGTAGTTGCCGCTGTTGATGAAGAAGGCGCCCGCGATGATGACGACGAGGACGACGGCCACCTTGATGGCGACGACGACCGAGGTGACCCGAGCGGAGAGCTTCATGCCGACGACGAGGATGGCCGTGAGCACCAGCACGAGGGCGGCGGCGAGGATGTCGAAACCGAAGCCGGGGTTGGCGTCCCTGCCGCTGAGCACCGCCGGCAGGTGCCAGCCCGCGTTGTCCAGCAGCGAGTGGATGTAACCGGACCACCCGACGGCGACCACCGCCGTACCGAGGGCCAGTTCCAGCACCAGGTCCCAGCCGATGATCCAGGCGGGCAGCTCGCCGAGCGAGGAGTACGAGAAGGTGTACGCGGAGCCCGCCACCGGTACCGTTGAGGCGAACTCGGCGTAGCAGAGGGCGGCCAGCGCGCACACGACACCGGCCACGACGAAGGACAGGGACACGGCGGGGCCGGCGCTGTTCTTGGCGGCGGCGCCGGTCAGGACGAAGATGCCGGTGCCGATGATGACACCGACGCCGAACACCGTGAGGTCGAGCGCGGAGAGGGACTTCCTGAGCGCGTGCTCGGGTTCCTCGGTGTCGAGGATGGATTGTTCGACCTTCTTCGTCCGGAAGAGGGTGCTGCTCACGGGCCTACCTCCCACACGCTCGTCGCTCGACATGATCGAGAGGGCTGGGGATGCGTATGCCCCGGCACAGGCAGGTTCACGCAAAAGAGCCGGTTCCGCCACTGGGAGACGTGGCGGAACCGGCTCTGGGAACGACAGCGACTAGTCGCGCGCGGGCTCCACGGAGTCGACCTCGGCCGTCGGGCGGTCGTACCTGCCGTCCAGCCTGGAGACCAGACCGGTGACCTGGCGGGCGATGTCCGGGGCGGTCAGCCCGATCTCGGCCATCACCTCGGCGCGGGACGCGTGGTCGAGGAAGCGCGGCGGGATGCCGAAGTCGCGCAGCGGCACGTCGACGCCGGCGTCCCGCAGCGCCTGCGCGACCGCCGAGCCGACACCGCCGACGCGGCTGTTGTCCTCGACGGTGACGACCACGCGGTGGCGGTCCGCGAGCGGGGCCATGGCCTCGTCGACCGGCTTGACCCAGCGCGGGTCGACGACGGTGGTCGAGATGCCCTGCTGGTCGAGCAGGGCGGCGATCTCCAGGCACATGGGGGCCAGCGCACCGACGGAGACCAGCAGGACGTCCGGCCGGTCCGTGCCGGGTTCGCGCAGCACGTCCATGCCGCCGACCCGGCCGACGGCCGGTACGGCGGGGCCGACGGCGCCCTTGGAGAAGCGCACCACGGTCGGCGCGTCCGTGACCTCGACGGCCTCGCGCAGCTGGGCGCGCACCTGGTCGGCGTCGCGCGGCGCGGCCAGCCGGAGCCCCGGCACGACCTGCAGGATCGACATGTCCCACATGCCGTTGTGCGAGGCGCCGTCGGTGCCGGTGACACCGGCCCGGTCCAGTACGAAGGTCACTCCGCACTTGTGCAGGGCGACGTCCATCAGGACCTGGTCGAAGGCGCGGTTGAGGAAGGTGGCGTACACCGCGAAGACCGGGTGCAGGCCACCGGTGGCCAGACCCGCGGCGGACACGGCGGCGTGCTGCTCGGCGATGCCGACGTCGTACACCCGCTCCGGGAAGGCCTTGGCGAACTTGTCGAGGCCGACCGGCTGGAGCATGGCGGCCGTGATGGCGACGATGTCCCCCCGCTCCCGCCCCAGCTCGACCATCTCGTCGCCGAAGACCGAGGTCCAGTCGGCGCCGGAGCTGCTGATCGGCAGGCCGGTGTCGGGGTGGATCTTGCCGACGGCGTGGAAGCGGTCGGCCTCGTCCTGGAGGGCGGGCTGGTAGCCGCGGCCCTTCTCGGTGAGGCAGTGCACGATCACCGGGCCGCCGAAGCGCTTGGCGCGGGCCAGCGCCGACTCCAGCGCCTCGATGTCGTGGCCGTCGATCGGGCCGACGTACTTCAGGCCCAGGTCCTCGAACATGCCCTGCGGGGCGATGAAGTCCTTCAGCCCCTTCTTGGCGCCGTGCAGGGTCTCGTACAGCGGCTTTCCGACGACCGGGGTGCGGTCGAGGATCTCCTTCGTCCGGGCGAGGAAGCGCTCGTAACCGTCGGTCGTGCGCAGCGTGGCCAGGTGGTTGGCGAGACCGCCGATGGTCGGTGCGTAGGACCGCTCGTTGTCGTTGACGACGATGACGAGCGGGCGGTCCTTGGCCTCGGCGATGTTGTTGAGCGCCTCCCAGGCCATGCCGCCGGTGAGCGCGCCGTCGCCGATGACCGCGACCACGTGGCTGTCGCGTTCGAGGATCTGGTTGGCCTTCGCGATGCCGTCGGCCCAGCCGAGGACCGTCGAGGCGTGGCTGTTCTCGATGACGTCGTGCTCGGACTCGGCCTGCGAGGGGTAGCCCGACAGGCCGCCCTTCATCTTCAGCCTGGAGAAGTCCTGCCGGCCGGTGAGCAGCTTGTGCACGTACGACTGGTGCCCGGTGTCCCACAGCACCTTGTCCTTCGGTGACTCGAAGACACGGTGCAGGGCGATGGTGAGCTCGACCACGCCCAGGTTGGGGCCGAGGTGGCCGCCGGTCTTGGAGACGGCGTCGACGAGGAAGGTCCGGATCTCCTCTGCCAGCTGGTCCAGCTCCTCCAGGCTGAGCCGGTCCAGATCGCGCGGTCCCCTGATGCGGGTCAGCAGCGGCACCCGTGCCTCCTTGCAGTAAAAGCTGATCGAGCTGTTGCCGGGCTCGTCGAGTCTAATGTTCCGCTGTGGCGGACGGCGCCCGGGCGGTGCGTGATGCGTCACCCGAAGGGCGGTACCCATCTGACACGCCCGCAAGACACACCAGTGCCCGGCGCCTTGAAGGCACCGGGCACACGGCTTGTTCCTCAGGGGCGGGACCGCAATGCCTTGAGGGGCGCGGGGCTCTGCCGACATGCGGCTCCGCCGCGTGGGCGCGACCAGCCACAACGGACCGGCACCCGCAGAAACCACCGCACCCCTTACGGCGCTGCCGCGTAAACGGCCCCCCGCGTTATGCGCGCCCCGCGGCCTTCTGGCTACGACGCGACACCGAGTCGATGACCACCGCACCCAGCAGCACCGCACCGGTGATCATGTACTGGATCGACGTGTTCATGTTCAGCAGGTCCAGACCCGTCTGGATCGACTGGATCACCAGCATGCCCAGCAGCGCCGACCACACCGAGCCCCGGCCACCGAAGAGGCTCGTACCGCCGATGACCGCCGCGGCGATCGCCAGCATCAGGGTGTTGCCGCCACCGGCGTTCAGCGTGGCGCTCGCGGTCTGACCGGCGAAGAACATGCCGCCGACCGCCGCGAAGCCGCCGGAGATGGCGAACACGGTGATGCGGACCATCGGCACGCTGATACCGGCACGGCGGGCCGCCTCGATGCCGCCGCCGACCGCGAAGACCTTGCGGCCGTAGGTGGTGCGGCGCAGGACGAAGTCCACGACGATCAGCGACGCGAGGAAGATCACCAGGGCGTTGGAGACGCCGTTGGAGCTGTTCAGCACGGCCGCGGCGGCGAAGGACGCGACGGCGAGCAGGCCGACGCGGACGAGGATCTCGCTGGTGGGCCGGAAGGGCACACCGGCCGCGCGACGGCGACGCTGCTCGTTGAACGATCCCACGAGCGTCAGCACGACACCGAGGCCGGCCAGCAGGTAGGCGCCGACGATGGCCTGGTCCATGAAGAAGGAGCTCTGCCCGAGGAGGTGCACCGGGCCGGAGTCGGCCGGGATGTTGATCGTGCCGCTGTCGCCCAGCAGCCACAGCATCAGACCGTTCCAGCCGAGGAAGCCGGCGAGTGTCACGACGAACGCGGGCACTCCGATCTTGGCGAAGAACCAGCCGTGCAGCGCGCCGATGGCGACGCCGGTGACGATCGTGAGGACGAGCGCCAGCCACTCGTTCATGCCGTGGTTCACGACGAAGACCGCGAACACCGTGGACGCCAGACCGCTGACCGAGCCGACGGACAGGTCGATCTCGCCGAGCAGCAGCACGAACACCAGGCCGATGGCCAGCATGCCGGTGGCCGACATGAAGTAGCTGATGTTGGACAGGTTGTCGGCGCTGAGGAAGCGGTCATTCTTCACCTGGAAGATGGTCCAGATGATGATCAGACCGATGACGACCGGCAGCGAGCCCAGCTCACCGCCCTTGATCTTCCGCTTGAACTCGGTGATGTACCCCTTGAAGCCCTCTTCGCGGACCAGCAGGCGCGGGTCGACGACGGGGACGGCCGCGGACGTGGGGTCCTCGACGGACGCGACGGCGGTGTCCTTGGACACGGCGGGCTCCGGGTCCTTCTTCACGGTGTTCGACGTCTCGCTCACTTGGCCGCCTCCGCGGTGCGACGCCCCGCACGACGGGTCACGGCGTTGTCCGTGGCACCGGTGATCGCGGCGATGATCTCTTCGTGGCTGGTGTCCTTCACGGAGAAGGACCCGTTGTTCTTGCCCAGGCGCAGCACGGCGACGGTGTCCGCGACGGCCTTGACGTCCGCCATGTTGTGGCTGATGAGGATGACGCCGAGGTTGCGCTCCCGCAGCCGTTCGACCAGGTCGAGGACCTGCGCGGTCTGCTCGACGCCGAGGGCGGCGGTGGGCTCGTCGAGGATGACCACCTTCGGGTCACCGATCAGGGCGCGGGCGATGGCCACGACCTGGCGCTGACCGCCGGAGAGGCTGGCGATCGGGATGCGGACGCTCGGGATGCGGATGGAGAGCGTGCTCAGCAGCTCGCGGGCCTGCTTCTCCATCGACACCTCGTCGATGACGCCCCGGTGCAGCAGCTCGCGGCCCAGGAAGAGGTTGCCGACCACGTCGAGGTTGTCGCACAGCGCGAGGTCCTGGTAGACCGTCGCGACGCCGAGCCCCTGGGCGTCGTGCGGCTTGTTGATCGTGACCGGGTTGCCCTCCCACTCGATGACGCCCTCGTCGATGGGGTGGACACCGGCGATCGTCTTGACCAGGGTGGACTTTCCTGCGCCGTTGTCGCCCACCAGGGCGACCACTTCTCCGGCGTGGACCTCCAGCTCGACGTCGGTGAGGGCCTGGACCGCACCGAACCGCTTGGAGACTCCGCGCAACGCCAGCACGGGCGTAGCGGACACGTGAACCATCTCCTTCGCCGCCTGACCGGCGGGGATGCCGCGCTTGGGGAACAGGCGCGGAGGGACGTGCGAATGCACGCGGTTAACAAGATGAACATGCGCGAACACGCTGCGCTTGGCAACGGTTCCGTCCGACGCCCGCCCGGCAGCGGGGTATGAGAGCCGGGGCGGGCGTCGGAGGGGTTCCGCGGGGACCGCTCGGCGGTCCGGTGCCCGGGTGACGCCCGTACGAGCGCCTGAAGGCGGCTCGTACGGGCGTCACCCGGGCGTCGCTGGAGCGCTTACTGCAGTCCGGCGGACTTGCAGGCCTTGGCGAACTCGCCGGTGCAGATCTCCTGGACGGTGTAGATCTTGTCCTTGACGACCGAGTCCTTGATGTTGGCCTTGGTGACCGAGATCGGGGTCAGCAGGTCGGAGGGCACCTTGTCACCGGAGCCGCTGGTCTGCGTCGTGGTGGCGAGGGAGGAGATGCTCTTGCCCTGGAGCAGGTCGTAGGCCATCTCGGCGGCGGTGTCGGCCTCCTGCTTGAACGGCTTGTAGACCGTGCTGGACTGCGTGCCGGCGAGGATGCGCTGGATGCCCGCGAGCTCGGCGTCCTGGCCGGTCAGCGGGATGCCGCTGATGCCGGCGCCCTTGAGGGTGGTGGCGATGCCCGCAGCCATGTCGTCGTTGGCCGAGTAGACGCCGGCGATCTTCTTGGCGCCCAGCTGGGTGATGGCGGCCTTCATCTTCTGCGCGGCGACGGAGTCCTTCCAGAGGCCGGACTGCTCGTAGGCGATGTCGACCTTGCCGTCGAGGACCTTGTGCGCGCCCTGCTTGAACTGGGCGGCGTTCGGGTCGGCGTCGTCACCGTTGATCATGACGACCTTGGACTTCTTGTTCGCCTTGGAGCCGAGCGCGTCGAGCAGGCCCTGGCCCTGCAGCTCGCCGACCTTGACGTTGTCGAAGGAGACGTACCCCGAGACCGGGCCCTGGGCGAGGCGGTCGTACGCGACGACCTTGATGCCCTTGTTGACGGCGGTCTGGATGGACGACTTGATGGCGGCCGAGTCCTGGGCGCTGATCACGATGACCTTGACACCCTTGGTGATCATGCTGCTCACCTGCTGGGCCTGCTTGGCAGCGTCACCCGCGGCGTTCGCGTACTCGACCGTGCAGTCGGAGCAGAGCGACTTGATCTTCGCCTCGAAGAACGGGTGGTCGAACTTCTCGTAGCGCGCGGTGACGCTGTCGGGAAGCAGCAGACCGATGGTCTTGCCGCCGCTGGAGGAGTTCTTGGTGCTGCCGGAGTCGTCCTTCTTGTCGCCGGCCTTGCCACAGGCGGCCATCGACAGGGCCATCGAAACCGCCGCGGTTCCGATCACGACTCTACGCATCGTTGCGTTCATTGTTTGGGGTGCCTCCCTGACAGGGCCGCAACGCTGCGGCCGAGGTGGCTGGAAGTCAACTCGGCCACACGTGCGACGTCAAGAAGTAAATACTTAACGAGATGGCAACGGCGTCATTCGTTCTCTAAGTGAAGGCGGGTGCGGCGACCGCCGGAGTGCCGTCCAAAAGGGTTGAATCACCCATCTCACTGAGGGCGAGAGCGAGTGCCCCGAGCACCTCCGCGCGGCCTCCGAGGGCCCCTGGGAGCACGGAGAGCTGGCGTGCGGCGCTGGGGATGGCGTAGCGCCCGACGGACTCCCTGATCGGCCCCAGGACGAGTTCTCCGGCCTCGGCCAGGTCGCCGCCGAGGACCACCCGGCTCGGGTTGAGCAGGTTGCAGAGGTTGGCCACTCCGCTGCCCACATGGCGGCCTACGTCGCCGATCACCCGGCGGCAGCCGGGGTCGCCGTCCCGTGCCAGCCGTACGACGCCCTCGAGCGTCAGGTCGGTGCCGTGGCTGGACCACAGGAGCGGGAGCACGTAGCGCGCGGCGGCGAAGGTCTCCAGGCAGCCGCGGTTCCCGCAGCGGCAGACCGGCCCGGCCTCGTCGAGCGTGATGTGCCCGATCTCGCCCGCCGTGCCCCCCGGGCCGCGGTAGATCTTCCCGTTGATCACCAGGCCCGCGCCGACACCGCTGGCGACCTTGATGTAAGCAAGATCACGAACACCCCGCCCGCTGCCCCAGACCAGTTCGCCCAGGGCGCCGAGGTTGGCGTCGTTGTCCACGTGCACGGGGACGCCGAGGCGGGCCCTGAGCTCCTCGGCCGGGCGGGCTCCGGTCCAGCCCGGCAGGATGGCGGTCGAGCCGAGCGTCCCGGACTCGACGTCGATCGGACCGGGTACACCGACGCCGACTCCGGCGATCTTGGACCGGTCGACGCCGGTCGCCTCGACCAGACGGTTGACCAGCACCTCCGCCCGGTCGAAGCCCTGGGTCGCGGAGGCGTCGACGTCCAGCGGCTCGGACTCCTCGGCCAGCACCTGGTGCGCGAGGTTCCCGATCGCGACGCGCAGGTGGGTGTGCCCGAAGTCGACGCCGATGACGATGCCGGCGTCACCGCTCAGCGAGACGCTGCGGGCCCGCCGGCCGCCGGCCGAGGTGGGTGTGACCTCGACCGTGCCGCCGTCCTTCAGTTCCCGCACGATGTTGGAGACCGTCGCGGCGGACAGGCCGGTCGTCCGCGCGATCTCGGCCTGCGTGAGCGACCCGGCGAGCCGTACCGCGCGTACGACCCGTTCCAGGTTGGCTCGGTGCAGTGACGACTGCGACCCCGGAGTCTCCATCGACCCATCCACTCCCGCCATCGGCCGGGCGGCCCCTGCGCCGCCCGTGACCCAGGTCACAACCGCGGAACCGGGCCACTTACAAGTTATGAACTCCAAGCTGTGCTGTAGGGGTTACCGCAGTCAAGTCCTTGACGGAAATCGCTCTCGCATGTTCCGTTCCGCCCGACACCCCGTCCGGGTCTGCGCACGCCACTCCCGAGCAGGGCGGCAGTGCCGGACGACGGGGTTCCGGCAGCCGTGCCGGGGGCCGGGAGCGGGAACTTCTCGGGGCGCCGGAGAGCCGGCGGGACCGTTCAGACGCGGAATGATCGCGGAATGGTCCGGAGCCGCCCGGCGGGAGGGCGGGCGGCCGCGTGCGAATCTGCTTCTGCGAAGGCGGGTGCCGCCTCCGCGCGCTACTTCAGAGCCCCCGCCGTGAGCCCCGCGACCACCTGACGCTGGAACACGATGTACGCGGCGAGCACCGGCAGCATCGCCATCACCAGTCCCGCGAACAGACCGGACCAGTCACCCTTGTAGCCCTGGCTGACGGCGAGCTGGACCAGGCCCTGGGTGAGGACGTGCTTGTCGGGGTCGGTGTTGAGGACCGTGGGGAGCATGTACTGGTTCCACTGGCCCAGGAAGTTGAAGATGCCGACGCTGATCAGGCCGGGCTTGGCCATCGGCAGCATGATCTGGAAGAACGTGCGGGAGTGGGAGGCGCCGTCGACGAAGGCCGCCTCCGCCACCGAGGTCGGCAGGGTGCGGAAGAACGCAGTCAGGAAGAACACCGTGAACGGCAGCGAGTAGGCGATGTAGACCAGGATCAGGCCGTGGATGGTGTTCAGCAGGCCCATGTTGTTCACGACGTAGAACAGCGGGACCAGCGCCAGCATGACCGGGAAGCTCATGCCGCCGATGAACAGGTAGTAGATGAAGCGGTTGCCGGGGAAGTCGAAGCGGGCCAGGACGTAGGCGGCCATGGAGCCGAGGACCAGCGTGCCGATGAGCGAACCGCCGACCACGAGGACGGTGTTGAGGAAGTAGTCGCTCATGTTGGCGTCGGTCCACGCCCGCGCCCAGTTGTCGAAGTGCAGCCTGTCCGGGAGCGACCAGGGCGAGCCGAAGATGGAGCTGTCGTCCTTGAAGGACGTCATCACCGCCCACAGCAGCGGCATGACCACCATGATCGCCCAGATGACCAGGATGCCGTGCGAGAAGACGTTGAGGACGCCGCCCTCCTTCTTCCGCCCCGGCCGCGCTCCGGCCGGCAGGTCCACCTTCACCACGGGGACACCGGACCCGGCGGGCGCGGGGGCGGGGGTCTCGGGAGTGCCGGGGGTCTCGGGAGATTCCGTCGTCTTCATCTGCTCAGAACTCCAGCCGCTCGCGACGGCCCAGCCGCATCACGACCGCGGCGAAGGCCAGCGTGACGACGAGCAGGGCGACGCCGATGGTGGTGGCGTAGGCGGCCTGACCGTCCCGGAACGCCTTCTGGTACACGTACAGGACCAGCACGGTGGTCGAGTAGTCGGGGCCGCCCGGCCCGGTCGTCATGATCTGCACGACCGCGAAGGACTCGGCGCCCAGGGCGAGGATGCCCATGTAGACCCAGCCGGACTGCACGGTGTCCCACAGCAGCGGCAGGGTGATGCGGAAGAAGGTGGTGGCGCGGCCGGCTCCGTCCAGCAGCGCGGCCTCGTACAGGTCCGCCGGGATGGAGGCCATGCCCGCCGAGAACAGGACGACGAAGAAGCCGACCGTGGACCAGACGAGCACCGCCATCACGCACCACAGGGCCAGGTTCGGGTCGCCGAGCCACAGCGGCTGGACGTGGCCGAGGCCGATCCCCCGCAGCAGCGAGTTGAGCGCGCCGCTGTCGGGGTTGTACGCGAAGGCGAACAGCAGGGAGACGATCGCGATCGACAGCACCTGCGGGAAGAAATAGACGATCTTGTAGAAGGAGGAGCCCCGGACCCCGGAGATCACCGGGCCGCCCCTCCTCCTGCGCCCGCCCACATTGATCATGAAGGCGAAGAACAGCGCCAGGCTGATCGTCACCAGCGGCAGCACGACCGCGAACATCAAGCTGTGCTGCAAGGACTTCCAGAAGATCTCGTCGCTGAGCATCCTCTTGTAGTTGTCCAGGCCGACCATCTTGAACTCGGGGCTCAGACCGGTCCAGTCCGTGAACGAGTAGTAGATGGACTGGATGAACGGCCAGACCACGAAGAGCGCGTACAGTCCCAGGGGGAGCGCCAGGAACCCCACGATGAACCGGTACTTGCCGTGCTGCATCGCCACTCCGGTGCCGATATGGAATACGGGCTGTATGGGCCGTACGGGTTACTGGTGCTTGTAGTGCTTGATCGTCGAATCCTTGGCGGCCGCGTCGGCGAAGCCCTGGATCTTCTTGATGGTCTCGGCCGGGGTGGCCCTTCCGGCCATCATCTCGCCGAGACCGGCCACCCCGATCTGCTCCTTCTGCAGCTGGACGTACCAGTCCTGGATACGCGGATTCACCACATTGTCACCCGCCTTCTGCAGCGCGGCGACGCCCGACTTCAGGCCAGGGGTGAGGGTGATCCCGGAGGTGCCGCCGTTGTAGGCGGTCAGCGACTTCACCTTGGCCGTGAAGTTCTTCGAGGAGGCCTCACTGAGCATGATGCGCAGCTGCTCCATGCCGCCCTCCGGGTTCGCGGCCTTCGCCGGGACGACGAAGGGCTCGCCACCGGAGGCCCAGATGGTGCCGAAGGGCATCTTGTCGGAGGAGTCGATGCCGGTGGGCGCGGAGACGGCGAGGTCGAAGTCCTTGGGGATGACGTTCGCCGACTCGTTCTCCACCCAGGAGCCGTTCGGGATGAACAGCGCCTTGCCCTTGGCCCACGCGGTCTGCGACTGGATGTGGTCCAGGCCCGGGGTGCCCTGCAGGATGTACCCCTTCTTGTAGAGCTCGTAGTACGCCTCGAAGCAGGCCTTGACGGCCGGGTGCTTCCAGGCGTTCGGCTCGAGGTTGTCGATGGCGTCGAGCACCTCACGGCCGCCGACCTTGCCGATCATCGGGTACAGCGAGAAGGGGATGTAGTACGGGTACTTCCCCGCGTAGGTCCAGCCCGCCATGCCCTTCTTCTTGGCCTTGGCGCACACCGCGAGCATCTGGTCCCAGGTCTCGGGGTACTTCTCGTCCAGCGAGTCCAGGGCCTTCTGGGAGTACCAGACGCCGTAGACGGTGTAGGCGTAGTACAGGATCCAGACCGGCTGTCCGTCGAACTGGCCCATCTCCACGATGCCGGGGCGCAGCGTGTCACGGACCTTCTTGTCCGGGTCGTCGTACGACGGGGCGTCCAGCAGCGGGGTGAGGTCGGCCAGCTGCTTCTTGCCGACCAGGACACCCATGTCCATCTGCTCGGCGCCGGAGTTGTCGATGAGGTCGGGCGGGGTGCCCTGGTTGAAGCGGGGCTGGAGGGTGGACTGGATCTTCTGGGTGGCGGAGAACTTCACCTTCGCCTTCGGGAAGTCCTTCTGGTAGATCTTCACGGCGTCCTGGGCGTATTCCTTGCCGAAGCCGCCGTCGAACAGGACGAATTCCATCGGGGCGGTGTCGTTGACGCCGAGCGGGTTCTTGCCGGTCTTCTTGCCCGTCTTGGCCTTGTCCTGACCGCCGCCGCCACTGCTGGCGCACGCGGACAGGAATCCCGCCACCGGGACGCCCATGAGGCCGAGTGCGGCCGACCGCTTGATCAGGTCGCGGCGGCCGACACCGCCGGCACCGTGGTTCGCTGCGGAAGTGGATCCCATGCTCAAGTCCTCGCCTTCTCCAGGACTCAGGCGGTGAACCGGATCCTCCCCGGCACCGCGGTCGGGTAGCGCTGGGTCGTGCAGGAAACGCCGAGTACTGCAGGAAACGCCGACAGGTATAGTCCACTCCTCACCGGCGGAGCAAGATCGAGGGCAGGGTTGGCCATGGGTCTTATCCGAGTTGAGACCTCGCGGAAATACGAGCCCCCTGCGTGTTCCGTGCGGGAGAATTCCCTGCCATTAGGCCTGAATGCCACACTCAACGGCCTTGACATCACCGGCCACTTGACCACCTACTGGTTCCTGCGCCCACAGTTGACAACGTTGTCCGGATGACCGGGCGCAGGGAGGGTTTCCGTAGATGCAGCGGAGAACTCGGTACAGATGGGGTCCGGCGGCCGTCCTCACGGCCGCCTTCGTCATGGCGGTGGGCTCACCGGGAGCCGCGGTCGCGCTGCCCGCCGGGACGCCCGCCGCCGACCGGGAGTTCGCGTCCTCGTTCGAACCGGGCGATCCCGCTCCGGACTGGCTGAACACCGTGGACACCGGACCGGACGGCGCCGAGCGCGCCTCGGGTGTCGACGGCGGCTACAGCACCGGCATCCCGGGCAATGTGACCGACCATGTCACGGATGTGCGGGCCGGCGGCGAGAACGCGGGCGCGGGCGAGGTGAAGGAGAACCTCGTCGACGGCGAGCCCGGCACCAAGTGGCTGACCTTCGAGAACACCGGCTGGGTCGAGTTCGATCTGGACAAACCCCTGAAAATCCTGACATATGCCCTCACCTCGGCCAATGACTTCGCCGAACGCGACCCTCAGGACTGGACCCTGCGGGGTTCCGCCGACGGCAAGGACTGGAAGACCGTCGACACCCGCTCCGGCGAGTCCTTCTCCGAACGGTTCCGGACGAAGTCCTACGACCTCGCCGAGCCGGCCGAGTACCAGCACTTCCGGCTGGAGATCACGAAGAACGCCGGCGCCCCGGACATCGTGCAGCTCGCCGATGTGCAGTTCTCCACGGGCGGCGGGGGCGGCCCGGTCCCGCAGGACATGCTCTCGCTGGTCGACCGGGGACCGAGCGGCTCGCCGACCGCGAAGGCCCGCGCCGGGTTCACCGGAAAGCGGGCACTGCGTTACGCTGGACGCCACACGGCGGCCGGGCGGGCGTACTCGTACAACAAGATCTTCGACGTGAACGTCGCGGTCGGCCCCGACACCCGGTTGTCGTACCGCCTCTTCCCCTCGATGGCCGACGGCGACCGCGACTACGACGCCACCAACGTCTCCGTGGACCTCGCGTTCACCGACGGCACCTATCTGAGCGACCTCGGCGCGAGCGACCAGCACGGCTTCCCCCTGTCGCCGCGGGGGCAGGGCGCGGCCAAGGTGCTGTACGTCAACCAGTGGAACGACGTGGTCTCACGGATCGGGTCGGTCGCGGCGGGCAAGACGGTCGACCGCGTACTGCTGGCCTACGACTCCCCGGCCGGGCCGGCGAAGTTCCGCGGCTGGCTGGACGACGTGGTGATGGCACCGGCGGCCCCCGCGAAGCCCCGGGCCCATCTGTCCGACTACGCGCTGACCACGCGCGGCACCAACTCCAGCGGCAGTTTCTCCCGCGGCAACGACTTCCCGGCGACCGCGCTCCCGCACGGTTTCAACTTCTGGACGCCGGTGACCAACGCGTCCTCGCTGAGCTGGCTGTACGAGTACGCGCGGGCCAACGACGACGACAACCTGCCGACGATCCAGGCGTTCAGCGCGAGTCATGAGCCGAGCCCCTGGATGGGTGACCGGCAGACCTTCCAGCTGATGCCGTCCGCCGCCCCGGGCACCCCGGACACCGGACGCGAGGCACGGGCGCTGCCCTTCCGGCACGAGAACGAGACCGCACGGCCGTACTACTACGGGGTGCGGTTCGAGAACGGGCTGAAGGCGGAGATGACGCCGACGGATCACGCGGCGGTGCTGCGCTTCACCTATCCGGGCGCGGACGCGAGCGTGCTCTTCGACAACGTCACCGAGCAGGCGGGCCTCACCCTGGACGAGGAGCACGGGACCGTCACCGGCTACTCCGACGTCAAGTCGGGCCTGTCGACGGGTGCGACGCGGCTGTTCGTGTACGGCGAGTTCGACCAGCCGGTCACGGACGGCGCCGTGAGCGGGGTCAAGGGCTATCTGCGCTTCGCCGCCGGCGCCGACCGCACGGTCACCCTGCGCCTGGCGACCTCGCTGATCAGCACCGACCAGGCGAAGGACAACCTGCGCCAGGAGATCCCGGACGGCACCTCCTTCGACACGGTCAGGGCGCGCGCCCGGCGGACCTGGGACGGGCTGCTCGGCCGGGTCGAGGTGGAGGGTGCGACCCCCGAGCAGCTGACCACCCTCTACTCGGGCCTGTACCGGCTGTACCTCTACCCCAACTCCGGCTTCGAGGAGGTCGGCGGCCGGAGCGAGTACGCCTCCCCCTTCTCCCCCATGCCGGGTCCGGACACCCCGACGCACACCGGCGCGAAGATCGTGGACGGCACGGTCTACGTCAACAACGGCTTCTGGGACACCTACCGCACGACCTGGCCGGCGTACTCCCTGCTGACACCGTCCCAGGCGGGCAGGATGGTCGACGGCTTCGTCCAGCAGTACAAGGACGGCGGCTGGACCTCCCGCTGGTCCTCCCCCGGGTACGCCGACCTGATGACCGGCACCTCCTCGGACGTGGCCTTCGCCGACGCCTACGTCAAGGGCGTGCACTTCGACGCGAGGACGGCGTACGACGCGGCCCTGAAGAACGCGACCGTCGTGCCGCCGATGCCGGGCGTGGGCCGCAAGGGCATGATCACCTCGCCCTTCCTCGGCTACACCGGCACCGACACGCCCGAGGGCCTGTCGTGGGCGATGGAGGGGTACGTCAACGACTACGGCATCGCGCGGATGGGCGAGGCCCTGTACCGGAAGACCGGCGAGCGGCACTACGAGGAGGAGTCGCAGTACTTCCTCAACCGCGCCCGGGACTACGTCGACCTCTTCGACCCCGAGGCCGGTTTCTTCCAGGGCCGCGACGCGCAGGGCCACTGGCGGGTCGACTCCGCCAAGTACGACCCGCGCGTGTGGGGTTACGACTACACCGAGACCAACGGCTGGGGCTATGCCTTCACCGTTCCGCAGGACGGCCGGGGCCTGGCCAACCTCTACGGCGGCCGTGACGCGCTCGCCGACAGACTCGACCAGTACTTCGCCACCCCGGAGACGGCCTCCCCCGACTTCGTGGGCTCCTACGGCGGTGTCATCCACGAGATGACCGAGGCCCGGGACGTACGCATGGGCATGTACGGCCACTCCAACCAGGTCGCACACCACGTGATCTACATGTACGACGCGGCCGGCCAGCCCTGGAAGGCGCAGGCCGCCGTCCGCGAGGCACTGTCCCGCCTCTACACGGGCAGCGAGATCGGGCAGGGCTACCACGGGGACGAGGACAACGGCGAGCAGTCGGGCTGGTACCTCTTCTCCGCGCTCGGCTTCTACCCGCTGGTGATGGGCAGCGGTGAGTACGCCATCGGCTCCCCGCTGTTCACGAAGGCGACCGTCCACCTGGAGAACGGCCGGGACCTGGTGGTGCGGGCGCCCCGCAACAGCGCCGGGAACGTCTACGTGCAGGGCCTGACCGTCAACGGCCGGCCCTGGACCTCGACGTCCCTGCCCCACTCCCTGCTCGCCAAGGGCGCGGTCCTGGACTTCCACATGGGCTCCCGGCCGTCCACCTGGGGTTCGGGCCGGAACGCGGCCCCGGTGTCCATCACCCGGGACGACAAGGTCCCGACTCCCCGCGCGGACGTCCTGCAGGGCGACGGCCCGCTGTTCGACAACACCTCGTCGACGGACGCGACGGTCACCTCGGTGGCGCTGCCGGCCAGGGGCGCGGTCGAGCCGCTCCAGTACACCCTGACCTCGTCCGCGGACCGCACCAGCGCTCCGGCCGGCTGGACCCTGCAGGGCTCCACCGACGGCAGCCACTGGGAGACCCTGGACCACCGCTCGCGTGAAGCCTTCCGGTGGGACCACCAGACCCGGGCCTTCACGATCGCCTCGCCGGGCACCTACCGGGAGTACCGGCTGGTGCTCGACCGGGAGTCGACGCTGGCGGAGGTGGAACTGCTGGCCTGACCGGTGGGCCCCGGGCCCGCCCGTGTCCGGCGGGCCCGGGGCGTGCGCGTGTCCGGCGGGCCCGGGGCGTGCGCGTGTCCGGCGGGCCCGGAGCGTGCGCGTGTCCGGCGGGCCCGGGGCGTGCGCGTGTCCGGCGGGCCCGGAGCGTGCGCGTGTCCGGCGGGCCCGGAGCGTGCGCGTGTCCGGCGGGCCCCTCCCCTTTCGGGGCCCGCCCGGAGGGGTGGTTCAGCCGACCTGGCAGGGCAGGGTCGTCGTGGTGTCACCGCCGGAGCCCTGGACGACGTATCCGAACGTCGTACTCTGCCCCGGACTCAACGAGCCGTTCCAGTCGACGTTGTGGACCATCACGTCCTGTCCGCTGTACGTCGCGCTGCCGTTCCACAGGCTGGCCACCGACTGCCCACTCGGCAGCGACCAGTCGACCATCCAGCCGAGCATCGGCACGTCACCGCTGTTGGTGACGGTCACCTCGGACTGGTAGCCGTTCGCCCAGCTGCCGGTGGTCTTGCGGGTGGCCGTGCAGGTGCCGGGCGGGGGCTCGGACGGGTTGCCCGGGTCGTGGATACCCGTGACCTCGCCGTGGCCGCCGTCGAAGACGACGTCGGAGCAGGAGTAGAAGGTCTCCGTGCTGTCCGAGCGCTTCCACACCATGTAGATGATGTGGCGTCCCGTCTTGTCGGACGGCAGCTTCCCGGTCCAGGAGTAGTTGGCGTCGACCGTGCCCGGGCTGCCGTTGAGCGGCGGGTGGTCCACGGTGAGGAACGGCTGGTCCTCCATCTCGTCCCAGGTGAGCGGCTTGGTCGGGTCGTAGCCGTCCTTGGTGACGTAGACGTAGAACCAACCGGGGTGCGCAGCCCAGGCGTTGTACGAGAAGTCGACGGTCGCGCCCGCGGTGAGGTGGGTGACCGGCCAGTCGGCGCGGGCGGCGTTGAAGCCGGTGAAGTTGGGGTTGCCGCCGCTGCACAGCTGGCCGTCCGGCACGAAGCCGCGGGTGCGGCCGGCGCCGTCCGAGCGCAGCACGGAGAACCAGTTGTAGAAGGGCGTGGTGCCGCTGACCTGCTGGGCCGCCTTGCAGGCGGGGTTGACGGGCTTGATCTCACCGGTACTGGTGAGTGCGTCCTGCCAGCACAGGAAGGTACGGCTGCCCGGTTTCATCGGCGTCCCGTGCGCCTCCGCCCGCCCGCCGGCGGCGAGGATGAGACCGAGGGCGGGGATGGTGGTCAGGAGGGCCAGGAGGACCAGGAAGAGGGCGCTCCGGCGGGTGGGGTGGGGTAACCGGGGACGCTCCGCGCGGGCGTTCGAGGGTGGTGGGGACGGAGGGGATGGTGGGGACGTCGTAGGCATGACACATCTACCTCTGGGTTGACGGCCGTGCGAGGGTCTGCGAGTGCGTGGGGGGCTGGGCGAGGCGGGAGCGAACCCGGCGGCGGGTTCCGGTCCGACGATGGGAGCGCTCCCACCCCACTTGCTTGGGAAGTTAGCCGCTGGGAGGCGATATGTAAACGGTGGTGCGGGGTGGAGTCCGCATCGGCCGTCGGGTGACGCACCGAAGCCGGGATCCGGACTTCTTGATCGCCCCGGGCCTGCCGGCCAGGGCCGGTCCGGCGGATCAGGTCGCAGGAGAACACGTACGGAGAACCACCACGGCGTACGGGGGTGGCTCACTCGGTGCCGGTCGACCGGTGGGTGTCGTGGTCCGGGAAGAGGGTCGCGGCCACGTGCCGGGTGTCGGCGTATTCCACGACGGAGGCGATCTTGCCGTCGCGCACCGTGTAGATGCCGATGCAGCGGTTGTCGTAGGTGCCGCCGTACACGGTCCTGGCCTTGGCGGTCCATTCGGCCACCACGCGGTCGCCCTCGGCGATCGTGCCGACCAGTTCGATCTCCAGGGTGCCGGGGACGAAGACCGTTCCCATGTTGCCGAGGAACTCGTCGACGATCTCGTCGCGCCCTCGCCACACCCTGGAGACGGGCAGGTCGCCCGGGTAGTGCCAGGTCGCGTCTGCGGAGAAGCTGTCGTGGATGACGTCGGCGTCGCCGTCACGTACGGCCTCGACGTAGCGGACGACGACGGCCCTGGGGTCGTGGTTGATGGTCACGGTCTTGCTCCTTCGGTCCAGGGGTGGTTGAGGACGGGGACGGTTCAGGAAAGGGTGAGGACGGCCTTGCCGCGGACGCGACGGTCGCGCAGGTCGGTCAGGGTCGTCGCCGTGTCGGCCCAGTCCGTGACGCGGCCGATCTCGGGGTGCAGTCGGCCTTCGGCGGTCAGCCGGACGAGCGCCACCAGATCGTCGTCGAGGCGGCTGTCGGCGTCGAGGTAGTGGAAGTGGCGGATGACGGCCGACTCGGGCCCGGTGAAGAAGTCGAAGAAGTCGAGCGTCACCGGTGTGCGGCTGGCCTGCCCGAACCAGATGAGCGTGCCCCGCCTGGCGAGCCGTGCGAGCGCGAGGGGGAGGGCCCGGCCTCCGGTCGACTCCAGCACGATGTCGTACGGACCTCGGGCGTCGCCCACGTCGTGGACGATCTCGGCGGCACCGAGTGCGGCAAGTCGGGCGCCGCGTTCCGCGTCCCGGGTGACGGCGGTGACCTGGGCCCCGGCGGCGGCCGCGAGCTCGGTGACGAAGTGGCCCACACCCCCGGAGGCACCGGTCAGCAGGACCCGCCGGCCCGGCACCGGTCCGGCGGCACGCAGCAGCCGCAGCGCGGTGAGCCCGGCCAGCGGCAGCGCGGCGCCCTCGAGCACGGAGACACTGTCCGGCAGTTCGGCCAGCGCGTCGGTCGGCACCGCCACGCACTCCGCCCAGCCGCCCGACATGGGGTGGCCGACGACCCGAGTGATTCCGGACGGTCCGCTGCCGTCGGCGGCCGGCTGCACGACCAGGCCCGCGATGTCCTTGCCGGGACGCTCGCCGGGGACGGGCTTCTCCAGCTTGAACGTCTCCCCCCGGTTGACCGAGAACGCCTCGACCTTCACCAGCGCCTCGTCGGGGCGGGGCGTCGGCTCGGCGACATCGGCGAGGACGACCGGCTCGGCGGGATCTCCGGTCGGTACGAAAGCTTTCATCGTGCTCATCCCTTCGGTGGCCTGCCGTCGGGACCATCCGACCGGGTGGAGTGGCGGCCCGGCCAACAACCAGGCCGCCATGCCCACAACGCGGGGTTGTCGCATAAGGTCAGCGGCATGGACCTCGACCTCGCCCTGGTCCGCGCCTTCGTCGCGACCGCCGGGACACTTCACTTCGGGCGGGCCGCCGAAGAACTGAGGACCAGTCAGCAGGCGCTGTCCAAGCGCATCGCACGGCTGGAGGAGTCGCTGGGCACGAGGCTGTTCGAGCGCCAGGGCGGTGTCCGGCTGAGCGAGGCGGGAGTGCGGTTCCTGCCGGCCGCGCGCGAGGCGCTCGCAGCCGGTGAGCGGGCGATCGCTGCGGTGACGGGCGCCGGACCGGTCGTACGGATCGACACGTGGGGCCATCTGTACGCGCCGATGCGCACGGTCGCCGAGGCGGTACGGGAGCTCGGCGCGGTGCGATGGGAGCCGGGCCCGGGACGTGACTGGCCGTCAGTGGCGCAGGCCCTGCTCAGCGGCGACACGGACCTGGGATTCGGCCGGGTGCACCCGCTGCCCGACGGCCGGGACGCGGGACTCACCCAGCGGCTGGTGCGGCTGGAACCCGTCGACGTGGTGGTCGGCCCGTCCCACCCGTTGGCCGACGCCGACGCACTGCGCCCGGCCGACCTGCGCGACAGCGTCCTGTGGTGCCCGGCCGAACTGGACCGCCTGGACTTCCTGCGCCGCTTCGCCGACGAGTTCGGGATCACGCGGCGGCACGACGGCCCCAATCTGGGCCTGGACCGTCTCGTCCAGCACCTGAGCGCCGACCCGGAAGGCTTCACCGTCTTCCCCGCCGACGTGCCGCTGCCGGACCGGACAGGCCTGCGCTGTATCCCGCTCGTCGAGCCGACACCGCTGTACGCGTGGTCGCTGGCCTGGCGGGAGTCGTCCCGCCATCCTCTGCTCGACACCTTGCTGCGCGGCTTCACCGAGGCCGGCCGCGCCCGGCGCTGGCTGGAGTACGCACCCGGGCAGGACTGGCTCCCCGATGTCGACCATCCGAAACTCGCGGCCCGTCAGGCGCCCGGGCCCCCGGCCGAGGTCCGCTCGGGCATGGCCTCGGCCGGGGGGCACAGCGGTCCCGTCATCCGCGCGGACGCTCGAAGGTCAGCAGCAGCCCCTCGACGGCTCCGGGGCCTATGCGGCCCTTGACGTCGGCGGAGGTGATGGCCTTGAGACCCCAGCCGTCCTCGGCATGCTTGTTCAGGACCTTCTCCAGTTTGTCGCTGTCCAGCGCGTCGCCGATCAGCGACTCCCGGAAGGTGACGACCTTGTATTCGTACGTGTAGGGGCTGTTGCTCATGGCAGCGGAGTCCTCCTGCCGGCCGGGCCGGTCGGGTCGAGTCAGGGCGTTCGGTGAGATCGCCGCAGCCAGACAACCACCCCTCACCGTGTCGTGACCAGAGTCGGCCTGCTCTGCGCCGGGCGGGAACCCGACCACGACTCCCCCACCTTTACCGGTATAGTTTGCCGGTATAATTATTGACCACGTGAGAAAGTCGCCGCATGATCGAGATCCTGAACCCCACCCGGGTGGCCCGGGCGAAGGACACAGGCGCCCTGGTCGCCGACATCCTGCAGACGCTGAAGGGGCGTAGCACGGTCGGCACGAATCTGCTGGACATCGACCGGTGGACCAAGGCCATGATCGTCGAGGCGGGAGCGCAGTCCTGTTACGTCGACTACGCGCCGTCCTTCGGACGCGGCCCGTTCGGCCACTACATCTGCACGGCCGTCAACGACGCCGTGCTCCACGGGCGGCCGTACGACTACACGCTGGCCGACGGTGATCTGCTGACGCTCGACCTCGCCGTCTCCAAGGGCGGAGTCGCCGCGGACGCCGCCATCAGCTTCGTCGTGGGCGACGCGAAGCCCCCGGAGAGCGTCGCGATGATCAGTGCGACCGAGCGTGCGCTGGCCGCGGGGATCGCCGTCGCCGGTCCCGGGGCCCGCATCGGCGACATCTCCCACGCCATCGGCACGGTCCTCAGCGAGGCGGGGTACCCGATCAACACCGATTTCGGAGGTCACGGCATCGGATCGACGATGCACCAGGACCCGCACGTCGCGAACACCGGACGGCCCGGCCGGGGATACGAACTGCGCCCCGGGCTGCTGCTGGCACTGGAACCGTGGGTCATGGCGGACACCGCCACCCTCGTCACCGATGCCGACGGGTGGACGCTCCGGAGCGCGACAGGCTGCCGGACGGCACACAGCGAGCACACGATCGCCATCACCGACGACGGAGCCGAAATCCTGACCCTGCCGAGGCAAGCACAGCCGTGAGGTCGGAGCCCCTGGGTGCCCTCGGCCCGTCACGGATGAGAGAGGCCCCGCATCCCGGTCATGCCGCCACCCGTGAGGTTGGGGGCCAGGAAGGGCGCCCAGAAGACGGCGATCGCGAGGGCCAGCGAGGTCACGCCGACGACGCGGGCGAGAAGCGGACCGCGCGGCAGGCGTTTCTCCGCGGCGACGACGGTGGCCAGGGCCGCCATGGCCCAGAGGTTCATCACACCGAACGCGGTGAGCAGCAGCATCAGGGACCAGCAGCATCCGAGGCAGAACGCGCCGTGGTGTGCTCCGGCGCGCAGGTGGCGCGACGGGCCGTGGTACGACGCGTAGCGGAGCAGCAGGCCGATCGGTGAGCGGCACTTGGTCAGGCAGAAGTCCTTGAACGGGGTGAGCTGGTAGAGACCGTTGACGGCGAAGACGGCGGCGGCCGCCGCCGTCCCTGCCGTGGGGTGTGCGGTCGTGACCTGATCGGCGCCGACGGCCAGGGCGTACGCCGGCAGTCCGGCGGCTGCCCAGACCAGCACGTAGCCGGCGGTGAACGCGATCATGCGCGGGGCCTCGTGCACGGGGCCCGTCCGTGCGTACAGGGAGGCGACCGGTGCCGTGGCGGGCAGCATCATCGCGGTCATCATGATCGTCCAGGTGACCATGAAGGCGAACAGGTCCCCCGTCATGGTCCCGGATCCCATGTCGCCCCGGCGCAGCACCACCCAGGCCCAGGCGGCAGCCGCCGTGAGCAGCAGCAGCCCGGTGTAACGCGTCCGGTGGCGAACGGTGATCGTCGTTCTGGTCACGCCGACCACGAGAAGGTCGCCGAGTGCGCGTTGCGGCCGGTGAAGTCCCATGAGCGGCCGTGTACGTCCTTGCCGAGGGCCCGCGTCGACCGGGCGACGGTCAGTGTGCTGTTCGCCGGGTGGAACATACCGGTCAGTCCCATGACCGGGCCGTCCTCGCCGTACTGCGGGGCCACCTGGTCCTCGATCTCGATGTCGATGGCGTCCGCCACTCGCACGGTGTGACGGTGTCCGTCGTCACCGAAGTCGATGGGGACGCGTTCGACACCGAGGACCTCGCCGATGAGGGGCGCGAGTGCCGCCATCGGTCCGCCCACCTGCCCGGAGAACACCTTGCCCAGCGCGTCCGCCTGGCTGTCGTCGGCCGAGGCGTCGACGTACAGGGCCACCTGCCAGCCGCCGTCGGCCATCACCTGCGGGGTGTCGGCGAAGACGACGACGCTGTGGTCCGAGACGTCCAGGCCGTCGACCTCGCCTCGTGCGACGTGGAACGCGAGGGTCACCTGGCAGCGCTCGTTGTCGGCGGGTGCGGTAAGGCCCGAGGTGGTGCAGGGGCACACGGTGTCGCAGTTGCAGCTCTCCACATATGTACCGTTCACATTCCAAGCCATCTTCGTTCTCCTGCCTGATGCGGGCGCCCGTCGGCGACGCGGCGCTGCGCCCGGTCGGCAGAACGAGGAGACTGATGCGGGCGCCGGCCTTGCGCGGACCTTGGCGTGTGCGGGCCGCCCGAGTACTTCCCAGGCTAGTCCCGCACCGGCAACCGCACCTCTGCGGAATCCCCCGTCCCGCCCTCGGGCCGGCGCCCCGCGTCTTCCCTGGCCGCCGGTAGTCCGACAGCGGGGCGCCGGGCGAAAAACACAAGCCAGGTCCATGACAGCGTGGCTAGTGTGATCCGGTGACAGAAATCCACGTCCTCGGTGACAGCACGGAATGGCGGCAGGACTTCGAGCGGCGGTTGCTCGCCGCGTACACGGCGGCTGGGCTCGGTGCGGCCGCGGCGGAGCGCATGGCCGAGGAAGCACGCGCCGACATCGGCGGCTGGACCGTCGCCGAGATCACGGACGACGGGGCCCGAGCGGGACACGTCGCCGTGGGCGTGACCGATGACAAGGGCACGCTCACGGGCCGCATCGGCGACCTCCACGTCGACGCTCGCCACGCAGGCCGGGAGCACGAGCAGGCCGCCCGGGACTGGGCCGAGGGATGGTGCGCGGATCGCGGCGCTCGCCGACTGGAGGTACGGCTCACCGAGTCGGCCGGCCGGCTGTTCGACGGTTACGGCGTCCGCGGCCAGCTCAGGACGCGACGCCTCGGTTCCGTGCCCGAAGCCGTCGACGGCGTCACCGCACGGCCGATGGCCCAGGACGAGTACCTCGGATGGCTCGCCTCCGAAAAGGCCGCCTACGTCGGCGACATCGTCCGGGCGGGAGCCCTGAGCCCCGAGGACGCCGCACGCAAGTCCGACCGCGACTTCGCCAAGTTGATACCCGAGGGACTGTCGACACCGGACAACACGTTCCTGGTGCTCGAGGCGGCGGGCGAGCGGATCGGTACCGGCTGGTTGAAGCACGGGCATCTCCCAGGGATCACCTACGGTTACTCACTGCAGATCGAGGAAGCGCACCGCGGCAGGGGGTACGGGCGGGCCGCGATGGCGGTCGGCGAACAGGCCACGCTCGCAGCGGGCGACTCGGTGCTGATGTTCACCGTGTGGGGCGGCAACGACGTGGCGATGAACCTGTACACGAGCGCCGGCTACCAGGTCGTGGAGGAAAGCCGTTCGATCGGTCTTCCCCCCTCCGCGTCCTGATTCGCCCCGGGCCTGGCTGCCGCAGGGGTCACGGCCCGGCTCCCCGTGCGCGTCGGCCGCGCACCCGGAAACGGCGGAGGGCCGCACCCCCGTCACCGGGGGTGCGGCCCTCGACTGCCCTGCCGTACCGCTTGCTCGCGTGTTACTTGCGGATCAGGCTGCGCAGCACGTACTGCATGATGCCGCCGTTGCGGTAGTAGTCGGCCTCACCGGGGGTGTCGATGCGGACGACCGCGTCGAACTCGACGCCCGTGTCGGTGGTGACCTTGACCGTGCGCGGGGTGGTGCCGTTGTTGAGCTCCTCGACACCCGCGAAGGAGAAGGTCTCCTCGCCGGTCAGGCCGAGGGACTCGGCGTTCTGGCCCTCCGGGAACTGCAACGGCAGGACGCCCATGCCGATGAGGTTCGAGCGGTGGATGCGCTCGTACGACTCGGCGATGACGGCCTTGACGCCGAGCAGCGCGGTGCCCTTGGCCGCCCAGTCGCGGGACGAGCCGGACCCGTACTCCTTGCCGGCCAGGACGACCAGCGGGATGCCCTGCTCGATGTAGTTGCGCGAGGCGTCGTAGATGAACGACACCGGACCGTCGGCCTGGGTGAAGTCGCGGGTGTAGCCGCCCTCGGTGCCCGGCGCGATCTGGTTGCGCAGGCGGATGTTGGCGAACGTACCGCGGATCATGACCTCGTGGTTGCCGCGGCGGGAGCCGTAGCTGTTGAAGTCGCGGCGCTCGACACCGTGCTCGGTGAGGTACTTGCCGGCCGGGGTGTCGGCCTTGATGGCACCGGCGGGCGAGATGTGGTCGGTCGTCACCGAGTCGCCCAGCTTGGCGAGGACGCGGGCCCCGGAGATGTCGGAGACCGGAGCCGGCTCCATCTCCATGCCCTCGAAGTACGGGGGCTTGCGGACGTAGGTCGACTCGGCGTCCCACTCGAAGGTGTTGCCGGTCGGGATCGGCAGCGCCTGCCACTGGGCGTCGCCCGCGAAGACGTCCTGGTAGGACTTGTTGAACATGTCCTCGCCGATGGCGTTCGCCACGACGTCGTTGACCTCGGCCTCGGAGGGCCAGATGTCCTTCAGGAAGACCTGGTTGCCGTCCTGGTCGGTGCCGAGGGCGTCCCGCGTGATGTCCACCTTCATGGAGCCCGCGATGGCGTACGCGACGACCAGCGGCGGGGAGGCCAGGTAGTTCATCTTGACGTCGGGGTTGATACGGCCCTCGAAGTTGCGGTTGCCGGAGAGGACCGAGGTGACCGCGAGGTCGTTGTCGTTGACGGCCTTGGAGACCTCCTCCGGCAGCGGGCCGGAGTTGCCGATGCAGGTGGTGCAGCCGTAGCCGACCAGGTTGAAGCCGACCTTGTCGAGGTACGGGGTGAGGCCCGCCTTGTCGAAGTAGTCGGTGACGACCTTGGAGCCCGGGGCGAGGGTGGTCTTGACCCACGGCTTGCGGGTCAGGCCCTTCTCGACCGCCTTCTTGGCCACCAGGGCGGCGGCGACCATGACGTACGGGTTGGAGGTGTTGGTGCAGGAGGTGATGGCGGCGACCGTCACCGCGCCGTGGTCCAGCTCGTACTTCGTGCCGTCGGGGGCGGTCACGGTGACCGGGTTCGACGGGACGGCCGCACCGGTGCCGGCGGCGTGCTGCGGCGCGCCGGCGCCGTTCTCCTGGTGGCCGTAGGCCGGGGCGTCGGAGGCCGGGAAGGACTCGTTGCTCGCCTCGTCGACCGGGGAGGCCGCGGTGGCCTGCTGGGCGACGGGAGCCTCGACGTAGTTGAGGACGTCCTTGGCGAACTGCTGGGCGGCCTCGGCGAGGACGATGCGGTCCTGCGGGCGCTTCGGGCCGGCGATCGAGGGGACGACCGTCGACAGGTCCAGCTCCAGCTTCTCGGAGAAGTCGGGCTCGGCCTTCGGGTCCAGCCAGAGGCCCTGCTCCTTGGCGTAGGCCTCGACGAGCGCGAGCTGCTGCTCGGAGCGGCCGGTCAGCTTCAGGTACTTGATGGTCTCGTCGTCGATCGGGAAGATCGCGGCGGTGGAGCCGAACTCCGGCGACATGTTGCCGATGGTGGCGCGGTTGGCGAGCGAGGTGGCGGCGACGCCCTCACCGTAGAACTCGACGAACTTGCCGACGACGCCGTGCTTGCGGAGCATCTCGGTGATGGTCAGCACCAGGTCGGTGGCGGTGGTGCCGGTGGGCAGCTCGCCGGTGAGCTTGAAGCCGACGACCCGCGGGATGAGCATGGAGACCGGCTGGCCGAGCATCGCGGCCTCGGCCTCGATGCCGCCGACGCCCCAGCCGAGCACGCCGAGACCGTTGACCATGGTGGTGTGCGAGTCGGTGCCGACGAGGGTGTCGGGGTAGGCCTGGCCACCCCGGACCATGACCGTGCGCGCCAGGTGCTCGATGTTCACCTGGTGGACGATGCCGGTGCCGGGCGGGACGACCTTGAACTCGTCGAAGGCGGTCTGGCCCCAGCGCAGGAACTGGTAGCGCTCCTTGTTGCGGCCGTACTCCAGGTCGACGTTCTGCTTGAAGGCGTCGTTCGTGCCGAACTTGTCGGCGATGACGGAGTGGTCGATGACCAGCTCGGCCGGGGCCAGCGGGTTGATCTTCGCCGGGTCGCCGCCGAGCTCCTTGACGGCCTCACGCATGGTGGCGAGGTCCACGACACAGGGCACGCCGGTGAAGTCCTGCATGATCACGCGGGCCGGCGTGAACTGGATCTCCTGGCTGGGCTGCGCCTGGGAGTCCCAGCCACCGAGGGCGCGGATGTGGTCGGCGGTGATGTTCGCGCCGTCCTCCGTGCGGAGCAGGTTCTCCAGCAGGACCTTGAGGCTGTACGGCAGTCGGGCCGAGCCCTCCACCTTGTCCAGCCGGAAGATCTCGTACGACTCGTCGCCCACCTGCAGCGTGCTGCGGGCGTCGAAGCTGTTCGCCGACACGACAGTCTCCTTCATTGATGTGCGCGTACCACCACGATCCTGCCGCCTCGGCATCTCGGCCGATCCGCTAAGGTAAGGCTAAGTTAGGTAACCCTTACCGAGCCGGCGGCTGCGGTGCACCTTCGGCAGATATCTCGATGTCGAGATAACTCTAGTACATCGCGCGCGGGGCGGTCATGCCCGGCCCCGCTGTCCGCTCTCATCCATTCGAGGCGTTTACTCAGCGAACCCAGTCGTTTGGCCTTCTATCTCAGCGAACCTAGTCGTGCGGCTAGTCGCACTGGGGGTGCTGGGTGGCTGTACCGGCTGAGGTGGATCTTGCAGGGCCGTATGTCGAGCTGTCGTATGTGGATGCGGTACGCGAGCGTCGGCGACGTCCGCTCCTGGACTGCGTGACGGCCCGCTTCGAGGACACACCGCCCGTACGGCCCTTTCGGTGGTCGCGTGGTGAGCGTCACTTTCCGGGCTGGTACTGGGCTGCCACGACCGGGCGGCACGTCGGTTTCGAGTCGTGGCTGGAGCGGGACCGGGTCCTGCTGATGGACTTCGATCCCGAAGTGGTGGGGATCGCGTCACAGCCGTTCTGGCTGCACTGGCACGACGGTGAGAGGGAGCGTCGGCACGCCCCGGACTACTTCGTACGCCGTGGGGACGGCTCGGCGGTGGTCGTCGATGTCCGTGCGGACGAGCGGATCGAGCCGAAGGATGCCGAAGCGTTCGAAGTGACGCGCCTGGCCTGCGCCCAGGCCGGGTGGTGTTTCGACCGAGTCGGGGTTCCGGAGGCAGTGCTGCTGGCGAACGTCCGGTGGCTGTCGCGTTACCGGCACCCTCGTTGTCTTAACGGCCCGGTCGCGGCCCGCATCCGGGAGGTCTTTGCGACCCCGGGGCCGCTGATGGCTGGGGCTGTCTCGGCGGGCGATCGGCTGACAACGCTGCCCGTGCTGTTCCACCTCCTCTGGCTTCAGCACCTGACCGTGGAAGCGATGGCGACCGAGCTGATGGGGCCGCGCATGATCGTGCGCCTGGCTGATGGGGGCGTCCGGTGACCAGCGAGAGGCGGGTGCCGCCGACGGCCCGGATCGCGGAGTTTCCCGAGACGGCCGCTGAACAGGCCTGCTGGTGGGAGAGGCACATTCTGGAGGTCCTGCACGGGGTGCCGCCGGATGCCCCGGACGGGGCCGGTCCGCGGTCTGAATTCGACCCGAAACAGCATTCGCTGGCTCAGCGCGAGCGGGCCAAGGCCGCCGAGCTGACAGAGGCCGGGCACCGGGTAACGGCCAGCGGGATCAAGCAGCGGCGCCAGCGCTACCAGCGGGACGGGCTGGTTGGACTGGCCGACGGCCGGTCGGCCAAACAGATGCCGGCCTTCGGGCAGGTCGATGCGGCGGTGGTGGAGGCCATGCGGCAGGCGATCGCCGAGACTGCCGAAGCGTCGTCGAGGACCATCGGGTTCATCATCTGGCGGACCCAGCAGATTCTCGCCGCTGACGAGGAGACCGCCGGCGCTGAGCTGCCGTCGCGGGCCACGTTCTACCGGCTGTTCGAGAAACTGGCCTCCGGCACCCACGCCACCGGCTCGGCCCGCACCCGCCGCTCGATCCACGCCAGGCCCTCCGGACCGTTCGGTGAAGTGCCGGCCAGTGCTCCGGGTGAGCTGATGCAGATCGACTCCACGCCGCTGGACGTGCTGGTGCGGCTGGACGACGGGGTCGCCGAGAAGGTCGAGCTGACGGCCATGGTCGACATCGCCACCAGGTCGATCACTGCGGCGGTGCTGCGGCCCACCACGAAGGCCGCGGACGCTTCCGCCCTGCTGGCCCGCAGTGTTACCCCAGAGACGATGCGTCCGGGCTGGTCTCAGGCATTGCGGATGTCCCGATCGGTGTTGCCGCACCGGCGGTTGCTGAGCATCGACGAGCGTCTGGAGCACGCGGCGGCCCGGCCGGTGATCGTGCCGGAGACGATCGTCTGCGACCACGGCAAGGTGTTCATCTCGCACAACTTCCGGGCCTCCTGCCGCTACCTCGGCATCAACCTGCAGCCGACGCACAAGGCATCGCCGTTTGAGAAGGGCACGATCGAGAAGACCCTGGGTTCCGCGGCCACGCTGTTCGCCCAGTTCGCCGCCGGTTACACCGGCTCGACCACGGACCGCCGCGGCCGCAAGTTGGAGGACGGACCGCTGTGGTCCCTCCCCGAACTCCAGAACCTTCTCGACGAGTGGATCATCGCCTGCTGGCAGACCAGGCCCCATGACGCGCTACGCGACCCGGATGCACCCCGGCGGGCATTCTCACCGAACGAGAAGTACGCGATCCTGCTGGAGTCCTGCGGCTATGTTCCCGTCCCGCTGAACGGCGAGGACTACGTCGAACTACTGCCAGAACGCTGGCAGGCAATCAACTCCTACGGCATCCGCATCAAGCACCGCACCTACGACGACCGCGAGTTGAACCCGCTGCGCCGCCAGCACTCCGGGGTGACGGTGAAGAAGGGCCTCTGGGAGATCCACTACGACCCCTACGACATCTCCCGGATCTGGGTACGCGACCGACGGCGCAACCGGTGGATCACCGTGTTCTGGAAACACCTGCACCGCGTCGGCGTCCCCTTCGGCGAGATGGCCTGGGACCACGCCCGCGAACAGGTTCCGGGCGGCACCGAGGAACAGATCGCGGACGCCGCCGCAGCCCTGCTCAAACGCGCCCACGAAGGTCCGGCCACGGACAAGGGCCAGCCGACCAAGCGTTCCCGAAGGGACCGTCGCGTCGCCGCCCGCACGCGGGCAACCGCCACCGACCGGCCAGTCCACACCCCACCGCCGGACACGATGACCGCCTCGAACGAGGAGGCGGACACCGAACTCGCCGAGGTCATCCCACTGGGCCTGTTCGACCCGCTTGCCAACCCTTGGAGGCGTCCGTGACTACATCCCCGCCGACCGTCCTGCAGGAGGCCGACGCCGACGCCAATCGCCAGCTCACCACTCTGGAGGGGTGGCGCCGGTTCATCGACGGCCCGCCCAAACCGCCAGGCCTGCTCGCCCCCGGCGAACTGCGGCGGCTGTCCCCGGACGAACGAGTCCGCTACGACGACAACCGTCTCGACCACCACGCCCGCTTGCTCGTCGTCTCCACCTCGTTCGTCGAGAAGACGGTGATCTGCGGGCGGCGATTGGTCCTGCTCAACCGGCACACGATCAGCGCCCGTCGCGGGCTGATCGTCTCCGGCCTGCCCGGCACCGGCAAGACCAGCGCCATTACCCAGCTCGGACGCTCCCATGAACTCCTCGACCGGGCTCGCCACCCGAATGTCCCCGACCGCATCCCGGTGCTTTACATCACCGTCCCGCCCGCTGCGACTCCCCGCATGGTCGCCGCGGAATTTGCCCGCTTCCTCGGTCTGCCGGTCCGGGCTCGGTCGAACATGACTGACATCATCGAGGCTGTGGTGGGCGTCTGCACCGACACCCGTGTCGGCTTGGTCCTCGTCGACGAGATCCACAACATTTCGCAGACCACCCGGTCCGGCGCCGAGGTGTCGGACACGCTGAAGTACTTCTCCGAGCGCATCCCTGCCACGTTCGTCTACGCGGGCATCGACATCGAAAACAGCGAGTTGCTGGCCGGGGTCCGCGGCGCGCAGATCGCGGGCCGGTTCACCCTCGTCCCGACCCGTCCGTTCCCTTACGGCGACGAGTGGAAGGGACTGGTCGCGACCATGGAACAGACCCTGCTCCTACACGACCACCCGCCGGGCAGCCTGGTCAAACTGGACCGCTACCTCTACAACCGCACAGTCGGCATGATCGGGGCTCTGTCGCACGCCATCCGCGGAGCAGCGATCGACGCCATCCTCAGCGGAACCGAACGCATCACCGAAGGCGTGCTCCGCGCGATTCCGCTGGACCATGCTGCGGAGACGCCCACTCCGCCGGCGAAGGCGGGCAGGCGGTGACCGGCACCCCCTACGGGCACCTTGCACGGCTCCCCGTCCAGGTCTCGCCGCGGCTCGGCGAGGGAACTGACTCGTTCATCCGGCGTCTCGCCCATGCCAACCACCTCAAGCCCAGCTACCTGCACGGATTCCTCTGCGGCCCGCCTCAATGGTTCGGCAAACCTCGCGTCGAGCGCCTCGCAGACGTCTCCGGACGCACCGTCGCAGGCTTGGAGCGTGTGCTCTCCGACGTGAGTACGCCGCGCCGCCGCTACCGACCAGGGCCAGGGAAAGCGCATCTTGCGAGCAGGCGACCGGACCTCTACCTCCAACTGCACGACGCTGCCCGAGACGAAGGCTTGACCCTTCGGCAACTCGCCGACCGCTACCGCGTCCCGAGGCGACTGGTCCGAGACGCCCTCGCTCACAACCGGCCGCTGTCCCGCGACCTCCCACCCCAGCAAGCCCCCGTGACTCGTGCGGCCACGCTGTTGATCAACTCTATGCTGGACGCGGGGTTGGGCACCCGGGACATCTGGGCCGCGTTGATGGATGAGCACGACACGTCCGTCTCCTACGCGACACTCAACCTCCACGTCTCCAGGCGCCGCCGCCACCTCGCATGGCAGGAAGAGCAGTTCGACAAGGCTGAGACGCAGCGCGAGATCCGGCAACGCCGAAAGACCGGCACGCCTCAACAAAGAGGCACAACACGCCCCATCCCGACCTCCATCCGGCCGCACCAGAGTGACGAGCCGCCTTTCGGACCGTCACATCTGAGACCATGACCCCATAAGCAGTCGAGAAACAGACGGGGCAGTGGTGGCTGACTACAGGAGCGAAGTCCGGCCGAGCGTGATCACCGACTTGGAGACCAAGGTCTCCAAGGAGAACTACGGCAAGTACCTCAAGCGGCTGACCTTGCGGAAGCTCCGAGGCTTCACCGACCGTGAAGTCACCTTCGACTTCCCGGTCACTGCGCTCGTCGGGCCAAATGGTGGGGGCAAGACCACTGTTCTGGGGGCAGCGGCGCTCGCCTACAAGAGTGTCTCGCCGGGACGATTCTTCGCCAAGAGTGGCAAATATGACGCCAGCATGCAGAACTGGTCGATTGAGTATGAACTGATCGACAAAGAACACACACCGCGCTTGTCGGTTTCACGCACAGCGAGCTTCAAGCAGCTCAAATGGAATCGCACCGCGCTCGATCGCGAGGTGCTGGTGTTCGGAGTCGAGCGGACCCTGCCCGCCACGGAGCGGTCCAAGCTCAAGGCCGCCATCGGTGGGTCCTTCGCCGCGGTGCGCGAGGTCACGCTTGACCCTGAAGTCACTCAGCATGCTGCAAAGATCCTGGCCAAGCCCATAGAAGGGTTCCAGCAGCTCTACGTGGACAAGGCTGGCAAGGTCTCACTCTTCTCCGGGCTCACCCCTCGGGGCGACGGATACTCCGAGTTCCACTTCGGCGCCGGCGAGGCGAGCGTTATCCGCATCGTCGCCGAGGTCGAAGCCGCTTCCCCTGGGGCCATGATTCTGATCGAGGAGATCGAAAACGGCCTACACCCGGTGGCCACTCAGCGCATGGTCGAATACCTGATCGGTGTCGCACACCGCAAGTCCTGCCAGGTCATTTTCACCACGCACTCCAACGACGCGCTGGCCCCACTGCCTTCCAAGGCCATCTGGGCCGCTCTGGACGGCGCCGTAATCCAGGGAAAGCTCGACGTCAGAGCCCTGCGGACCATCACCGGACAGATCCAGGCCAAACTCGCGATCTTCGTTGAGGATGACTTCGCTGAGCTCATGGTCACCACCGCTCTGCGCAGCCACGGAGGTATCGAGCTGGACGAGGTCAAGGTCCATGGAATGGGAGGCCACGACCCCGCCATCAAGGTCAACGCTCATCACAACGTCGACCCGACCGTCACCTTTCCATCGATCTGCATCCTCGACGGTGACCAAGCTGAACGTGCGGACCCGGAGAAGGGGATCTTCACGCTTCCTGGCTCCGGCTCGCCCGAAGCACATGTACTGGGGCGGATTCTGGACTGCCTCGATGAAGAAGCAGGTCGGCTCGCGGTGGCCCTCCACCTCGACCTGCACGACCAGGAGCGCGTGAAGAAGGTCGTGAAGGAGCGCTCGCTGACCAACTGGGACAGACACATGATCTGGGAACAGATTGGCGGCGACTTGGACTTCACCTCCGGCCACATCGTAAAGAGCGCGTTCCTGACGACCTGGGCCCGCAAGTTCCCCCAGGAGGTCGAGACCCTGGTCGAGGCGATCGGCGACAAGCTTCCCCGCCGGGACGGCAACCAACCGTGACCCTCGCCTGCTCAGTGCCTCGGACCCCGCCAGGCCCTCCAGAGTCGCAAATTCCTGCCGCACCCGCCCCAGGGCGGTTTCAAGTTCCGGGATTGGGTGGATCGTCCGCGTTGAGCGGGAGTTGACGCGGCAACAGCACAGGCACGAGACCGGTGATCATCAGG
>NZ_JBSFIK010000021.1:109969-148991 GCF_053597535.1 Streptomyces sp. NPDC001348 | reverse complement strand
TCAAAGGAACCTCGTCCCGATCGTGATGACCGGAGACGGGGTATCAACATATCTGGCGTTGATTTTTGGCACGCTGTTGAGTTCTCAAGGAACGGCCGCTTCCTTTGTACTCACCCGAGACACTGTCTCGCGGCTTTCCTCCGGGCGCTTCCCTTCGGTCTTGCGTTTCCGACTCTATCAGATCCTTTCGGTTCCGATTCCCGGTCGGCCGGGTTCGCCGCAGGCCTTCTCGCTTTCGCTTGTCGGCCTTTCGACATTCACTACGTTAGCCGATTCCCTGGCGAACTCATAATCGAGTTCCGCAGCTTCGAATTCGGGCGTGCGGGCACGCCGAAAACGTCCCTGCAGAGAGGGAGTCGTAGGTAGTGGGTTGGCCGCTCCGGCTGCTGGCGATTGCCGTACCCGGTTCAGCGGCTCGGGCCACATTACGCACCTCGTCCACCGGAGTCAACTTCGGCGGCGCCGTGGCACATGGGCCCGGTAGGGGCTCACCGTCGGGTCACCGGCGATCCAGAAGCGCCAGGGATGGACGTCCCCGTTGCCCCCCTCGCCCGCGACTCCGGTGCGTGGGCCGTTCCGTACCTGGTCGGAGGGGGCAGCGGTCCCGGTCAGGATGCGCAGGGGTGTCTCGCCGACGGCGCAGGCGTCCGTTCCGTCGAGGGCCCGGTCCACGCCCAGGGCCGTGGCGAGACGGGCTGGTCCTTTGGCCAGTTCGTTGTCGTTCCGGGCCGAGAGTCGGCGTTCGCGGGCGAGCTCCTCCCCCTCGACGATCTCGCCGGCGCGCAGCAGGACCGCGCTCGCGATGCCCTCGGGGCCGCACACCAGGTTCATGCAGAACCACATGCCGTAGGTGAAGTAGACGTATACGTGTCCGGGCGGTCCGAACATCACTTCGTTGCGGGGCGTGCGGCCGCGGTAGGCGTGGGAGCCAGGGTCGTTCATGCCGTCGTACGCCTCGACCTCCGTCAGGCGCACCGCGATCGGTCCCTTCGGGGTCGTGCGGACGAGGATGCGCCCCAGCAGGTCGGGCGCGACCTCGAGGACGGGCCGGTCGAAGAACTTCCTGGGGAGGGGCGTACGGTCCGAGGGCGCGATCATGGCGTACGAGCGTAGTCCAGACGGGTGGATTCCAAGGACTGGTCAAGGATCCGTCCGCCTGTCGGGGTGTGAGCGCGGAACCGGCCGTACATGGATCGCGTTTCTAGGGATCAGGGATCCGTTCGTAAAGGGAGAGTCAATGGCGTTCAAGAAGCTGCTCGCGAGCCTGGGGGCCGGCGGGGCTTCGGTCGAGACGGTGCTGTCCGAGGTCAACGTGGTGCCCGGTGGCGTCGTCCAGGGTGAGGTGCGGATCCAGGGCGGTTCCGTCAACCAGAACATCGAGGGCCTGGCCGTCGGCCTGCAGGCGCGGGTCGAGGTGGAGAGCGGCGACGAGGAGTACAAGCAGAACATCGAGTTCACCAAGCTCAGGCTCGGCGGGGCCTTCGAGCTGCAGGCCGGGGCCGTGCACGCGGTGCCGTTCGGGCTGGAGATCCCGTGGGAGACGCCGGTCACGATGATCGACGGGCAGGCGCTGCGCGGGATGCACATCGGGGTGAAGACCGAGCTGGAGATCGCGCGGGCCGTGGACTCGAGTGACCTCGACCCGATCAACGTGCACCCGCTGCCGGCGCAGAAGGCGATCCTGGACGGCTTCATCCAGCTGGGCTTCCGCTTCAAGAGCGCCGACATGGAGCGCGGTCACATCCGGGGCACGCGCCAGCGGCTGCCGTTCTACCAGGAGATCGAGTTCTACCCGCCGTCGCAGTACCGGGGCCTGAACCAGGTCGAGCTGAGCTTCGTGGCCGACGAGCACGCCATGGACGTGGTGCTGGAGATGGACAAGAAGCCCGGGCTGTTCAGCGAGGGCAGCGACACCTTCCGGTCGTTCCAGGTGGGGCTGCACGACTACCACGGGACCGACTGGGCGGCCTACCTCAACCAGTGGCTCTCCGAGGTGGGCAGTAAGCGCAACTGGTTCTAGGGGCCTAGGCTCGAAAGGCACTGACTTCAGAACCGTTCAGGAGGTACCGAGGTGACCGAGCTCAAGAGGCGGCCGCTCCCCCACGACTTCCACCCGCCCGTGCCGTCGTTCACGGTCACGAGCGAGGACGTCCGGGAGGGGGAGACCCTCAAGGACGCTCAGGTACACGCGGCCGGCAACACCTCGCCGCAGCTGCGGTGGGAGGGCTTCCCGCCGGAGACCAAGAGCTTCGCCGTGACCTGCTACGACCCGGACGCCCCTACGGGCAGCGGGTTCTGGCACTGGGTGCTGTTCGACATCCCGGCCTCCGTCACCGAGCTGCCGGCCGGGGCGGGCGGCGGCAAGTTCGAGGGGTTGCCCGAGGGTGCCGTGCACGCGCGGAACGACTACGGGACGAAGGACTTCGGTGGTGCCGCGCCGCCGCCCGGCGACGGACCGCACCGGTACGTCTTCACGGTGTACGCGGTGGACCAGGAGAAGCTCGGCCCGGATTCCGACGCCTCACCGGCCGCCGTCGGTTTCAACCTGCGTTTCCACACGGTCGCACGGGCTCAGCTCATCGGTGAGTACGAGATCCCCGGGAAGGGCTGATCGAGCTCAGCGTTCATGGAACGTTTGCCCGCCTCTGGTCTTGGAATTGATCAGAGGCGGGCAGTTTTTATTGCGTTGTCCATCTCGGCGCGCCCGTCCAGAGTTGATCCAAGCCCGCCGGGGGGTGGGCCGGTGCACATGGGAGGTGGGCTGGATGCGTGACACGCTGGTGCTGAACGCGAGCTTCGAGCCGCTGTCGACGGTGACGTTGAACCGGGCCGTCGTGCTGGTTCTGACGGCCAAGGCCGTCGTCGAGCAGGCCCACCCCGAACTGCGTATGCGGGGCGCCGATGTGGACATACCCGCGCCCCGGGTGATCCGGCTGTGCAGGTACGTACGGGTGCCGTTCCGAAGACAAGCCCCGTGGTCGAGGCGGGGCGTACTGGTGCGGGACCGGCACCGGTGCGCGTACTGCGGTCGGCGGGCGACGACCGTGGACCACGTGGTGCCGAGGGCGCAGGGCGGGCGGGACACGTGGCTGAACACGGTCGCCGCGTGCGCGGAGGACAACCACCGCAAGGCCAACCGGACGCCGGAGGAGGCGGGCATGACGCTGCTCCGGCAGCCGTTCGAGCCGACACCGGCCGACGCGATGCTGTTGGCCCTGGGCCAGGAGGACTTGGGGGCGCTCGCCGACTGGCTGGCGCCGAGCGCGTCGGCCGCGTAGGCCGTCGCGGCGGTACACGGCTGAGGCCCGCCTTTCCGGTGAAGGCGGGCCTCAGCCGTGTACCGCGTCAGTCGATCGACGGCTTCTCGCGACGCTGGTCCGGGACGGAGCCGGAGCCGTTGCCGTTGCCGTTGCCGCCCGAACCGCCCGACAGGGGTCCGAAGTTGCCCATCGCGCCGGACAGCCCCTTCAGGGCGTCGCCGATTTCGCTGGGGACGATCCAGAGCTTGTTGGCGTCGCCCTCGGCGATCTTCGGGAGCATCTGGAGGTACTGGTAGGAGAGGAGCTTCTGGTCCGGGTCTCCGGCGTGGATCGCCTCGAAGACCGTACGGACGGCCTGCGCCTCGCCCTCGGCGCGCAGGGCCGCGGCCTTGGCCTCACCCTCGGCACGCAGGATCTGGGACTGCTTCTCGCCCTCGGCGGTGAGGATGGCGGCCTGGCGCGTACCTTCGGCGGTGAGGATCGCGGCGCGCTTGTCACGGTCGGCGCGCATCTGCTTCTCCATCGAGTCCTGGATGGAGGTGGGCGGTTCGATGGCCTTGAGCTCGACGCGGTTGACGCGGATGCCCCACTTGCCGGTGGCCTCGTCGAGGACGCCGCGCAGGGCCGCGTTGATCTCCTCGCGGGACGTCAGGGTCCGCTCCAGGTCCATGCCGCCGATGATGTTGCGGAGCGTGGTGACGGTGAGCTGCTCGATCGCCTGGATGTAGCTGGCGACCTCGTAGGTCGCGGCCCGGGCGTCGGTCACCTGGTAGTAGATGACGGTGTCGATGTTCACGACCAGGTTGTCCTGGGTGATCACCGGCTGGGGCGGGAACGGCACGACCTGTTCGCGCAGGTCGATGCGGTTGCGGATGGTGTCGATGAACGGGACGACGATGTTCAGGCCCGCGTTCAGCGTTCGCGTGTAGCGGCCGAAGCGCTCCACGATGGCCGCGCTGGCCTGTGGGATGACCTGGATGGTCTTGATCAGGGCGATGAAGACCAACACCACCAGAATGATCAGGACGATGATGACCGGTTCCATCGTGTTCCCCGTACCCTTCTCCGCCTCGGCGCCTCGGAAGATCCTATGGCTGTTGAAGATCTTGCTGGTCGAGTCTGACAGACCGTAGTGGAACTCGTGAGGTGTTCGCCCCAGTTGAGTCCTGCGAGGTCAGATGACGATCGCGGTGGCTCCCTCGATCTCCACGACATCCACCTCCTGACCCACCTCGTAGGCGCGGTCGGGGTGGAGGGAGCGCGCGGACCACACCTCTCCGGCGAGCTTGATCCGGCCGTCGGAGCCGTCGACCCGTTCCAGTACGACGGCCTGCTTGCCCTTCAACGCGTCGACACCCGTGACGAGTTGGGGGAGCTGCCTGCCGTGCCGGGCGGCTATGGGGCGTACGACGGCGATCAGGGCGACCGAGACGACGACAAAGGCGAGTACCTGGACGACGACGTCGAGGCCCAGGCCGGCCGCGACCGCGGCCGCCACGGCTCCCACCGCGAGCATGCCGAACTCCGGCATCGCGGTGACCACGAGCGGGATTCCGAGCGCTGCCGCGCCGACGAGCCACCACACCCATGCGTCGATGTCGTTCACACGGTCATGGTAGGGCCGCGGGTCTGCGGCGCACAGGGCGCAATGGGGGTCAGGACAGGGGCAGACCGTGCGCGGTCCAGCGGTCGCCGACCTGCTCGACGACGAGTGGGAGGCCGAAGCAGAGGGAGAGGTTGCGGGAGGTGAGTTCCAGCTCCAGCGGGCCCGCGGCGAGGACCTTGCCCTGGCGGATCATCAGGACGTGGGTGAAGCCGGGGGCGATCTCCTCGACATGGTGGGTGACCATGATCATGGAGGGGGCGATCGGGTCGCGGGCGAGGCGGCCGAGGCGGCGGACCAGGTCCTCGCGGCCGCCGAGGTCGAGGCCGGCGGCGGGCTCGTCGAGGAGCAGCAGTTCCGGGTCGGTCATCAGGGCGCGGGCGATCAGGGTGCGCTTGCGCTCGCCCTCGGAGAGGGTGCCGAAGCGGCGCTCGAGGTAGTCGCTCATGCCGAGGCGGTCGAGGAAGGCGCGGGCGCGCCGCTCGTCGATCTCGTCGTACTCCTCCTGCCAGCCGGCCGTCATGCCGTACGCGGCGGTCAGCACGGTCTGCAGGACGGTCTGCCGCTTGGGGAGCTTCTCGGCCATGGCGATGCCGGCCATGCCGATGCGGGGGCGCAGGTCGAAGACGTCGACCTTGCCGAGGGTGTCGCCGAGGATGGTGGCGGTGCCCTTGCTGGGGAAGAGGTAGCTGGAGGCGACGTTCAGGAGGGTCGTCTTGCCGGCGCCGTTGGGGCCGAGGATGACCCAGCGCTCGCCCTCCTTGACCGACCAGGAGACCTGGTCCACCAGAGCCCGGCCCTCGCGGACCACGGATACGTCCTGAAGCTCCAGAACATCGCTCATGAGCGCGTTGTCTCCCCTTGCAGTGTGGCCGGTCTCGGCTCTCGCGTACGCCTGTGGCTCGGTCCGCCGCGCCGGTGGGCGCAGCCCCTACGAAATCTACGCCACGAGTGCGGCGGTCCATTCCATCGGTCCGGTCCTTAGGGTGGGGGCATGCTCTCGGAACCGCGTTCAGGACGCCTTGCCGCTTGGGGAAATGCCCTTTTGGCCGGACTTGTCTCTCCGGATGACGCCGTGCTCGCCATCGTCGGGGACGATGCGGTGCACCGGGTGGCGGGGCTGCCGGGTGAGTCGGCGCCCGTGGGTCTCACGCTCGCGCTGGGGCGGCTGCGGGCGCTGGGGGTCAGCGGGCTGTGCGTCGCGCTGCCCCGGCCGGGGCATCCGCTGGGGCTGAGCGGGCCGCCGGAGTTCAATGCGCGGGCGCTGGACGCCGAGGAGGCGGTGGTCGGTCACGGCGCCGCGCTGGGGCTGGTGCCGGAGGTGTACGAGGCCGGTCCCGCCGGGGACGTGCACGTCGAGGTGGTCTGGCAGGTGCTTCCCGTGCGGGAGGCCCCGCCGGCCGATGTGCCGTCCCTCGGTGAGGCCGAGCGGGAGCTGGCGGAGGCGTTGCGGGAGGCGACGGAGGTCCTGTCACGGCTGGACGTCGCCGGCTCGGGGCCGGTGGCGGAGGCGGCGATCGACGCGTACCGGGCTCGCGCCGAGCATGGGCGGGAGGTGCTGGCGCCGGGGTATCCGCCCAGGGCGGTGCGGGTGCTGGAGCTGGCTCAGCGGGTGGGGCTGTTGGTGTCGCTGGCGTACGGCAACGGGCACGGCGGTGCGGTGAGCTCCGCTGAGATGGCGGCTCGGGGTGAGGCGTTGCGGCCTGTTGAGCGGACGGCTCGGCGGGCGCAGGTCGCGGCGTACAACTCCGTTGTGGAGGAGCGGGAGCGGGGGGTGCGGTGACGCCGAGACCGTTCTCTTCACCGGGGCGATGCGAGCGCCGCTGGGGGCTCCGCCCCCAGACCCCCGCATCGGCCTGAACGGCCTCGTCCTCAATCGCCGGACGGGCTTGGACATGCGAACCGGCGTTAGATGCGGGCCCGAAGACCTGACAGGCCCCCCGGTGCACACGGGAGGCCTGGGTCTGGGCGGCGGGGGTCAGTGGTTGATGCCCACGTTGCCGAAGGCCGGGTTGAGGACGCCGATGACGTTCACGGTGTTGCCCACGGCGTTCACCGGCACGTGCACCGGGGCCTGGACGACGTTGCCCGAGAGGACACCCGGGGAGTGCACGGCCTCGCCGTTCGCCCACGCGCCGCCGGTGGTGGCGGAGGCCATTCCGGTACCGGCGGCGATGAGACCGCCGGCCACCATCGTCACGGCCGCTGCCTTCTTCAGGTTCTTCACTTCTGTGTCCCCTCCTTGCGGTCACCGCGGCACTCGCCGCGGCACGCACTGGAGAACGCCGGAGATCGGCCGAGGATGCGCCGTCCGGATGACATTCCCACGACGGTATGAATCTCAGCCCGTCACACCATGACGTACCGCCCACAACGCCGCCTGTGTGCGGTCCGCCAGGTCGAGTTTCATCAGGATGTTCGAGACGTGCGTCTTGACGGTCTTCTCGGAGAGGACGAGAGCACGGGCGATCTCCCGGTTGGAGCGGCCGTCGGCTATCAGCCCGAGCACCTCGCGCTCCCGCTCGGTGAGTGAACCGGGCCTGCCCTGACCCGAGTTGGCGTCCTCCTGGGACAGCAGCGCGCCGGCGACCTCCGGCTGGAGCAGGACGTGTCCGGCGTGGACGGAGCGGATGGCCCCGGCGAGGGCGTCGGGGTCGACGTCCTTGTACACGTATCCGGCGGCGCCCGCGCGCAGGGCCGGGACCACCGTGCGTTGTTCGGTGAAGCTGGTGACGATCACCACGCGCGCGGGGTTGTCGAGCTCGCGGAGCCGGCGCAGGGCGTCGATGCCGTCCATTCCCGGCATCCTGACGTCCATCAGGACGATGTCCGGCTTCAGTTCCTCGGCGCAGGCGACCCCCTCGGCGCCGTCGGCCGCCTCGCCCACGACCTCGATGTCGTCCTGCACTTCCAGGAAGGTGCGCAGTCCCCGGCGGACGACCTGGTGGTCGTCGACGAGCAGCACCCTGATTGCGTCAGCCACCGGGGACCTCCATCTCGATCGTGGTGCCCTTGCCGGGCGCCGATTCCACGGTGAGCCGGCCGCCGGCCCCGCTCGCCCGGTCCCGCATGGAGACCAGCCCGAGGTGGCGGCCCGCGCTGCGGACGGTCTGCGGGTCGAAGCCGCGGCCGTCGTCGGTGACGCGCAGCACGGCTCCGTGGCCGCGCCGGGTCACGCTCACGTCGACGTGTTCGGCCCCGGAGTGCCGCAGGGCGTTGTGCAGGGCTTCCTGGGCGACCCGCAGCACGGCCTCCTCCTGGGCGGCGGGCAGCGCGCGGAAGCCGTGGGCGGCGAACGTCACGCGTGCGGTGTGGGCGCGGTCGAGGACCTGTATCTGGGTGCGCAGGGTGGCGATCAGGCCGTCCTCGTCGAGCGCCGCCGGCCGCAGCTCCACGACGGCTGCGCGCAGTTCGTCGGCGGCTTCGGCGGCGAGCGCCGCCACCTGCTGCAGCTCGCCCTTGGCGCGGGCCGGGTCGCGGTCGACCAGGGCGGCCGCCGCCTGTGCGGTCAGGCGCAGCGAGAACAGTTTCTGGCTGACCGCGTCGTGCAGTTCGTGCGCGAGCCGGGAGCGTTCCTCGGCGATGGTCAGTTCGCGGCTGCGTTCGTAGAGGCGGGCGTTGGTGAGGGCGATGGCGGCGTGCTGGGCCAGGATGGCGAGCAGTTCCCCGTCCTCCTCGGTGAAACCGCAGCCTCCCCGCGGTTCGGCACGCGGGGGGTGCGGGGTGTGTCCCTCCGCACGGCGCAGCTTGTTGGCGAGGAACAGCGCGCCGATGACCTCGTCGCCGTCCTTGATCGGCAGGCCCAGGAAGTCGGTCATCTCGGGGTGGGCGGACGGCCAGCCCTCGAAGCGGGTGTCCTCGCGCACGTCGGCGAGGCGGACGGGCCGGGCCTCGTCCAGCATCGCGGCGAGGATGCCGTGGCGGCGCGGGAGTGGGCCGATGGCCTTCCACTGGGCGTCGCTGACGCCGTCGACGACGAACTGGGCGAAGCCTCCGTGGTCGTCCGGGACCCCGAGGGCGGCGTACTGCGCGTCGAGCAGTTCGCGGGCCGAGGCGACGATCGTCTTGAGGACGTCCCGCACCTCCAGATGCCTGCTCATGGCCAGTAGCGCGGAGCTCACCGCGGCGAGGCCGGTCCTGGGGCCTTGACTCATGCGTTCACGGTACCGGCGGGCCGGGGCGGCGCGGATGGGTCCGGTGGAGGCATCGGCCGGGCCGGTGGGACTAGGTCCGGTGGCGTAGGACGCGGGTGCGGGAGGGACGGGACCCTCACACAGAGCATTGCGCCAGCAACGTCGAGTGAAGACGCCGTGACGTCGATGTGAGCCCGCACATAGGGCACACATCACGTACGAACGGACATAGGAGCGGGTGGGTCATCCCTGAACGGGGCTGATGCTCCAATCTGTCCCGATTTGCCCCTCCCTGATCCACTATGCGGCATCGTACGTCACATCATTGCCTGCCCATTTTGCGGCCGCTAAGAATTGCCTCCGTCGCTCGGCGCCGTGGGTTTCCGCCCGCGGCGTTCTTGCGGGAAGGAACCGACTCCCGCGGCACGAGAGCGACCTCCGCGCAATTCGAAGAGGTCCATCACTCATGCTCAAGAACGTTCGCATCCGTCGTCTCAGTCCGGCCCTGACCCAGCACCTCCGTCCGGCCCTGACCAAGCACAACAAGATCGCGATCGCCGGTGTCTCCACCCTCGGTGCCGCCGCCCTCGCCTTCTCGGCGGTCCCCAGCAGCGCGCAGACGGTCACGACGGGCGCCCCGGCGGCCGCTCCCCAGGCGGTCTACGGCTCCCAGCGGATACCGGACATCAAGGGGACCGTGACCGACCAGCTCGCCGGCGAGACGGTGAAGGTCGAGGCCATCGCGGCGAGGCAGAAGGCCGCGGCGGACGCCGCGACGAAGAAGGCCGCCGCCGCTGCCGCCGTCAAGAAGGCCGCCCAGGAACGCGCCGCCCAGCAGCGCGCCGCCCAGCAGCGCGCGGCCCAGCAGCGCGCGGCCCAGGCACATGCCGCGCAGGCACATGCCGCGCAGGCCGCCGCGAGCCGGTCCACCACCCGCGCCGCCGTGAAGCCGGCCGCCGCGAAGAGCTACGCGAACAACCTGGACGGCTGGATCCGGCACTCCCTGGACATCATGCGGTCCAAGGGCATCCCGGGCAGCTACAGCGGCCTGCACCGCAACATCATGCGGGAGTCCTCCGGCAACCCCCAGGCCATCAACGACTGGGACATCAACGCCGTCAACGGCATCCCGTCCAAGGGCCTGCTCCAGGTCATCCCGCCGACCTTCGCCGCGTACCACGTCGCCGGCACGTCGTGGAACATCTACGACCCGGTCGCCAACATCACCGCCGCGGCCAACTACGCCGCCCACCGGTACGGCTCCATCGACAACGTCAACAGCGCGTACTGAGGTCGGCGCGGACCTTCTCGACACGCGGAAGGGCGGCACCCCGTTGCGGGGTGCCGCCCCGCGTCGTTCCGCCGGCGCCGTTACTTGCGCATGACCTCGGGCTCGTGGCGGCGCAGGAAGCGGGCCACGAGGAAACCGCAGACCACGCCGAGCACGATCAGCGCGACCATGTCCATGGTCCAGGCGGAGGCCGTGTGGTTCCAGAGCGGGTCGGTGTTGGTCGGGTCGTCGGCGTTCGGGGCGATGTTGTTGAAGTCCAGCGTGGTGCCGGCCGCGGCCACCGCCCAGCGCGACGGCATCAGGTACGAGACCTGGTTGACGCCGACGGCGCCGTTCAGGGTGAACAGGCAGCCGGTGAACACGACCTGGATGATCGCGAACATGACCAGCAGCGGCATGGTCTTCTCCGCGGTCTTCACCAGCGAGGAGATGACCAGGCCGACCATCATCGAGGTGAAGCCCAGCGCCATGATCGGCACGCACAGCTCGAACAGTGTGGAGCCGCCCAGGACGAGACCCCGGTCGGGGATCTCCCGGCTGGAGAAGCCGATCAGGCCGACCATCAGGCCCTGCAGCACGGTGACCGCGCCCAGCACGACCACCTTGGACATCAGGTACGCCGACCGGGACAGGCCGGTGGCCCGCTCCCGCTCGTAGATGACCCGTTCCTTGATCAGCTCACGCACCGAGTTCGCGGCGCCCGCGAAGCACGCGCCGACGGCGAGGATCAGCAGGACCGTGGTCGCCGTGCCGTTCGGGACGGGCACGTGCGTCTTCGGGTTGATCGGGTTGACCAGCAGGCCCCTGTCCGAGTCGATGAGCAGGCTGACCGCGCCGAGCACCGCGGGCAGGATCACCGTCAGCGCCAGGAAGCCCTTGTCGGAGGCGATGACGGCCACGTACCGCCGGACCAGGGTCAGCAGCTGTGAGCCCCAGCCCTGCGGCTTGGGCGGCTTCATCGCCTGCGGCGGAGGCATGGGTACGGACTGCGGGGCGACGGCGTCGATGTCCGCGGCGTACATCTGGTAGTGCTGCGAACCCTTCCAGCGGCCCGCCCAGTCGTAGTCGCGGTAGTTCTCGAAGGCGGAGAAGACATCGGCCCAGGTGTCGTAGCCGAAGAAGTTCAGCGCCTCCTCGGGCGGGCCGAAGTAGGCGACCGCGCCGCCCGGCGCCATCACCAGCAGCTTGTCGCACAGCGCGAGCTCGGCCACCGAGTGGGTGACGACGAGGACCGTGCGGCCGTCGTCGGCGAGGCCGCGCAGCAGCTGCATGACGTCGCGGTCCATGCCCGGGTCGAGGCCGGAGGTCGGCTCGTCCAGGAAGATCAGGGACGGCTTGGTGAGCAGCTCCAGAGCCACCGAGACGCGCTTGCGCTGGCCGCCGGACAGGGACGTGACCTTCTTGTCCTTGTGGATGTCCAGCTTGAGCTCGCGCAGCACCTCGTCGATACGGGCGTTGCGCTCGGCGGCCGTGGTGTCGGCCGGGAAGCGCAGCTTCGCCGCGTACTTGAGGGCCTTCTTGACGGTCAACTCCTTGTGCAGGATGTCGTCCTGCGGGACCAGGCCGATGCGCTGGCGCAGCTCGGCGAACTGCTTGTACAGGTTCCGGTTGTCGTAGAGGACCTCGCCCTGGTTGGCGGGCCGGTAGCCGGTGAGCGCCTTCAGCAGCGTCGACTTGCCGGAGCCGGAGGGGCCGATGACCGCGATCAGGGACTTCTCCGGGACACCGAAGGAGACGTCCTTCAGGATCTGCTTGCCGCCGTCGACCGTGACGGTCAGGTGGCGTGCGGAGAAGGAGACCTCGCCGGTGTCGACGAACTCCTCGAGGCGGTCGCCGACGATGCGGAACGTGGAGTGGCCGACGCCGACGATGTCGGTCGGGCCGAGCAGTTGTGTGCCGCCCTTGGCGATCGGCTGACCGTTGACGTACGTGCCGTTGTGCGAGCCGAGGTCGCGGATCTCGAACCGGCCGTCGGGCGTGGCGTGGAACTCCGCGTGGTGGCGGGAGACCTGCAGGTCGGAGACGACCAGGTCGTTCTCCAGGGCACGGCCGATACGCATCACGAGGCCGAGGGAGAACTGGTGGAACGTGGTCGGGCTGCGGTCGCCGTACGCCGGCGGCGTCGCCGCGCCACCGCCTGACGCCTGCTGCGCGTAGGCCTCGTGCGGGCCGCTCTGCTGCTGCGGGATCTGCTGCGGAACGGGCGCGGGCTGCTGCTGCCAGCCTGCCTGCTGCGCGACCTGCGGCTGGGGCGTCTGCTGCGGCGGGGCCTGCTGGGCCCAGCCGGCGCCCACGCCCTGGGCGGCGTACGGCTGCTGCTGGGGCTGGGCGACCGCCGCCGCGGCACCGGAGAGGTTCAGGCGCGGTCCGTCGGTGGCGTTGCCGAGGTACACGGCCGAGCCGGGGCCGATCTCCGTCTGCCGCGGGATCCGCTGCCCCTGCACGAACGTGCCGTTGGTGCTGCCGTGGTCCTCGATGACCCAGCTGCGGCCGTTGAAGCTGACCGTGGCGTGCCGCCAGGAGACCCTGGCGTCGTCGAACACGATGTCCCCCTGCGGATCGCGTCCGAGGGTGTAGGTCCGGGACGCGTCGAGCGTCCAGGTCCGTCCGTTTGATTCCAGTACGAGTTCCGGCACTCCGCGCCCCACTGAGTTGTCCCCCGAATTACCCCCAACACAGGGAGTCTAGGGATGTCGAACATCGTGGGGAACTATTTCAGGCTCGGCCCTCTGACCGAAAGTCGGGCCTTGCGACGAGCGCCCGCGGACGCTTCGACTCATCCCGTTGACGGGGTTGAAACCGGGCCGGAGAGTGGTAATCCCACGCGATGGGGACATGCGCGGCCGCCGGCCGCGCAGCGGATCGGGGGGTCTGCCATGGGTACTGCCACGGAAGTCGGGACCGCGCGGCACGGCACCGGGCTGCCGTGGGGTGACATCCTGCTGTCGGCGATCGCCGCCGTCAGCTGGGCGTTGATCGGGATGGCGGGTACGGCCGCGCTCGGACTGCACCTCTTACGGGCGGACACCGCGGGCTCGCTGGGGCCGATGACGGCGGCTGTGGTGGCGCTGGGGGCGGGTGGTTCGGTCTCCCCGTCCGGTGACGTGTCCGCGTTCGGACTGAAAGGCGCTCAGGCCCACACGGCCATCGCAATCACGCCACTCGGGGTGAGCCTGGTCGGTGCCCTGCTGTTGTCGTGGTTCTTCCTGCGGTCCCTGCGCACGGCCGGAGTTGTGGTCTCCCCTGTCGAACTCCTCGCGCGCGCGGGCTCGGTGGTGGCGCTGTTCGTGGCGATGCTCGGTGGGCTGGCCTGGGCGGGGCACGACGTCATCACCATTGACGGCGGCTCGCTGGGGCTCGGCGAACTGCCCGGCGCGGGCAGAGCAGGCGGCGGTGGCGGGGTTCGGATTCCCGGTCTCGGCGGCCTCGGGGACATCGGCGGGCTGCTGCCCGACCGGATCGGCGACCTCATCCACGCCAAGGCGGCGGTCGGCTTCACCGTGGACACCGCGCCCACCCTCCTCGGCGGGCTCGGCTGGTCCGCCGGGATCCTGCTGATCGCGCTGCTGGCCTCGCGCCGCACTCCGCTGCCGGGCGGCTGGGAGGCGGTGCACCGGGTGGTCCGGCCGGCGGCTTCGGCCCTGGTGACCGTGCTGCTCCTGGCCGTGGCGGCGGGCCTCGCGGCGGCGGCGTACGCGGCGGTCGGCGACGACCGTCCGGGGCGGATCGTGGGCGCGGCGCTGCTCGGCGCGCCGAACGGCGTGTGGCTCGGCGTGCCGATCGGCCTGTTCGTGCCGTGGGACGGCAAGGCGACGGGCGTACTGGCGGGGCTGCTGCCCGACCCGCTGGACAGGTTCCTCGGCGGGAGGACGGGCCGGCCGGTGACCCTGGAACGCCTCGCCGGCCTGGACGGTCGGGTGTGGCTGCTCGGGGTGGCGGCGGCGCTGATGATGCTGTCGGCCGGCGTGCTGACGGCGGTGCGGACCCCTCCGGGGGGCGGGCGGGGTGGGGGCGGTTTCGTGGGGGCCCGGCAGGGTGTGGCCGGTGCTCGGGGCGCCGGGCAGGGCGCGGTCGGACTCGGAGGGGCCGGACCGGACGCGGCCGGTGCTCCGGGCGCCAGGCAGGGCGCCGCCGGACTCGGAGGGGCCGGACCAGATGCGGCCGGTCCCCCGGGCGCCAGGCAGGGCGCCGCCGGACTCGGAGGGGCCGGACCGGACGCGGCCGGTCCCCCGGACGCCAGGCAGAGCGCCGCCGGATTCGTGGGGCGGTGTGCGCTGAGTCTGGGGCTCGCCACGGCGTTGACGCTGCCGCTGCTGGCCTGGCTGGACGACGTCTCCGTGGACGCCTCGCTGTCCGTGCTGGGCTTCGACGCGTTCGGCGCCGGGATCGAACTGCACGGGCATCTGGGCACGGCACTGCTGCTCGGCGCCGCGTGGGGCGCGGGGGCGGGGGCCGTGGGGGCGCTGTCGGCGTGGGCGTTCGGGGCCGCGGGGCGGGGAGCCGCCGCGTTGGCACGGGGTGACATGGGGAGCGGGGAGGGGAGTTCCCGGCCCGGTGCCCGGCACCCGGAGCACTCGGGCCCCTACGCCCCGAGCACGCCCTACCGCCCGCCGAATCCCGCTACGAACCCGTACCTGCGGCTGCCGGAGGAGCTGCGGGAGCCGCAGGCCGGGCCGCGGCCGCAGGGTGCCCCGCGCTCTCCCGGCGGCTCGGGGCCGTACGACGCCACGCGTCCCCGGGACGGCGGACCGGCCACCGGGGGCACCCGGCCGTCCGGCACCGGACCCGCGCCGCAGGGTCCACCGGCGCCCGGGGACATGTACGGCGCTCCGACCGTGGCCCGGCCGATCGCCCCGCCCCCGCGACCGGGATCTCGCTCGCGGGACCGGTCCACGAGCCCGCGGGACGACTGGCCTCCGCCACCGCCACCGCCTCCCCCACCGCGTCCGCCGTCCTCGGCCGACGGCGGGGAGGGGCGACGCTGAGTCGTGGCGGCGGACGGCCGGGGAGACCGTTGGCGGACCCCAGCGCGAGAGTCCCCTTGCTTTCCGTCCCGCCACGCACGGCGGCCCCGGGCAGGAAGCGCTGGGGGATGCCGGCCGCCGTCACGAAGCCGCGCCGCCGCGAGCGGGCGCGGCCCGTCCTGAGCCTGGCCTCGGCTCGCCGCCGCCCGGGCTTCGCGGCCGGGCCGACCGGTCTCACCGACCCGGACCCGGCCCCTCGCGCCACGAGCGGGTGCGCGCGACCGCGGGAGCCCGCCCCGCTGGACCGCGCGCTCCTCCCGCACCCGGCGGCTTCCGACGGGGCCACGCCGAGGCGCGGTGGGAGAGCCCGGTGGCAGCCGGTCGTCGGGGTTTCGCAACCGGAGCGACACCCACTGTTCGCTGTCCGCCAGACGGACCGCGCGGGCGGAAGGCACTCCGTGCCGGATACGGTGGATACACCATGAGCGCTTCGCAGACCCCCGCCTCAGTGACCCCCGAGGTTCCCACCCTCCTCGTCAAGATCTTCGGCAAGGACAGTCCGGGCATCACGGCCGGCCTCTTCGACACGCTTGCCGCCTTCCGTGTGGACGTGGTCGACATCGAGCAGGTCGTCACCCGTGGCCGCCTGGTGCTCTGTGCTCTCGTGACGCACCCGCCCGCCGGGCTGGAGGGTGATCTGAGGGCCACCGTGCACAGCTGGGCCGAGTCGATGAAGATGCAGGCGGAGATCATCTCCGGTCGGGGTGACAACCGGCCGCGTGGTCTCGGACGCTCCCTGGTGACCGTCCTCGGGCATCCCCTCACCGCCGAGGCGACCGCCGCGATCGCGGCCCGGATCGCCAAGACCGGCGGCAACATCGACCGTATCTTCCGGCTCGCCAAGTACCCCGTGACCGCGGTGGAGTTCGCGGTGTCCGGTGTGGAGACCGAGCCGCTGCGCACCGCCCTGGTGACCGACGCGGCGGCGCTCGGCGTGGACGTCGCGGTCGTGTCGGCGGGTCTGCACCGGCGGGCGCAGCGTCTTGTGGTGATGGACGTGGACTCCACGCTGATCCAGGACGAGGTGATCGAGCTCTTCGCCGCGCACGCCGGCTGCGAGGACAAGGTCGCCGAGGTGACGGCGGCCGCGATGCGCGGTGAGCTGGACTTCGAGCAGTCGCTGCACGCGCGCGTGGCCCTGCTGGAGGGCCTGGACGCCTCGGTGGTGCAGAAGGTGCGGGGCGAGGTACGGCTGACTCCGGGAGCCCGGACCCTGATCCGGACGCTGAAGCGGCTCGGCTACCAGGTCGGTGTGGTCTCGGGTGGCTTCACTCAGGTCACCGACGATCTGAAGGAGCGGCTGGGGCTGGACTTCGCGCAGGCCAACACGCTGGAGATCGTCGACGGGAAGCTGACCGGCCGGGTCACCGGCGAGATCGTGGACCGGGCGGGGAAGGCGCGACTGCTGCGCCGGTTCGCCGCCGAGGCGGGTGTTCCGCTGTCGCAGACGGTGGCGATCGGTGACGGCGCCAACGATCTGGACATGCTGAACGCGGCGGGGCTGGGCGTGGCCTTCAACGCCAAGCCGGTCGTCCGTGAGGCCGCGCACACCGCGGTGAACGTGCCCTTCCTGGACACCGTCCTGTACCTGCTGGGGGTCACCCGCGAAGAGGTCGAGGCGGCGGACACACACGACGAGGGCTGAAGGACGGCGTGGCCGGGGAGGGTCCGGCACCGCCCGGTGCCGGACCCTCTGCCGTCACTCCGAGGGGGCCCAGTAGTCGACCAGCGTGGCCGTGCCCGGTTCCAGGCTCTTCCAGGAACCCGTGAAGGTCAGGACCGCGAAGGCGGCGGCGGGGAAGCCCCGGCGGTTCATCCGCTCACGGGCGTCACCCTCGGCGGAGGCGGCCAGGATGTCGGCCAGTCCGTGCACACCCGGGTTGTGACCGATCAGGATGACGCTCTGGGTCTCGTCGTCGATTTCGTTGAACACGGCGATCAGCTCGCCGGGTGAGGCCTCGTAGACCCGCTCCTCATAGATGGTTTTCGGCCGCTCGGGGAGCTCGTGGACGGCGAGCTTCCAGGTCTCGCGGGTGCGGACGGCGGTGGAGCAGAGGGCCAGGTCGAGGTGGATGCCGGAGTCGGCCAGCTTGCGGCCGGCGACTGGGGCGTCCTTGCGGCCCCGCTCGGCGAGCGGCCGCTCGTGGTCGTTCACCTGTGGCCAGTCGGCTTTCGCATGCCGGAAGAGGACAATCCTGCGGGGTTCTGCGACGCTCATGGCACCCAGCTTCGCATGAAACAGGCCATGGGGCGCAGGGAGTTGACATGCGGATTTGCCGACGGATCTACCGAAGGATCTGCCGGCGGAGGGCGCCCCGCCCCTAGCCGGTGACCAGCCGCAGCACCCGTTCGAAGAGGTGGGTGAGCGCCGGGTCGCCGGTGGCCGCCTGGGCGTCGGCCGGGTTGAGTATCAGCGCGAGCAGGGAGACGAAGGCGAGCGCGGGCAGTGCGAGGGCCCACCAGCGCAGCCGGATCTCGACGCCGCCCGTGGTCGCCGGGTGGGGCCGGGTGTGCGTACGGGCCGACATGTTCGCCTCCGCGGGTGTCCGAGTGGTTCGTGTCCGTGGTCCGCCGCTCGCGGCCACATCTCGAAGCTACGGAATCCGCGTCCGCCGCCCCATCCGGCGTTCCACCCACTTGACCCTGACCCTGGCCCCCTAAGGGATGGTGGGGCTGGCCCCACCATCCCTTAGGGGGCGGGCTCACGACGAGCTCACGACAGGCTCACGGAGAGGCGATGGTGGCGATGATCGCGATGACGAGGAAGATGGCGAAGAACGAGCCGAAGACGATCAGCATCTTCTTCTGGCCGTTCTGGGGGTTCGGATCGAGCACAGGCATGCGCCCAGTTTCCCACTCTCCGCCCCCGCCGGGTCGGCCGGGGTGCGGTCAGCGCGCCGCCTCGTCCTCCACCGTCCGGTCACGGCCCGCCAGGACGCCCACCGCCATCTGCGGCAGCAGCAGAGCGGCCATGAGCGCGATCGGCAGGCCCCAGCCGCCGCTGCTCTGGTAGAGCACGCCGACCAGGAGCGGCCCGGGGATGGAGATCAGGTAACCGGTGCTCTGCGCGAAGGCGGACAGCTGGGCGACGCCCGCGCCGGTCCGGGCCCGCATGCCCACCATGGTCAGGGCCAGCGGGAAGGCGCAGTTGGCGATGCCGAGCAGGACGGCCCAGACCCAGGCGCCGCCGGCCGGAGCGAGGTACAGGCCGGCGTACCCGGCGAGGCCGCAGGCGCCGAGCGCCAGGACGATCGGTCCCTGCTGGGGCAGCCGGGTGGCCAGGCGCGGGATGACGAAGGCCAGCGGCACGCCCATCACCATGGTGAGGGCGAGCAGGAGGCCGGCCGTGCCCGCGGCGACGCCCGCGTCCCGGAAGATCTGCGCCATCCAGCCCATCGTGATGTAGGCGGCGGTGGCCTGGAGTCCGAAGAAGACGGCCAGCGCCCAGGCCGTGCGGCTACGGGTGATGCGCAGGGCCGGCTCCTGCCGCTCCTGGCGCTCCTGACCGGGCTGCCGCGCGGGTTGCCGGTCGGCGGGCGCCGGCCCCCGGTCCCTCATCAGCGGCAGCCAGGGCAGCACCGCCGCGGCGGCGAGGGCCGCCCACACGGCGAGCCCGGACCGCCAGCCGCCGCCCAGCGCGTCGGTCACGGGCACGGTCACCGCGGCGGCGACCGAGGTGCCGGCGGCGAGGGCCATCGAGTACAGGCCGGTCATGGCGCCGACGCGGTCGGGGAACCAGCGCTTGACGATGACCGGCATGAGGACGTTGCTGACCGCGATGCCCATGAGGGCGAGCGCGCTGCCGGCCAGGAATCCCCCGATGCTCCCGGCGTACGGCCGTATCAGCAGGCCGCCGGCGATGGCGACCATGCCCGCGCACACCACGGCGGCGGGGCCGAAGCGGCGGGCGAGGCGCGGGGCGGTGGCGCCGAAGACGGCGAAGCACAGCGGGGGGACGGAGGTGAGCAGTCCGGCCACGCTCCCGCTCATGCCGAGGCCGTCGCGGACCTCCTTCAGGAGCGCGCCCAGGCTGGTGATGGCGGGGCGGAGGTTCAGCGCGGACAGCACGATGCCGGCGACGACCAGCCGCGCCGCCCACGCGCGCGTGGCGGGTGCGGTCGTACGGGGTGCGTCGGCGGTGACGCTGTTCCGGGTCGTCGTGCGTGTCTCCTCGCTTGGCATGCCGACCATCATAGAATCATAGGATGATTGGTTGTCCATTTCCGGGTTCCCGGCCGTCGGCCCTCGCATGCGAAGGTGTGCCATGCCCCTGAGCCACCCGCGCCGCTCCGCGCTGTCCGAGCAGGTCATCGCCGAGCTGCGGCACCAGATCACCTCCGGCGAGTGGCCGGTCGGCTCGCGCATCCCGACCGAACCGGAACTGGTCGAGCAGCTCGGGGTCGCCCGCAACACGGTCCGCGAGGCAGTCCGCGCGCTCGCGCACAACGGCCTGCTGGACATCCGGCAGGGCTCGGGCACCTACGTCGTGGCCACCAGCGAGCTGGCGGGCGTGATGCACCGCCGCTTCGCCGGCGCCGACCCGCGGCACATCGCCGAGCTGCGCTCCACCCTGGAGTCCGCGGCGGCCAGGCTGGCCGCCGAGCGGCGCACCGAGAAGGATCTCAAACAGCTCGACGCGCTCCTGGTCCGGCGCGAGGAGGCCTGGGAGTCGGGTGAGGCGGAGGCGTTCGTGGCGGCGGACGCGACCTTCCACCTGGCCGTGGTGACCGCATCGCACAACGAAGTCATGACGGCGATGTACGCCGATCTGGGCGAGGTGCTGCGGGACTGGCTGCGCGCGGACGTGGGCGCCGAGCTGGCGCCCGGGACGCACATGGACCACACCCGGCTCGTGGACGCCGTTCGCGCGGGCGACGCGGAGACGGCCGCCGCCGAGGCCGCGAGCTACCCCTTCATGTGCCGTCCGGAGCGGCTCAGCTCACCTTCTGGTGGCTGATCCACACCGAACGGACGTCCTTCCAGCACCGGCCGGCCAGCCGGACGGTGAGCGCGGGCCCGACGTCGACGGGATCGCCGTCGGTGTCGATGTCCCACCATCGGGCGCACTCGATGTGCAGGCGCACGCGGTCGGTGGCGACGTAGGGGTTGTGGCAGTACGCCACCACGTGGGAGCCGGTGACGGCCGTACGGCACTCGGCCCCGAACAGCGGCGGGAATGGTGGCTCGCCGTGCTTCACGCGTGCGTGCGGCATCGCCTCGTACGGCAGGGACAGCACGAGGGCGACGGCTACGGTCACCGGGGCCAGACCACGGGACAGACGCACAACGGAACCTCCTCGGCCGTACGGGGGAGGGAATCGCGAGGTGTACGCGTACTCCAGGGTCCCCGTCGCCGCACGTCCACGCCCGGCCGGTGTGCCGAACGGGTGACGCGCGCGCCGTCCGGCGGATCAGCCGGAGACATCTCCTGCCCCTGTTCCCCGCGCCGGCCTTCGTCGCTCCCTGACGGCGATCAGGCCCGCGGCCTGCTGGTACGGCCGACAGCGATCACCGGTAGAGCACGCCCGAGGCACGGCCCGGACCGGCCCACCCGTGCAACCCCCGTCGCTTGCCCGCTGCCGCGATGTGGTGGCGGCCGCCGTGGTCGCTCCGCGTCGGCGCGCCCCGACGCCCCGCATCACCAAGCCGTCGGGCCGTCGGGTCACCAGACCGCCCGGCACCGAAGTTACGACAACCGAGGCCCGCACCCCCGAAGGGGCGCGGGCCTCGGACACGGTCAAGCCCAGCGGCAGCGGTCAGGCGCCGATGGCGTGCAGGCCGCCGTCCACGTGGATGATCTCGCCGGTGGTCTTCGGGAACCAGTCGCTCAGCAGGGCGACGACGCCGCGGCCGGCCGGCTCCGGGTCCTTGAGGTCCCACTCCAGGGGGGCGCGGCTGTCCCACACGGACGCCAGCTCGCTGAAGCCCGGGATGGACTTGGCGGCCATGGAGCCGAGCGGGCCCGCGGAGACGAGGTTGCAGCGGATGTTCTGCTTGCCCAGGTCGCGCGCCATGTAGCGGCTGGTCGCCTCCAGGGCGGCCTTGGCCGGGCCCATCCAGTCGTACTGCGGCCAGGCGAACTGGGCGTCGAAGGTGAGGCCGACGACCGAGCCGCCGTTCTGCATCAGCGGCAGGCAGGCCATGGTCAGCGACTTCAGCGAGTACGCCGAGACGTGCATGGCGGTGGCCACGGACTCGAACGGCGTGTTGAGGAAGTTGCCGCCGAGCGCGTCCTGCGGCGCGAAGCCGATGGAGTGCACGACACCGTCGAGGCCGCCCAGCTCCTCGCCGACGATGTCGGCCAGCCGGCCGAGGTGCTCGTCGTTGGTGACGTCGAGCTCGATGACCTTGGCGGGCTTGGGCAGCTTCTTGGCGATGCGCTCGGTCAGGGTGGGCCGCGGGAACGCGGTCAGGATGATCTGCGCGCCCTCCTCCTGGGCCAGCTTGGCCGCGTGGAAGGCGATGGAGGACTCCGTCAGCACCCCGGTGATCAGGATGCGCTTGCCCTCGAGGATTCCACTCATGTTGTTCAGTGACCCATTCCCAGTCCGCCGTCAACGGGGATGACGGCTCCAGTGATGTACGAGGCCTCGTCCGAGGCGAGGAACCGCACCGTCGCGGCGATCTCCTCCGGCTGCGCGTAACGGCCGAGCGGCACCTGCGACAGGATGTTGGAGCGCTGCTCGTCGGTGAGCGCCTTGGTCATGTCGGTGTCCACGAAGCCGGGCGCGACGACGTTGAACGTGATGCTGCGCGAGCCGAGCTCACGGGCGAGGGAGCGCGCGAAGCCGACCATGGCGGCCTTGGACGCGGCGTAGTTCGCCTGCCCCGCCGCGCCGAGCAGTCCGACGACGGAGGAGATGAGGACGACGCGGCCCTTCTTGGCACGGAGCATGCCGCGGTTGGCGCGCTTGACGACGCGGAAGGTGCCGGTGAGGTTGGTGTCGACGACCGAGGTGAAGTCCTCCTCGGACATGCGCATCAGCAGCTGGTCCCTGGTGATGCCGGCGTTGGCGATCAGGACCTCGACCGGACCGTGCTGCTCCTCGATCTCCTTGTAGGCCTGCTCCACCTGCTCGGAGTCGGTGATGTCGCACTTGACGGCCAGGCAGCCCAGTTCTGTCAGGGCAGCCGGCGGCTCACCCGAACGGTACGTTATCGCGACCTTGTCGCCGGCGTCGGCGAAAGCGCGGGCGATGGCGAGGCCGATGCCCCGGTTGCCTCCAGTGACGAGAACCGAGCGGCTCAACGGATCACCCTTTCGATAGCGGTCTGAGACACCGCCCGAACACCTGGATGACAGGCGGCTTCATCGAAAACCTATCGGTCCGGCCGCACCGGTGGGCAAGCGGGCACCGACAGTGGCTCGTGCGGGGGACTGTCGGGTTTCTACAGTCGGCCGTCGGATCAGTCCGTCGGCCGCGCCAGGCGGGGGCGGCCGGGGCGGTGGGTTGATGCGGCTGCTGCTGTACAACGATCGCCATGAGCTGGGTGGCGAACGTGATGATGTCGGTCGACGCGGCCGACGGTGCGAGTGCGGAGGCGTTGAGCGAGTGGCTGCGGACGGATGCCCCTCGTCGTGGTCGACCGGAGGTCCATGGGGTCGGTTTCCTGAAGCTGATCACCGGTCCTGAGACCAACCAATGGGGTGGCTGGAAGCACCCCGAGTGCGAGGTGTGGGCCGGCGCTTTGGACCATGCCGACCTCGACGCCCTCAAGGAGCGTGTGTTCGAGATGCCGTGGCGCGAGCCGAACCTGGTACAGCTCCTGGTCATGGACCAGGAGGAGGGGTTCTTCCGCATGTGGATGATCCGGGACGGCGAACTGCGGCAGTTCGCACCGCTGCAGCCGAACGAGGAGGACGAGGGCTTCTACCTGGGCTGATGAGCTGGACCAGCTCAGTATGTCGTGGGCAGCGCGCACTCCGCCCACACGGTCTTGCCCGGCCCCGTGCGCACGTCCACACCCCAGCGCGTGGCGACGGCCTCCACCAGGAGCAGGCCCCTGCCGTCCTCCGCGTCCGCGGTCTCCTGGCCGGGCTGCGGGGGCTTCGGACGTCCCGGGTGGGTGTCGGCCACCTCTACGCGTACGACGCCGGCGGGGCGGTCGCAGCGCAGCCGCAGTTCGAAGTCCCGCCCCGGGACGCGGCCGTGCAGGACGGCGTTGGCGGCGAGTTCCGCCACGACGAGGGCGACGGTTTCGGAGACCGGGCTGCCGTACGGAACGCCCCACAGGTCCAGCCGGTGGGTCGCCAGTCGGCGGGCGAGACGCGCTCCGCGCCGGGTGGCGGAGAACCGCTGGACGAACACACTTACGGTAACGGCCTCTTGGGCGTGCGGTGCTGGCATGAAGCCCAGGTTCCGGTTCCCCTCACGCCGTCGACAGGCACGAAACCCATACAGACGCGCTTGTACCAGTGCACGCACGTGACGGTGGCCGGGTTGTGCCGGTTGAGCAGGTCGGCGTGATGTGAGCACGGGAGGTGCGGCGGCCATGACGATGGACCACGGCGGAGAACTCTCCGACAGCCTCAAGACCTTCGGCGCGGTCCTGAAGGCGCTGCGGGAGGAATCCGGCCTGACCCAGGAGGAGTTCGCGGCGCGTGTGCAGTACTCGCCCGCGTACATCGCCAAGATCGAGCAGGGCAAGCGGTTCCCTCCGGGGGATCTGCCGGGGAGGGTGGAGGAGGTGCTGGGGGCGGTCGCGGTCAAGGTACTGGCTGCGGCGGCGCGGAGTCTGACGCGGAGGGCGGGGCTGGCCTCCTGGTTCCTGCAGTGGGCGGGGATCGAGGGGGAGGCGATCTCGCTTTATGCGTATGAGTGCAGGGCGGTTCCTGGGTTGTTGCAGCCGGAGGGGTACATCCGGGCGATCTTCGATCGACAGATTCCGCCTCTGTCGGAGGAACAGTTCGAGCGGCAAGTCGCTGCCCGACAAGAACGGCAACGGCTCTTGGACGAGCGCCCGAACACGACGTTCTCCTTCCTCATCGAGCAGGCCGTTCTGGAACGTCGGCTCGGGGGTACCGAGGTGGCGCGGGAAGTCCTCCGTCACCTTCTGGAGCAGGGCACCCGGCGGAACGTCGAGATCCTCGTCATGCCTCTCCAGCAGGAGGACCACTCCGGCGTCGACGGTCAGATGTACCTCGCTGAACGTGACGACCACCAATGGGTCGGCTACGTCGAGGGACATGACAGCAGCACTCTGCTCACCCGCCCCAAAGTGGTGAGCTCCATGCTCCAGCGCTATGGGAAGATGCGGTCACAGGCCCTGAGTCATATGGCCACTGCGGATCTGCTGCGAGAGATGCAAGGAGCGCTATGAGCACCGAACTGGCCTGGTTCAAGAGCAGCTATAGCGGCAGTGGCGGCGGCAACTGCGTCGAGATCGCCCTGCGCCCCGAAGCAGTCCATATCCGCGACTCCAAGGACAAGGCGATCCGCCCCCTCGTCGTCACGCCGACCGCGTGGGCGGCGTTCACGGCACTCGCGGGGCGAGGAACTCGGTGAGCACCCTCTCTGAGCCGGGCTGGTTCAAGAGCAGCTACAGCGGCGGCGAGGGCGACAACTGCCTGGAGATCTCCCTGCGCGTCGAGGCGGTCCACATCCGCGACTCCAAGGACAAGGCGATCCGCCCCGTCGTCGTCACGCGGAGCGCCTGGGCGGCGTTCATGGCACTCGCGGCGGGCTCGACGCCAGCCGGCTGAGTCGGCACCGCACGGGGCTTGCGTGATTCACTGCTCGCGACCGAGCTCACCGGCGAGCAGTTCGAAGGGATCGCACCCGTGCCCCATGAAATCGACCAAGCGTTTCTGGCACTGCCCCTAAGGCCCCTGGCCGACGCCGCGCTGGCACGCGCGCGGGCGCTGGGGGCCGAGCACGCGGACTTCCGGTTCGAGCGGGTGCGCAGTGCGTCCTGGCGGCTCAGGGACGCCAAGCCCGCCGGGTCGTCGGACACCACCGACCTGGGGTACGCGGTGCGGGTCGTGCACGGCGGGACGTGGGGCTTCGCGTCGGGGGTGGATCTGACCCTGGACGCCGCCGCCAAGGTGGCCTCGCAGGCCGTGGCGATGGCGAAGCTGTCCGCGCAGGTGCTCCGGGCTGCCGGGTCCGACGAGCGGGTGGAGCTCGCCGACGAGCCGGTGCACGCCGACAAGACGTGGGTGTCGTCGTACGAGATCGACCCGTTCAGCGTGCCCGACGAGGAGAAGCCGGCGCTGCTGGCGGACTGGAGCGCGCGGCTGCTGGCGGCGGACGGGGTCAACCACGTCGACGCCTCGCTGCTCACCGTGCACGAGAACAAGTTCTACGCGGACACCGCGGGGACCGTCACGACGCAGCAGCGGGTGCGGCTGCACCCGCAGGTGACCGCCGTGTCGGTGGACGAGTCCAGCGGCGAGTTCGACTCGATGCGGACCATCGCGCCGCCGGTCGGGCGCGGCTGGGAATACCTCACCGGTACCGGCTGGGACTGGGACGCGGAGCTGGAGCGGATTCCCGAGCTGCTCGCCGAGAAGATGCGGGCGCCGAGCGTCGAGCCGGGGCTGTACGACCTGGTCGTCGATCCGTCCAACCTGTGGCTGACCATCCACGAGTCCATCGGGCACGCCACCGAACTGGACCGGGCGCTCGGGTACGAGGCCGCCTACGCGGGCACCTCGTTCGCCACGTTCGACCAGCTCGGCAAGCTGAGGTACGGCTCGGAGCTGATGAACGTCACCGGCGACCGCACCGCCGAGCACGGACTGGCGACCGTCGGGTACGACGACGAAGGTGTCAAGGGACAGTCCTGGAACCTGGTGAAGGACGGCACGCTGGTCGGCTACCAGCTGGACCGGCGGATCGCGAGGCTGACCGGGCTGGGGCGGTCCAACGGATGCGCCTTCGCCGACTCCCCCGGGCACGTGCCGGTGCAGCGCATGGCCAACGTGTCGCTCCAGCCGGATCCGGCGGGGCTGTCCACCGAGGACCTGATCGGGGGCGTGGAGCGCGGTGTCTACGTCGTCGGGGACCGCTCCTGGTCGATCGACATGCAGCGCTACAACTTCCAGTTCACCGGGCAGCGCTTCTTCCGGATCGAGAACGGGCGGATCACCGGGCAGTTGCGGGACGTCGCGTACCAGGCGACGACCACCGACTTCTGGGGTTCCATGACGGCCGTCGGCGGCCCGCAGACGTATGTCCTGGGCGGTGCCTTCAACTGCGGCAAGGCCCAGCCGGGACAGACCGCCGCCGTGTCGCACGGCTGCCCCTCCGCCCTCTTCAGGGGCGTCAACATCCTCAACACGACGCAGGAGGCCGGTCGATGAGGGCCAGCATGGGGATCGGCCGGGGGTCCGGGGGTTGCCCCCCGGGGAAGCACAGTCTCAACACGACGCAGGAGGCCGGTCGATGAGCGCCCGTAGCAACAAGCCGCACGAGGTCGTGGAGCGCGCCCTCGAGCTGTCCCGGGCCGACGGCTGCGTGGTGATCGCCGACGAGCACTCGACGGCCAACCTGCGCTGGGCGGCCAACGCGCTGACGACCAACGGCGTCACCCGAGGCCGTACGCTCACGGTGATCTCGACCGTGGACGGCCGGGAGGGCACCGCCTCCGGGGTCGTGTCGCGGTCCGCGGTGACCGCGGAGGAGCTGGAGCCGCTGGTGCGGGCCGCGGAGGCCGCGGCGCGCGGCGCGGGCCCCGCCGAGGACGCTCAGCCGCTGGTCACGGACGTGCCGGAGTCCCCCGACTTCACCGACGCGCCCGCCGAGACCTCCTCGGCCGTGTTCGCGGACTTCGCCCCGGCGCTCGGCGAGGCGTTCGCACGCGCGCGTGCGGGCGGCCGGGAACTGTACGGCTTCGCCAACCACGAGCTGGCCTCGACCTACCTGGGCACGTCCACGGGGCTGCGCCTGCGGCACGACCAGCCCAACGGCACGCTGGAGGTCAACGCCAAGTCCCCGGACCGTGCGCGTTCGGCGTGGGCGGGGCGCTCCACACGGGACTTCAAGGACGTCGACCCGGGGGCGCTCGACGCCGAGCTGGCCGTACGGCTCGGCTGGGCCCGGCGGCGGATCGAGCTGCCCGCGGGCCGCTACGAGACGCTGCTGCCCCCGACCGCGGTGGCCGACCTGCTGATCTACCAGTACTGGTCGGCGTCGGGCCGGGACGCGGCCGAGGGCCGGACGGTGTTCTCCAAGCCGGGCGGCGGCACGCGCGTCGGTGAGCAGCTGACCGAGCTGCCGCTGACCCTGCGCAGCGACCCGAACGAGCCGGGTCTGGAGTGCTCGCCGTTCGTGATCGCGCACTCCTCGGGCGGCGACCAGTCGGTGTTCGACAACGGGCTGCCGGTCCGGGGCACCGAGTGGGTAGGCGGCGGCCGGCTGACGCACCTGACGACCACCCGGCACAGCGCGGGCCTGACGGGGCTGCCGGTGGCGCCGGCGGGCGGCAACCTGATCCTGGACGGCGGCGAGGACCGTTCCCTGGAGGAGATGGTCGCGGCCACCGAGCGGGGCCTGCTGCTGACCTGCCTGTGGTACATCCGCGAGGTGGACCCGGCGACGCTGCTGCTGACCGGGCTGACCCGGGACGGTGTCTACCTCGTGGAGAACGGCGAGGTCACCGGTGAGGTGAACAACTTCCGGTTCAACGAGTCGCCGGTGGACCTGCTGGGGCGGGCGACGGAGGCCGGGCGCACGGAAAAGACGCTGCCGCGGGAGTGGAGCGACTGGTTCACTAGGGCTGCGATGCCCGCGCTCCGGGTGCCCGACTTCAATATGAGCTCTGTCAGTCAGGGCGTATAACCTCGTAGCCGGTAGTCACTCGGCTGCCCGAAGATCATCAAGGAGACACGAGACCGTGACGGACATCGTCGACGAACTGAAGTGGCGGGGGCTGATCGCCCTCTCCACGGACGAGGACGCACTGCGCAAGGCGTTCGCGGACGGTCCCGTCACGTTCTATTGCGGCTTCGACCCGACCGCGCCCAGCCTGCACCTCGGTAACCTCGTGCAGATCCTCACCATGCGCCGGATCCAGCAGGCGGGCAACCGCCCGCTGGGCCTGGTCGGCGGCGCCACGGGCCTGATCGGCGACCCGAAGCCGAACGCGGAGCGCACCCTGAATTCGCCGGAGGTCGTGGCCCAGTGGGTCGAGCGGCTGCGCGCGCAGATCGCCCCGCTGCTGGACTTCGAGGGCCCGAACGCGGCGGTCATGGTCAACAACCTGGACTGGACCCAGGGCATGTCGGCCATCGAGTTCCTGCGGGACATGGGCAAGCACTTCCGGGTCAACAAGATGATCGCCAAGGAGGCCGTCGCCCGGCGGCTCAACTCCGACGCGGGCATCAGCTACACCGAGTTCAGCTACCAGATCCTGCAGGGCATGGACTTCCTGGAGCTGTACCGGCGGTACGGCTGCACACTGCAGACCGGCGGCAGCGACCAGTGGGGCAACCTCACGTCGGGCACCGACCTGATCCACCGGGTCGAGCCGGGCGCCGTGGTGCACGCGCTGGGCACGCCGCTGATCACCAAGGCGGACGGCACCAAGTTCGGCAAGACCGAGTCCGGCACGGTGTGGCTGGACCCGGAGATGACCACGCCGTACGCGTTCTACCAGTTCTGGGTGAACGCGGACGACCGGGACATCTCGAAGTTCCTGCGCATCTTCAGTTTCCGGTCCCGTGCGGAGATCGAGGAGCTGGAGCAGCAGACCGAGGAGCGCCCCCAGGCCCGTGCCGCGCAGCGGGCGCTGGCCGAGGAGCTGACGACGCTGGTGCACGGCGCCGACCAGACGGCCGCCGTGATCGCCGCGTCCAAGGCGCTCTTCGGGCAGGGCGAGCTGGCCGGCCTCGACGACCGCACGCTGGCGGCGGCCCTGTCCGAGGTGCCGCACATCCAGGTCGCCGAGCTGGGCCCGGTGGTCGACCTGTTCGCCGAGGTCGGCCTGGTGGCCAGCAAGTCGGCCGCCCGGCGCACGGTGAAGGAGGGCGGTGCCTACGTGAACAACGTGAAGGTCGCCGCGGAGGACGCCGTACCGGCGAAGGAGGACCTGCTGCACGGGCGCTGGCTGGTGCTGCGCCGCGGGAAGAAGAACCTGGCGGCCGTCGAGGTCGTCGGCGCGTGAGACCTGCCGGAGGGCGGTTCCCGGGAAAGGGAGCCGCCCTCCGGCGTACCCGCGTCAGACGTGCTGCCCCTGCTGCCGCTCCTTCTTCCGGTTGCCCCACAGCGCCATGTAGGCCATGTCCCCGACGGCCACGATGATGATCGCGGCGATCAGCTGGAAGAGGTGCCGCGTCCAGTCGATCCCCCGGGTCGCCGCGACGCCGAAGGCGCGGGCGACCGCGTTGCCCACGATGGCGCCGAGCATGCCGAAGATGGTGGTCAGCCAGAGCGGGCTGTGCTGCTTGCCGGGGATGACCGCCTTGGCGATGACACCCAGCACGAATCCGACGATGATCGCCCACAACCAGCCCATCACTGCCTCCTCGAACGGCACGACGTGAGCATTACGCCCAGTGTCGGCGGGTCGGCCGCACGACGCATGTCGGGTACGGCCGGAGGGCGTACGGCCCCTACGTGGCACGGCGGAGGGCGTTCGCGGGCCGGGGGGCCGCCCCGGTCTCGAAGGAGGCCCGGTCGCGGCGTACCGTGGGAGCCGGGGAGAGGCTGACACGGGCGGATGGTGGAATGTGATGCGGAAGCAGCATGGCGGCGGCAACGTCGAGGTGTTCCGGATCACCGGAGCCCGGACGAGCCTGGCGGAGGACGTGCGCGGCCGGCAGCGCCGGTATGTCATCTCCATGTCGATCCGTACGGTCGCGGTGATCCTCGCGGCCACCCTGTGGAACGTCGAACGGTACGTGGCCATCGTGGCCTTGGTGCTCGGCGCGGCCCTGCCCTACATCGCCGTGGTGGTCGCCAACGCGGGCCGCGAGCGGGCGCCGGGGCTGCCGTCGACGTTCGTGACCGTGCCGCTCCGGCCGATGATCACGCCGCCCGCGGCGGACGACACGCAGGCGGAACCCGTGCCGGAGGACGTTCCGGTGGATCCCCCGACCGGGGTGCGCGGTGAGCGGCGGGACCCCGTGTGACCATCGCGGATGATCCGCGGGCGGACGTGGGCTCCGCGCCAAGCTCAAGAAAAGCTCAGATCAATCATGCTGTTCCAGTGCCGGGCGACGGCTTACCCGTGACATACTTCGTACGCGCTCCGCATCCCCCGTCGGAGCGACGGACCGACGCCGGGCAGCTCCCCCCGTGGCTGCTCGGCGTCGCCTTTTTCCGCCGTGTGTGAGAACGAAGCCGTGACTGACGAGACTCCCATCTGCTCCGCCAAGGGCTGCCGTGCCGACGCTGTGTGGGTGCTGGCGTGGAACAACCCGAAGATCCACACTCCGGAGCGCCGCAAGACGTGGCTGGCGTGCGAGGAGCACCGCGAGCACCTGTCCCAGTTCCTCGGAGTACGGGGGTTCCTCAAGGACGTGGTGAAGTTCGCGGACTGGGAAGCGCCCGAAGGTTCCTAGGGCCTGTCCGGCCGGCGCTAGCCGCCGATCGCCGACATCGGCCGGTCCGGCTGGACGAACGACGGGTCGTCCAGGCCCGCGCCCGCCTTCTTGCCCCGTGTCGCCAGCCGCCAGAGGCGGGCGATCTCCTCGTCGGGGGCCCCGGAGCGCAGGGCGGTGCGCAGGTCCGTCTCCTCGGTGGCGAAGAGGCAGGTGCGTATCTGGCCGTCGGCGGTGAGACGGGTGCGGTCGCAGGCGGCGCAGAACGGGCGGGTGACGGAGGCGATGACGCCGACGCGGTGCGGGCCGCCGTCGACGATCCAGCGTTCCGCCGGGGCCGAACCGCGTTCCTCGGATCCCTCCGGGGTCAGCTCGAAGCGGGTGCGCAGGGAGGTCAGGATGTCGCCCGCGGTCACCATGCCCTCGCGCTTCCAGCCGTGCTGGGCGTCCAGGGGCATCTGCTCGATGAAGCGCAGCTCGTAGTCGTGCTCGACCGCCCAGGCGAGGAGGTCGGGGGCCTCGTCCTCGTTGAGGCCGGGCATCAGGACCGTGTTGACCTTCACCGGAGTCAGTCCGGCCTCGCGGGCGGCCTGGAGGCCGTCGAGGACGTCCTGGTGGCGGTCGCGCCGGGTGAGGGTCTTGAAGACGTCCGGCCGGAGGGTGTCGAGGGAGACGTTGACCCGGTCCAGGCCCGCCGACTTCAGGGCGGTCGCGGTGCGCCGGAGGCCGATGCCGTTGGTCGTCAGGGACGTCTGGGGGCGGGGCTCCAGGGCGGCGACGCGCTCCACGATGCCCACCAGCCCGGGGCGCAGCAGGGGCTCGCCGCCGGTGAAGCGCACCTCGGTGATGCCGAGGGAGGCGACGGCGATGTCGATCAGGCGGACGATCTCGTCGTCGGTGAGCAGGTCGGGCTTGGCCAGCCACTGCAGCCCCTCCTCGGGCATGCAGTACGTACAGCGCAGATTGCACCGGTCGGTCAGCGAGACCCTCAGGTCGGTGGCCACCCGGCCGAAGGTGTCGATGAGCACGTGGGCCCCCTCCCTCGTCGTGGATCACTGGTCACTCGTGTGTCGTCACCTGTGAGCCTACGCGACACCACTGACAGGGACACAGGTCCGCTTCCACGGGGTGGGACGCGGCCGCGTCACAGGTGCCCGAAGGTCCCCGTGACGCGGCCGCCGGTACCAGGCTCAGTGCGCCCCGGTCCCGGTCAGGGACCGCACCTCCAGTTCCGCGTACTTGCCCGCGTCGGGCGCCTCCTTCGACAGGAGGGTGCCGACGACGCCCAGCAGGAAGCCGACCGGGATGGAGATGATGCCCGGGTTCTCCAGCGGGAACCAGTGGAAGTCGACGTCCGGGAACATCGACGTCTCCTTGCCGGAGACCACCGGTGAGAACAGCACCAGTCCGACCGCGGTGACCAGGCCGCCGTAGATCGACCACAGGGCGCCCGAGGTGGTGAACCGCTTCCAGAACAGGCTGTAGAGGATCGTCGGCAGGTTGGCGGAGGCGGCGACCGCGAAGGCCAAGGCGACCAGGCCCGCCACGTTCAGGTCGCGGGCGAGGGCGCCCAGGAGGATCGAGACGGCGCCGATGCCGACGGTGGCGTACCGGGCGGCGTTGATCTCCTCCTTCTCGGTGGCCCGGCCCCGCTTGATGACGTTGGCGTAGATGTCGTGGGCGAAGGAGGACGACGAGGCCAGGGTCAGTCCCGCGACGACCGCGAGGATGGTGGCGAAGGCGACCGCGGAGATGGTGGCGAGCAGGACGGCACCCCAGTTGGAGTCCACCCCGCCGAGGTGGAGGGCGAGCAGGGGTGCGGCCGTGTTGCCCGCCTTGTTGGAGGAGACGATCTCGTCCGGTTCGATCAGCGCGGCGGCGCCGAAGCCGAGGGCGAGCGTCATCAGGTAGAAGGCGCCGATGAGGCCGATCGCCCAGATCACCGACTTGCGGGCGGCCTTGGCGGTGGGAACGGTGTAGAAGCGGATCAGGATGTGCGGCAGGCCCGCGGTGCCCAGGACCAGGGCGAGGCCGAGGGAGATGAAGTCCAGCTTGGTGGTCCCGGTGGCACCGTACTTCAGGCCGGGCTCCAGGAACGCGGAGCCCTTGCCGCTGTTGTCGGCGGCCCTGCCCAGCAGGTCGGAGATGTTGAAGTGGAACTTCAGCAGGACCAGGAAGGTCAGCAGCACCGCTCCCGCGATCAGCAGGACGGCCTTGACCATCTGGACCCAGGTGGTGCCCTTCATGCCGCCGATGGTGACGTACACGATCATCAGGAGGCCGACCAGTGCGACGATGCCGATCTTGCCGCCGTCGCTGGTGATGCCGAGCAGGAGCGAGACCAGGACGCCGGCGCCCGCCATCTGGGCCAGCAGGTAGAAGATCGACACCACGATCGTGGACGTGCCGGCCGCCGTGCGCACGGGTCGCTGGCGCATCCGGTACGCCAGGACGTCGCCCATGGTGTAGCGGCCGGAGTTGCGCAGCGGTTCGGCGACCAGGAGCAGGGCGACCAGCCAGGCGACCAGGAAACCGATGGAGTACAGGAAGCCGTCGTAGCCGAAGAGGGCGATGGCGCCGGCGATCCCGAGGAAGGACGCGGCCGACATGTAGTCGCCGGAGACGGCGAGGCCGTTCTGGAAGCCGGTGAACTGCCGTCCGCCGGCGTAGAAGTCGGCCGCGCCCTTGGTCTGGCGGCCCGCCCAGACGGTGATGACGAGCGTCGCGGCGACGAAGACCGCGAACAGGGTGATGATCAGGGGCCGGTGCTCGCTCGCCTCACCGGCCGCCAGCACGCTCTGCTGCGGGATGCTCATGCGCCGCCCTCCATCCGGGACTTGATGGCCTCCGCCTTGGGGTCGAGGTGAGCGGCGGCACGCCGCGCGTACCACCAGGCGATGAGGAAGGTGGTGAGGAACTGTGCGAGCCCCAGCACGAGGGCGACGTTGACGTTCCCGGCCACCTTGGTGCCCATGAAGTCGCCCGCGTAGTTGGAGAGGAGCACGTACAGCAGGTACCAGGCGATGAAGGCGACGGTCAGCGGGAAGGCGAAGGAGCGGTAGGACCGGCGCAGTTCCCCGAACTCCGCGCTCTCCTGCACCGCGACGAACTCCTCGGTGGAGGGGAGTTGGAGGTGGGTCTTCGAGGGGGGCGGTGTCTCGGTGGCCACGGGTTCTCCTCGTGTTGCGGGCGGTATCCGGCGGCGGGGGCTCGATCCTGCTCGGGCTCCCTGTCGAAGGTCCACGGCGCCACGCGAGGACCGGTTCAAGTCCTATGAGTTCTTTCGGAAGTCGTCTTTACGAAGTCATTGCTGGCCGGTCGGCCCGGGAGATAGCTTCACCCTGCACCACTCGTCATGTACCTGCCCGAGCACCACCCGTGCCTCGGGCCGGTTTCGTTTCCGGATGACTTTCGGATGATGTGGAGAACCCATGCCTCGTCTGCGCACCCGACGTCGGCTCGCGCTCGCCGTACCGGTCGTGCTGTCGCTGACCGCGTCGCTCGGCCTCCTCCCCTCGACGGTCTCGGCGGCCCCGCTGACGACCGAGGCGACACCCGCGGCCGACGGCCCGAGCCTCTCGTACGTCGTCAACACGAGGACCGGCCACCGCACGATCGCGTCGGTACGGAAGGCGATCGCCGCGGCCGGCGGCACCGTCGTGGTGGCGTACGACAGCATCGGCGTGCTCGTCGTCCACTCGTCGAACCCCGACTTCGCCAAGACCGTCCGCAAGGTGCGCGGCGTCGACTCCGCCGGTGCCACCCGCACCGCGCCGCTGCCCGCCCAGTCCACCACCGACGTCGGCACACCCCGGGCGCTGAGCGCCGAGCAGGTCGCCGGTGCCCGGGCGGCCGACGGACAGGACCCGCTGGAACCCCTGCAGTGGGACCTGCCCGCCATCAAGGCGGACAAGGCGCACGAGAAGACGCTCGGCAGCCGGAAGGTCACCGTCGCCGTCATCGACACCGGCGTCGACGACACCCACCCGGACATCGCGCCCAACTTCGACCGCGCCGCCTCCGCCGACTGCGTGTCGGGCAAGCCGGACACCACCGACGGTGCCTGGCGCCCCAGCGCGAGCGAGAGCCCGCACGGTACACATGTGGCCGGTGAGATCGCGGGCGCGAAGAACGGCGTCGGCATCACGGGCGTGGCGCCGGGCGTCAGGGTGGCGGGCATCAAGGTCGGCAACCCGGACGGCTTCTTCTACACGGAGGCCGTGGTCTGCGGTTTCGTATGGGCGGCCGAGCACCACGTCGACGTGACCAACAACAGCTATTACACCGACCCGTGGTACTTCAACTGCACCGCCGACCCGGACCAGAAGGCCCTGGTCGACGCCGTCACCCGGGCCTCCCGGTACGCGGAGCGCAAGGGCGCGGTCAACGTCGCGGCGGCGGGCAACGAGAACTACGACCTGGCGTCCGACTCGATCACCGACCCGGTCTCGCCGAACGACTCCACCCCGTCGGACCGGGTGATCGACCCGCACAAGTGCTACGACATCCCCACCCAGCTGCCGGGGGTCGTGACGGTCGCGGCGACCGGCGCCAAGGGCATCAAGTCGTCCTTCTCCAACTACGGCCTGGGCGTGATCGACATAGCCGCGCCCGGCGGTGACTCGACGACGTACCAGACGCCGGCGCCCCCGGCGACGAGCGGCCAGATCCTGGGCCCGCTGCCCGGCGGCAAGTGGGGCTACATGGCGGGCACGTCGATGGCGACCCCGCATGTCGCCGGTGTCGCCGCATTGATCAAGTCAACCCACCCGCACGCCTCCGCCGCCCTGGTGAAAGCGCTGCTCTACGCCGAGGCCGACGCCACGCCGTGCACCGACCCGTACGACATCAACGGGGACGGCAAGGTGGACGCGGTGTGCGAGGGGCCGAAGAACCGCAACGGCTTCTACGGCTGGGGCACCGCGGACGCGCTGGCCGCGGTGACCAAGTAAGCCGGACGCGGAGGGACGTGGGGCGGGGCCCCGTATATTGATTGAGTCAATACTGCATAGTGCAGTCATGACTGGAATCAAGTTCGCATGGTCCGCCCTGGGCGGCGACCCCGCCCGTCTCCCCCGGATCACCACCGTCGTACGGGAAGGCGCGCTCCCGGCCCGCCTTCCCGTACGGGAACTGGCCCGCTCCTGTGTGGCCGCCTGCGCCCTGGCCGCCGCCGAACTGGGTGCGCGGCGGGCCGGGCTCGGCGGGGTGCCGGAGGTCCTGGTGGACGACGGGGCGGTCGCGACGGCGTTCCACAGTGAGCGGCAGCTGCTCGTCGACGGGCGGGCGCCGGTCGCCTTCGCCCCGCTGTCGCGGTTCTGGCGCACGGCCGACGGATGGGTGCGCACGCACGCCAACTACCCGCACCACCGAACGCGGCTGCTGGAGGCGCTGGGACTGCCCGGGGACGCGTCCGTGGAGACCGTCGCCGCGCGGCTGGCCGGGTACGCCGCGCGGGAGGCCGAGGAGGCGGTGTACCGCGCGGGGGGCCTGGCGATCGCGCTCCGTACGCCCGAGGAGTGGGCCGCGCACGAACAGGCCGCCGCCCTGGCCGCACGTCCGCTGGTCGAGCGCGGGCGGCTGGACTCGGCACGCGCGCGTGTACTGCCGCCGCTGGGAAACGCCACTCCCCTGCTGCCCGCCGCCGGGCTGCGCGTCCTGGACCTGACCCGGGTCCTCGCGGGTCCGGTCGCCACCCGCACGCTCGCCCTGCTGGGCGCGGACGTGCTGCGGGTGGACGCTCCGCACCTTCCGGAGCTGCCCGACCAGCACGCCGACACGGGCTTCGGGAAGCGGTCGGCGACGCTGGACCTCGCCACGGACGGCAAGGCCTTCGAGGAGTTGCTGGCCGAGGCGGACGTGGTGGTCACCGGGTACCGGCCGGGCGCCCTGGACCGGTTCGGTCTCTCCCCCCAGGCGCTGGCCGAGCGGCGGCCCGGGCTGGTCGTGGCGCAGGTGTCGGCCTGGGGCGCGTACGGGCCGTGGGCCGGGCGGCGCGGATTCGACAGTCTCGTGCAGGTGGCCACCGGCATCGCCGCCGTCGAGGGCTCGGCCGGCCGGCCCGGCGCGCTGCCAGCGCAGGCACTCGACCACGGCACCGGCTATCTGCTGGCCGGTGCCGTACTGCGGGCGCTGACCGAGCAGTCCTACGACGGCGGCGGACGTTTCGTCCGGCTGGCGCTCGCCCGGACGGCCCGCCTGCTCACGGACGGGCTCGAGCGGGACGCCGACGGCGGCCTTCCGTACGACGGGCCGGACGCCTGGCTCGCGGAGACGGACAGCCGGCTCGGGCGGCTGCGGTACGCGCGCCCGGCCGTGTCCTTCGCCAGCGGTCCGGCCGACTGGGCGCGGCCTCCGGTGCCCTGGGGCACCGACCCGGCCCGCTGGACCTGATCAGTACGCCCGCCGGCCCTTCTCACACCCCCGCAGCGCCCAGCAACGCCCCCGCCGCGTACGTCACACCCATCGCGAGCGCACCGCCCACCACGTTGCGCCGCACCGCGCGGGCGGGTGCCGCGGCGCCCAGCCGGGCGCTGGTGTAGCCGGTCAGGACGAGGGCGGCCAGGACGGACGCCACGGTCACCGGCAGCCGCCAGCCGGGCGGCGGGAGGACGATCGCCAGCAGCGGCAGCAGAGCACCGACGGTGAAGGCCAGGAAGCTCGCCCAGGCCGCGTGCCAGGGGTTGGTCAGCTCGTCCGGGTCGATGCCGAGCTCCACGCGCGCGTGGGCCCTCAGGGCGTCCCGCTCGGTGAGCTGCTCCGCCGCTTCCCGCGCCACGTCCTGGGACAGTCCGCGCTCCCGCAGGAGCGAGGTCAGCTCCTGCAGTTCGGCCTCCGGCTGCTCCCTCAGCTCCCGTCTCTCGACCGCCAGGGCGGCCCGCTCCGAGTCGCGCTGGGTGGACACCGACACGTACTCCCCCGCGGCCATCGACATCGACCCGGCGAGCAGCCCGGCCAGGCCCGCGGTGAGCAGGGCGGCGCGGGAGTCCGTGGCTCCGGCCACGCCGACGACGAGGCCGGCGGTGGACACGATGCCGTCGTTCGCCCCGAGGACGGCCGCCCGCAGCCAGTTCAGGCGCGAGCCCAGCGCGCCGCCGTGGGCCTCGTCATGGGTTGGTTCGGTCACCACACGAGGATCTCACCCCCGGCCGTCACCAAACCCGTACCGACGCCCCGCGTGCGAAGACCGGGCTGGTCGCGTCGGCGGGCGGTTCGGGGAGCGGCTCGGCGATCTCCGCCGCCGTGGGGCCGGCCTTGGCCGCGATCGGGTCGAGGAGGCCGAGGTCGAAGCCGTAGACGCGGGCGGCGTTGCCGCCGAGCATGGCCGCGAGCTCGTCCCGGGGCACGCCCGCGTAGGCGAGGCGCAGGGCCTCCCGGGTGTAGGGGTGGGTGCCCTCGTCGTGGGGGTAGTCGCTGCCCCACATGATCTTGTCGATGCCGATGCGGTCGCGCAGCGGGACCTCGTGCGGGCGCATGAAGCTGGCGCCGACGTAGCAGTGCTCACGCCAGACCTGTGAGGGGGCGCCGCCCATCGCGGAGGCCAGGCCCGCGCCGAACTTGGCCTCCGCCGTGGCCGCCTTCGTCCCGGCGGCGACCAGACGGCCGTGGTAGTAGTCCAGCATGTCGAGGACCCCGGGGATCCAGCCCGAGCCCTGCTCGGTCAGGACCAGCCTCAGGTCCGGGTGCCGGCGGAACGCGCCGCCGAAGACGAGGTGCCACAGCGCACGGTGGGAGAACCAGGTCGTCTCGACCATGAAGACGGCCCGGGCGGCGGGTTCGTCGCCGAGCGGCGGGGACGCCGAGCCCGCGTGGTGGTTGACCGGCACGCCGAGTTCGGCGCAGACGGCCCAGATGGGGTCGTACGTCTCGGAGTACAGCTCGGGCAGCCCCGAGCCCGGCGGTGTGCCCGGCAGCAGGATCCCTCCCTTCAGGCCGGCGCCGGCCGCCCACCGGATCTCCCGCACGGCCTCCTCGACGTCGCCCAGAAGGATCTGGCAGACGCCGGCGCGGCGGCCCGGCGCGGCCGCGCAGAAGTCCGCCAGCCAGCGGTTGTGGGCCCGCAGGCCCGCCCACCGGCGGTCGAACTCCTCCGCGGTCGGCGTGGGCGCGCTCAGGGAGCCGGACGGGAAGAACGGCGGGATCGTGTTCGGGAAGACGACCTCCGCGACGATCCCGTCCGCCTCCAGTTCGGCCAGGCGGAGCTCGGAGTCCCAGTTCCGGTCGGCGG
>NZ_JBSFIK010000021.1:85282-109872 GCF_053597535.1 Streptomyces sp. NPDC001348 | reverse complement strand
AAACGGCGGGATCGTGTTCGGGAAGACGACCTCCGCGACGATCCCGTCCGCCTCCAGTTCGGCCAGGCGGAGCTCGGAGTCCCAGTTCCGGTCGGCGGAGTCGGCGAGCAGGTCCTCGTACGGGTTGACGTACGACGACGCCCAGGCGTCGAAGTCCTCGTGGTACCGCCGCTCCAGGTACCGCCGGTAGTCGAGGAGGTCGGCGCCCGCGTGGCAGTCGGCGGAGATGATGGTGTAGCGGTCCTCCCCGCGGTCCTCCCCGCGGCCCTCCCCACGGCCCTCGCCCTGGTCCGTGCCACGGTCCGCACCCGGGGAGCTCACGGCGTCACCCCCAGGGCGGGGAAGTCGTGGCCGGTCAGCCAGTGGCGGCCCACCTCGCGCGAGCGGGCCCAGGACGCCTCGACGGCCGCCTGGTCGTCCGGCTGGCCGAGGTCGGCGGGGGTGGGGCCGATGCGCCGGGCGAGCGGGGCCAGCTTGGCCGTGTCGAAGCCGAAGGCCTCGGCCGCCGCGAGGCCGAGCATGCGGCGGGTCTCGCTCACCGGGATGTCGTGGAAGGTGCGGCGCAGCCACGCGCGCGTGTCGGGCCAGGTGCCCTCGGGATGCGGGAAGTCGCTGCCCCAGAGGATGTTGTCCACGCCGATCTCGTAGCGCTGGGCCAGCTCGCGGCGCTTGGTGTTGGTGGCGCAGACGAACACCTGCCGGTCGAGGTATTCGTGCGGCGGGTGTTTCAGCCCCTGGAAGGGGGAGAGCTTCTTGCCGCCGTGCGCGCCCAGGTAGAGGCGGTCCATGAACCACAGCAGGTTCGGCAGCCACCAGCAGCCCGACTCGGCGACGCCGAAGCGCAGGCCGGGGTGGCGTTCGAAGACGCCCGACCAGAGCAGGAACCACAGGGGGCGGGCGGGCCACCAGGTGACCTCGGAGACGAAGATCCCGAGGTGGTCGCCGTACTCGTGCCGCGGGGCCGCCCCGGAGTGCGTCAGCACGGGCATCGCGCACTCGGCGGCCGCCGCCCACACCGGGTCGTAACGGCGGTCGTGGTAGGGCTCCTTGTCGACCCACATGGACGGGATCATCAGCGCGCCGAGCCCGGACTCCTTCGCGCGGTGGATCTCGGCGACCACCTGCCCGGCCGGGGCCGTGACGGGCAGCAGGGCCACCCCGCAGTGCCGTTCGGGGTGTTCGGAGACGAAGTCGGCCAGCCAGCGGTTGTGCGCCCGCGCGCCCGCCATGCCCAGCTCGGGGTCCTGGTCGCCGGAGAGGCCGAGGCCCACGCCGAAGGGGGCGGCGGTGCGGCTGTCCACGGCGTCGGCGTCCGGGAAGACCACCTCGGCGGCCACCCCGTCGCCGTCGAGCTCCTTCAGGCGCTGCGCGGTGTCCCAGCCGCCGCGCAGGCCCTCCTCGTTGTCCTGGAACCACTTGTCCGCGAACGCCTCGTTGCGGATGCCGAGCCGGGTCATCTCCTCGCGGCGCCGGTCGCGGCCGGCGAGGAACTCGTCGAAGTCCCGGTGGAATCGCGCCTCCAGGTAGGGCCGGTACTCCTCGGTGGGCAGCCCGGCGTGGCAGTCGGAGGAGACGATCAGGTACGGGTCCTGGTCGGTCACATCGGCCTCCTGGTCCAGCTAGTCCAGAATGAAGCTTTCGAGGTAGGACGGGTTCGTCCGGTGGAGCATCGAGTCCGCCCTGGCCCTGATCTGCGCGTCGCTGCGCTCGCTCGGCGGCAGCAGCCAGAAGCGGTCGGCGCGGATGCCGTCCACGACGAGGCCGGCGACCTCCTCGACGGGTGTGAAGCGGACCTCCTTGCCCGCCGCGCGCATCGCCGCCTCCCACTGGCCGAGGCTGCGGTACGGGGTCCTGCGGGGCCGCTGCTTGGCGTACCGGGCGGGCCGGTTGCGGTGCGACTCCCACAGGCCGGTGCGCAGCATGTGCGGGCCGGGGAAGAGCACCGAGGCGCCCACGCGCGCGTGCTCCGCCCTCAGGTGGGCGTACAGCGACTCGGTCATCGTGACCACGGCCGCCTTGGTGACGGCGTACACGGAGGCGGTGGGCAGCGGGGCGATGCCGCCGTCGCCGGAGGAGGTGTTGACGACGTGGCCGGGCTCCCCGGAGGCGAGCATCCGGGGCAGGAAGGCCTGGACGCCGTGGAAGACGCCCCACACGTTGACCGCGAACGCCCACTGCCAGTCGTTCGGGTCGTGCTCCCACATGCGGCCCTCGGCGCCCGAGCCGACCCCTGCGTTGTTGCACAGGACGTGCACGGCGCCGTACGCCTCGTACACCGAGTCGGCGAGGTCCAGGACCTGTTCACGGACGCCGACGTCGACCACGCGCGCGCGCACGTCGGCGCCGTCGGCGCGCAGGTCGCCGGCGGCCTTGTCCAGTGCGGCCTCCTCGACGTCGGCGAGGACCACCTTCAGTCCCTCGGCGGCGAACCGCCGCGCCATGGCGAGGCCGATGCCGCTCGCCGCGCCGGTGACGACGGCGACCTGCCCCTCCGTCAGCTCCATCAGAGGTCCCCCTCGGGAGTCTCCGGCGGCGCGTCCAGGACCTGGCGCGGATCGTCGTAGCGCTGGTGGACGTACGGCAACAGCGCCCGGGGGTCGACCCGTTCGACGACCCGGCCGCGCTGGTCGCTGGTCTTCTCGCCGAGGGTGATCTCGACCAGGCGCAGCACCGGCAGGTCGGCTACCGGGTCGTACCCGGACTCGCGCAGGACGACGTCCCCGGTGACGGCCTGGAGCCTGCGCACCTTCTCGTGGCGCACGCAGTGCACCAGCAGGGGGTCGCCGTCGAAGCCGGAACCGTCCACCGCGGGCAGGAACTTGAAGTAGAAGTCGGTCTTCGGTGCCGGCTCGGGAAGCGGCAGCTCGCCGCCGACCACGCCGCGCACCTCGACGAAGACGATGCCGTGCCGGGCCATCGACGCGCGCACCACCGTGCCGTCCCGTTCGACGCTCACCTCGCCGAGTTTCTTGGGCTCCCCGAAGACCTCGCGGCCGCCGGTGAGGGCGCGCTCGTGGGTCATCGGCATCACCAGCGGATACCAGCCCTCGGTGCCGTCATGGGCGGCGGCGACCGCGAACGAGCCCGCGCCCAGCGGGTGTCCGGGCAGGTCGACCTCGCTGATGTTCACTCGGACGAGCGGACGTCCGGTCGGTTTGAGAGGGGGCGGCAGCACCGCCGCCACCGCGTCCGGGTCGGTCTCCCAGAGGGCCACCACTCCGGTGGACCAGATGGCGGGGAGCTTCGCGCTCGCGGTGCGCGTGGCGGTGACCTCCGCCTCGGTCCGTGCGCCGTACCGTACGCGTGCCATACGCCGTACCGCCCTTCCATGGGCCGTCAACCGCCGGGCGGCAGCACGGTGGCACCGGAGGGTGAAAAGGTCCATAGCCGCGCACGGGCGGAGCTTGGCGGTGACGCGCGCCAACCTCCGGGCGGGGGCTGTCAGTCATGGCCCGTATCCTCAGTGACCATGCTCGAAGACGTCACGACCGCAGCGTCCTCCCTCACCCGGTGGCCGGCCGCGTATCCCCAGGGGTACGCGGTCGTTGACGTGGAGACCACGGGCCTGGCCCGGGACGACCGGATAGTCTCCGCGGCCGTCTACCGGCTGGACGCCCGCGGCGAGGTCGAGGACCACTGGTACACGCTGGTCAATCCGCAGCGGGATCCGGGGCCGGTCTGGATCCACGGCCTGACGAGCGAGGTGCTCGAGGGTGCGCCGCTGTTCACGGACATCGCCGAGGAGTTCGCCGCCCGCCTCGAGGGACGGGTGCTGGTCGCGCACAACGCCGTCTTCGACTGGCAGATGATCGCCCGGGAGTACGCGCGCGCGGAGCGCGAGGCCCCGGTGCGGCAGCGGCTGTGCACGATCGCGCTCTCCAAGGAGCTGGGTCTGCCGCTGCCCAACCACAAGCTGGAGTCGCTGGCGGCCCACTTCGGCGTCGAGCAGCGGCGCGCGCACCACGCCCTGGACGACGCGCGGGTGCTCGCGGAGGCGTTCCGGCCCAGTCTGCGGGCCGCGGCGCGGGACGGGGTCCGGCTGCCGCTGCTGGAGTGCCGGCCGCTGACGGAGTGGCAGGACCGGCCCGCGCCGCGGATCGGCCGGCAGGCGGACGGCGGGGGTTACGGCGGCTATCGGCCCGGCAGTTGGCGCCCGGCCCGCAAGCGGCCCGCGTGCCCCTATCCCAACCCGGGCCGGTACGAGGCGGGCGCACGCCTCAAGCAGGGCATGCGCGTCGCCTTCTCCGGGGACACCTCCGTCGAGCGCGAGCTGCTGGAGGACCGGGCGACCGAGGCGGGACTGCACGTCGCGACCAGCCTGTCCCGGCTGACCAGCCTGCTGGTGACCAACGATCCGGACTCGGGCACCTCCAAGGTGGTCAAGGCGCGGCAGTACGGGACGCCGGTGGTGGACGAGGCGGCCTTCGGGCAGCTCCTCGCCGATGTGGAGCCCGCTTCGGAGGAGTGACCGTACGGACCGGCCCCGGGGGGCCGACCGTATGGACCGACCGTATGGGCGGGTGACCGTACGGACGGGTGATTGTCGTACGACTCGCCCGGCGCCCGCTCGCCCGGGGCGACGGCCACGGCTCACCCTGTGGCGCATGGCGAGATGCGAAGTATGCGGCAATGACTACGGTATGTCGTTCGAGGTGCACGCCCAGGGCGCGGTGCACGTCTTCGACTGCTTCTCCTGCGCGATCCACCGCATGGCCCCCATCTGCGAACACTGCCGGGTCCAGATCATCGGCCAGGGCGTCGAGGTCGAGGGCCACTGGTACTGCGGCGCCCACTGCGCGCGCTCCGAGGGGAGGGTGGGCATCGTCGACAAGGTGTGACCCGGTACCCGCCCGCTCGCACCCCTCGACCGAGTTGTACCGTCGTGGGGTGCGCCAGTACCGCTTCCTGCTGACCCGCCAGTGGGTGATCCTCACCCTGGTGGCCCTGCTGCTGATCCCCACCATGATCGAGCTGGGCTTCTGGCAGAAGCACCGGTACGAGGAACGCAGCGCCCGTAACCAGTTGGTCACCGAGGCGCTGGCGGCCAAGCCGGCCCCCGTGGAGCGGCTGACGTCCCCCGGACACGTCGTCGCCCGTACCGACCGGTACCGCACGGTCACGGCGACGGGCACCTTCGACACCGCGCGCGAAGAGGTCGTCCGGCGCCGGGTCAACGCCGACGACGAGGTCGGGTTCCATGTGCTCACCCCGTTCGTGCTGACGGACGGCAAGGTGCTGCTGGTCAACCGCGGCTGGATCCCCGCGGACGGGGCGCAGACCGCCTTCCCGAAGATCCCCGCCCCGCCCGGCGGCCGGACCACGGTCACCGGTCGGCTGATGCCCGACGAGACGACGGCGGCCAGCGGCATCAAGGAGATCAAGGGACTGCCGGACCGGCAGATCATGCTGATCAACAGCAAGGAGCAGGCGGCGCGGCTCGGCGCCCAGGTGCTCGGCGGCTACATCCAGCAGACGGCGCCGGAGCCCAAGGGCGGCAGTCCCGAGCAGCTCTCCGACCCCGGCAAGGAAGACGCGCCGCTGAACTTCGCGTACATGATCCAGTGGTGGCTGTTCGCCGCGGGCGTCCCGTACGGCTGGTTCGTCCTGGTGCGCCGCGAGGCCCGGGCGCGGGCGGAGAAGGCCGGACAGCCCAGCGAGGAGCCGGCGACCGCCGCGGTGTGAGCCACGCCGGGAGTGAGCCGTCACCTTCCCGGACCAGTCGGCTGATTGCGGCCGTCGCCTCCCGGGAATCCGGAAAGCCGTGCATCCGCGCATCGAGGACTACGCCCTCATCGGCGACGAGCAGACCGCGGCCCTGGTCGGCAGGGACGGCTCCATCGACTGGCTGTGTCTGCCCCGCTTCGACTCGGCGGCCTGCTTCGCCCGGCTGCTGGGCGACGAGGAGCACGGCCACTGGAGGATCGCCCCCTTGGGCGCCGGTCCCTGCACCCGCCGCGCCTACCGCCGCGACACGCTGGTCCTCGACACCGAGTGGGACACCCCGGACGGATCGGTCCGGATCACGGACCTGATGCCGCAACGCGACCGCGCACCCGACGTCGTACGCGTCGTCGAGGGCCTCTCGGGCCGGGTCACCGTCCGCAGCACCCTCCGTCTCCGCTTCGACTACGGCTCGATCGTGCCGTGGGTGCGCCGGTCCGGCAGCCACCGCGTCGCCGTCGCCGGGCCCGACTCGGTGTGGCTGCGCAGCGAACCGGCGGTGCGCACCTGGGGCGAGGGCTTCGGCACGCACGCGCAGTTCACCCTCGACGCGGGCGAACGGGTCGCGTTCGTGCTCACCTGGCACCCCTCGCACCAGCCGCGTCCCCCGCTCGTCGACCCGTACGACGCCCTGCGGGCCAGCCTGCGGGACTGGCGACGCTGGGCGTCCCGCTGCCGCTACCAGGGCCCGTACCGGGACGCGGTCGTGCGTTCCCTCATCACCCTGAAGGCCCTCACCTACGCGCCGACCGGCGGCATCGTCGCCGCGGCCACCACCTCGCTCCCCGAGGAACCGGGCGGCGTACGCAACTGGGACTACCGCTACTGCTGGCTGCGTGACTCCACCCTCACGCTCGGCGCCCTGCTCGCGGCCGGTTACCACAAGGAGGCGGAGGCCTGGCGTGACTGGCTGGTGCGCGCCGTCGCGGGCGATCCGGCGGACCTGCAGATCATGTACGGCCTCGCGGGCGAGCGCAGACTGCCCGAGTTCGAACTGCCCTGGCTCCCCGGATTCGCCGGCTCGGCGCCCGTACGGATCGGCAACGACGCCGTCCGGCAGCTGCAGCTGGACGTGTACGGCGAGGTCATGGACTCGCTGTCGCTGGCCCGGCGTGCGGGTCTGCCGCCCGAGCCGCACATCTGGTCGCTGCAGGCCGTGCTGCTGGAGTTCCTGCGCTCGGCCTGGCGGCAGCCGGACGAGGGCCTGTGGGAGGTGCGGGGCGGGCCGCGGCAGTTCGTGCACTCGAAGGTGATGGTGTGGGTGGCCGCCGACCGTGCCGTGCGGACGCTGGAGGAGCACCCCGACCTGCACGGCGACCTGGACGGCTGGCGCACGTTGCGCGACGAGGTGCACCGGGAGGTGTGCGAGAAGGGCTACGACCCCGAGCGCAGGACCTTCACGCAGTCCTACGGGTCGCGCGAACTCGACGCGGCCGTGCTGCTCATCCCGCGTGTCGGCTTCCTGCCGGCCGACGACCCGCGGGTGGTCGGCACGGTCGACGCCGTCCGCGCGGAGCTCGGGCACGGCGGTTTCGTGCGCCGCTACGACACCGACGGCACCGACGACACGGCCGTAGACGGGATGCCCGGCGGGGAGGGCGTCTTCCTCGCGTGCTCGTTCTGGCTCGCGGACGCCCTGCACATGACCGGCCGGACGAAGGAGGCCCGGGAGCTGTTCGAACGGCTGGTGGGCGTCGCCAACGACGTGGGGCTGCTGTCGGAGGAGTACGACCCGGTGGCCCGCTGCCAGCTGGGGAACTTCCCGCAGGCGTTCAGCCACATCGGCCTGGTGAACACCGCCCTCGCCCTGTTCGGGACCGAGGAGGCAGGATAGAGGCCATGGATCTTGGACTGAAGGACCGGGTGTACGTCGTCACCGGGGCCACCCGCGGCCTGGGCAACGCCGCCGCGCGTGAGCTCGTCGCCGAAGGGGCGAAGGTGGTCATCACGGGGCGGGACGAGAAGCGGGTCGCCGACGCGGCGGCCGAGCTGGGCGCGAACGCGGCCGGGGTCGCCGTCGACAACGCCGACCCGCGGAACGCCGAGCGGCTGATCGCGGCCGCCCGCGAGCGCTTCGGCGGCTTCCACGGTGTGCTGATCAGCGTCGGCGGGCCGCCGCCGGGGTTCGTCGCGGACAACACGGACGAGCAGTGGCGGGACGCGTTCGAGTCGGTGTTCCTCGGTGCGGTGCGGCTCGCCCGCGCGGCGGCGGCGGAACTGGAGGCAGGCGGGGTCATAGGGTTCGTGCTGTCCGCGTCGGTGCACGAACCGATTCCGGGGCTGACCGTCTCGAACGGGCTGCGGCCGGGTCTCGCCGGGTTCGCCAAGTCGATCGCGGACGAGCTCGGGCCGCGGGGCATCCGGGTGGTGGGGCTGCTGCCGTCACGCATCGACACGGACCGCGTGCGCGAGCTGGACGGGCTGTCGGCCGACCCCGAGGCCACCCGCGCCGCGAACGAGTCCCGGATTCCGCTGCGCCGGTACGGGACTCCTGCGGAGTTCGGGCAGGTCGCGGCGTTTCTGCTGTCTCCGGCCGCTTCCTATCTGACGGGCGTCATGCTGCCGGTCGACGGCGGAATGCGGCACGGCTTCTGAGGTCTTTCACGTCACCCTTTCCGCACGGTGCCGGAGCGCGCGCAGGCGTACCTCCGCCGGGAGCGCCCGCAGGCCCGCCGACTCACGTGCGTGGGTCAGGGCCTGGGCGGTGAAGTCGTGCAGGGCCGTCGCGGGGTCGGCGTCCGGGCGCAGCCGCAGCCGCACCCGCGCCCGGGGGGCGGTACGGCGGCCGGTCAGCAGCAGCCGGGTGTCGGCGACGCCCTTCTGGCGGGCCGTGTCCGCGGTCAGGGCGCCTTCCAGGGCGCGGCCCCGGACCAGCGCCGCCTCCCCGTCGCCGGTGTTCACGAGCACCTCGGCGAGCCTGCGCCGGCGCAGTACCGCGGTCAGCCACCACAGGGCGAGCAGGACCAGGAGGGCGAGCGCGGCGAGGACGGCCGGCCACCACCAGCCGGCGTCCCGCCAGCGCGTCCGCTCGGCGTCGCTGAGCAGGACGTCGTGCGGGCCCTGGTGAATCCACCAGGAGGGCGGCCGGACGCCGAGTCCCACGGCCAGCACCGAGCCGCCGAGAGCCAGCAGCACCAGTCCCACCAGCCCGGTCAGCGTCCGGTTGACGACCCTGAGCACCGCGCTCACCCCTTCCGTCCGGGTCCGCGGACGCGCAGCGACAGTTTGGGCGGCCGGGTCAGGCCCAGGCCCTCGACGGCCGCGGTGAGCGCCGTGTCGAGATCGGCGCGCACCTCGTCGAGGTCGCGGAAGTGGGAGACCGCGCGGACGTCGGCCTTCCTGCGGCCCATCCGCACCCGCACCGACTGCACGCCCGAGATCTGCACGGCTCGGTCCCGCAGGGCCAGGGCGGCCGCCGCGCGCTGCAGTCCGGCGCGTACATCGGGGTGCGGGCGGCGCATCGGCAGCAGGTCCCGCAGACCGGGCGTGACCGCGAGCACGAACAGCCAGAGGCCGAGGGCCGCCGCGACGCCCCCGCCGACCAGCACCCACCTGTCGTCGAGCGGCCGCTCGGCGAGCTGCCGGGCCAGTGCGCGGCGCCAGCTCATGGCGGGCAGGTGGGCGCGGACGGCCGCGATGTCGTAGAGGAAGACGACGGCGATGGCCAGGAGCAGTGCCGCGACGATGCCCGCGGGGACGCGGCGGGCCGACCAGAAGCGGCCGCTCCCTCCGCCGCCCGGCACCGGAGGGTCCGCCGCCACCGGCGGGGGTGTCTTGTCCGTGACCACCGGCAGTCGCCGGGTGGTGCCCTCGGTCCCTGCGGGTTCGCTCACCGCGTCCTCCCCCCGGCCGTGCCGCCCGGGTGCGTGGGATGCAGCCGTTCGACCCGGACGGCTACCTCCCGCACCGCCATTCCCGCCAGCGCGGTCACCCGCTCGGTGACCCGGTGGCGCACCGCACGGCAGCGGGCCGGGATGTCGGACGGGTAACCCAGCTCGAGGTCGACGCGGACGCGGACGATGTCATGGCGGACGACGACGCCGGTACGGGGCGGTGCCGCCGGTCCGGGCAGCGGGCCCACCGCCTCCCGCGCCGCCTGCGCCGCGATCTTCGCGACGACCTTGTCGGCGATCCGGAGGGCACCCCGCTCGCCGGGCGCGACGACGGCCGCGGGCTCGCGCACCTCACCGGCCGCGCCGCTCATGGCGGTCACCGCCGCCGCTCGCGCCGGTCGTCCCGGGTGCGGAAGAAGTCGCCCGGTTGCAGGTCGCCCTCCGCGAACCTGCCGGCGACGAACCCGACGGCGCCCAGGGCCGCCACCAGCAGGAAGGCTCCGAATCCGCCGAAGTACCCGGCGAAGCCCAACGCCATCCCTGCGATCATGCCGACCACGGCCATGCTCATGCTGCGCTCCCTAGCTGGTCAGCCGTGTGTTTCCGGTGCCACCGGCGCCTACTGGATCCGGGGCTCGGGTTCCTCTTCCTCCTCCTCGGGGAGTTTGACGTCGCTCACCGCGATGTTGACCTCGACGACCTCCAGCCCGGCCATCCGTTCCACCGCGGTGATCACGTTCTCCCGCACGGCATGGGCGACGTCGGAGATCGAGACGCCGTAGTCCACGACGACCTCCAGGTCGAGCGCGGTCTGCACCTCGCCGACCTCCGCCTTCACTCCCCGGGTCACCGACTTGGTGCCGCCCGGCACCCGGTCCCGTACCGCACCGAAACTCCTCGCCAGTCCACTGCCGAGGGCGTGCACCCCGACCACGTCCCGCGCGGCCAGCGCGGCGATCTTCTCCACGACCCCGTCGGCGATGGTGGTCCGCCCCCGGGTGGCGGGATCCCCGGTCCCACGTCGTGTCGTCTGTGTCCTGCGGGCTCCCGGCGTGTCGGACACCTCGTTGCCGCCGGTGGGGCCCGCCGTCCGGTTCTGGTCCGTCATGTCGGTCATGGCGCACGTCCCTTTCGGTCGTCCCCCCTCGACCACGGTAAGTGCGCTTGCGTCGCGGCGCGCCGGGGATGCGGCAGTCTGGAGCAATGACGGAGTCATGGACGCGCGCGGTGCGGCGGCAGCTGGGGCTAGGCCGGCTGCTGCCGCTCGGCGGCGCGCGGGACGGTGCGTGGATCGCGGAGACGGCGGCCGGGGAACTGCTGCGGCGCGCGGCGCGGGAGGTGACGGGCGTGCACCCGGGCCCGTTGCGGCTGGGGCCGGCCGGGCCGGAGGGCGCGGAGGAGAGCTCCGTACCCCTGCCGCCGAGCGCCCTGCCGCCGGGACCGCTCCGGCTGACCGCGGACTTCGCGGCCACGGCCGCCGTGCCCCTGCCGGACACGGCGTCCCGTCTGCGTCTGGTGCTGGCGCGGGCCGCGACGGAGGGTGTCGGGCTCTCGGTCACCGAGGTGGACCTGAGGGTGACGGATCTGCTGGATGCGGCGGAACCGCCCATGCCGGTCGCGGAGGCGGAGCCGCCGGCTCCCGCGCGGCGGGCCACGGACGCCGACGAGAAGCGTGCCGAGACGGCCGCCCTCTCCGTGACCGGCGTGACCCGGCTGACGGGCGCGCTGGGCGGCCTCGGCCGGGCGGTGCACCTCGAGGAACGGCGGGACGGAGCCGCGCTCGCACACCGTCATGTGCGCGTGGAGGTGGCGGTGGACGCCGGCCACCGGGCGCTGGACGTGGCCCGGCGGGTGCGTGCCGCCGTCGCGGACGCGCTACCGGATCACCCGACCGTGGCCGTCCTGGTGACGGCCGTCGACTGACCGGGTACGGCTCACTCGCCGACGCCGGCCAGGTCGCGCAGCCGTCGTGCCTGGGCCTGCCGTTCCGCGGCACGCTGTCCGTCGTAGCCGCGGCCGGCCGCACCGCGCAGCAGGGCCTTGGTCTCCACGACCGCGTCACGGGGCGCGGCGAGCAGCGCGGCCGTGACGTCGCGGACGGTGTCGTCGAGTTCCGCCACCGGCACCGCGATGTTGGCCAGCCCGGAACTCACCGCCTCCTCGGCCTGCACGAACCGCCCGGTCACACAGATCTCCAGCGCGCGGGCGTACCCGACCAGCTCCACGAGCGGGTGCGTGCCCGTGAGGTCGGGCACGATCCCGAGGCTGGTCTCGCGCATGGCGAACTGCACGTCGTGCGCGACGACGCGCAGGTCACATGCGAGGGCCAGTTGGAAACCGGCGCCGATGGCATGCCCTTGTACGGCGGCGACGGACACGATGTCGTTCCGCCGCCACCAGGTGAACGCCTCCTGGTAGCCGGCGATGGTCGCGTCGAGCTCGGCGTCGTCACGGCGCGCGAGATCGACGAAGGTCGGCTCGCCCTCGATCCCCTCGGGCGTGAACATCTGCCGGTCGAGTCCGGCGGAGAAGGACTTGCCCTCACCGCGCAGCACGACCACCCGGACGGAGCCGGGCAGCAGCCGACCGGCCTCGGCCAGCGCGCGCCACAGAGCGGGGCTCTGGACGTTGCGCTTGTCCGGGTTGGTCAGCGTCACCGTGGCGAGCGTGTCGTCGACGGTGAGCCGTACGCCGTCCTGGTCGAGCAGGGGAACCAGGGAAACAGGGTCCTTCTCGGGCGAAGCCATGACGCCTCCGATGCGTGCGGTCAGCCAAGTGACTGCACAGTAACCACCCGGTCGATCACCCGACCGACCGGGTGGCCACCATCGAAGCCGATGGGCCGCCCGGATCAGGACGAGGCGGTTTTCTTGCCCCTGGTCGCTCCGCCACGCCCACGGAGCGTGACGCCCGACTCACTGAGCATCCGGTGTACGAAGCCATACGAGCGGCCGGTCTCCTCGGCCAGCGCCCGGATGCTCGCACCGGAGTCGTACTTCTTCTTCAGGTCTGCCGCGAGCTTGTCGCGCGCGGCGCCGGTCACCCGGCTGCCCTTCTTCAGAGTCTCGGCCACCCGTGCCTCCTCATGGGAAGTGCGCTCTGGTCTCCTCATGATCACCCCTCCGGGGCCCGATGGCCACCCATTCGGCAAGGTCCGTGAGACAGGGTTTTGACGACAGGAGCCCGTCCCCACAACCGGAATCGACGATTCCAGACGTGCGTGTCCGTACGGCCGAACGGGTTCTTTCGTGAAGTACCAGGTCAGAGACGCGCAGCGGCCGACCCCTCGGCATCCGAGGGATCGGCCGCGAAATCGATGTAGGACACACCTCGATACGAGGAGATCTCACACAGATGATGGATCACGGATCGGCCGAATGATCCATACGCAGTGGATCATTCATTCGATCAAGCCAGGGCGACGAGATCCGCGTAGTCGGAGCCCCACAGGTCCTCCACGCCGTCCGGCAGCAGGATGATCCGCTCCGGCTGGAGCGCCTCGACGGCGCCCTCGTCGTGGGTGACCAGCACCACGGCCCCCTTGTAGGTGCGCAGCGCGCCGAGGATCTCCTCGCGGCTGGCCGGGTCGAGGTTGTTGGTGGGCTCGTCGAGGAGCAGCACGTTCGCGGAGGAGACCACGAGGGTCGCCAGGGCCAGGCGGGTCTTCTCGCCGCCGGAGAGGACGCCGGCCGGTTTGTCGACGTCGTCACCGGAGAAGAGGAACGAGCCGAGCACCTTGCGCACCTCGACGAGGTCCATGTCGGGCGCCGCCGAGCGCATGTTCTCCAGCACCGTGCGGTCGGCGTCCAGGGTCTCGTGCTCCTGGGCGTAGTAGCCGAGCTTGAGGCCGTGGCCGGGGACGACCGCGCCGGTGTCCGGCTGCTCCACCCCGCCGAGCAGACGGAGCAGGGTGGTCTTGCCCGCACCGTTGAGGCCGAGGATGACGACCCTGGAGCCCTTGTCGATGGCCAGGTCGACGTCGGTGAAGATCTCCAGCGAGCCGTACGACTTCGACAGGCCCTCCGCCATCAGCGGGGTCTTGCCGCAGGGCGCGGGCTCCGGGAAGCGCAGCTTGGCGACCTTGTCGGACTGCCGGACGGCGTCCAGACCGGCCAGCAGCTTGTCCGCACGGCGGGCCATGTTCTGCGCGGCGACCGTCTTGGTGGCCTTGGCGCGCATCTTGTCGGCCTGCGAGTGCAGCGCGGCGGCCTTCTTCTCGGCGTTGGCGCGCTCGCGCTTGCGGCGCTTCTCGTCGGCCTCGCGCTGCTGCTGGTAGAGCTTCCAGCCCATGTTGTAGACGTCGATCTGGGAGCGGTTGGCGTCCAGGTAGAACACCTTGTTGACGACCGTCTCGACCAGGTCGACGTCGTGGGAGATCACGATGAAGCCGCCGCGGTAGGTCTTCAGGTAGTCCCGCAGCCAGACGATCGAGTCGGCGTCGAGGTGGTTGGTCGGCTCGTCCAGCAGCAGGGTGTCCGCGTCGGAGAACAGGATCCGGGCCAGCTCGACACGACGGCGCTGACCGCCGGAGAGGGTGTGCAGCGGCTGGCCGAGCACCCGGTCGGGCAGGTTGAGCGCGGCGGCGATGGTGGCGGCCTCGGCCTCGGCGGCGTACCCGCCCTTGGTGAGGAACTCCGTCTCCTGGCGCTCGTACTGCTTGAGGGCCTTCTCCCGGGTCGCGCCCTGGCCGTTCGCGATGCGCTGCTCGTTCTCGCGCATCTTGCGCAGCAGTACGTCGAGGCCGCGCGCGGAGAGGATGCGGTCGCGGGCGAGGACGTCGAGGTCGCCGGTGCGGGGGTCCTGCGGGAGGTAACCGACCTCGCCGGAGCGGGTGATGGTGCCGGCGGCCGGGATGCCCTCGCCGGCGAGGCACTTGGTGAGGGTGGTCTTCCCGGCGCCGTTGCGGCCGACCAGGCCGATGCGGTCGCCCTTGGCCACGCGGAAGGTGGCGTTCTCGATGAGGATGCGGGCACCGGCGCGCAGCTCGATACCGGAGGCGGAGATCACGGACAGACTCCAGAGCGGAGGTAGGTGGCGGGTGGGCGGCTGAGGACGTTCCCGCCGTCTAATGCGCGAGGAGAATGGCCATGGGAGAAGTCTAACGGGGTGGGGCAAGCACTTTTTCTGCGTGCGGGTGTTCGGGCCACCGCCGAGCGACGTCGTCGACCGCGCCGACCTGCGCGGTCCGGGAGCCGCGCGCGGAGCAGGGCGCCGGCGTGACGTACGGCACGCCCGCCGCCGACGATGCGGACGCCGAACCCCCCGGCCGGGGATCGGCGGTGTCAGACTGAAGGGCGAACCGGGCACGACGGACCGCGGGAAGGGGAGTGGTGGGCATGGTGGGCAGTCGGCCGACCGTTTATCCGACGCTGCTGTACGCGGACGCCAAGGCGGCGATCAGGCAGCTCACGGAGGCCTTCGGGTTCAGCGAGCTGTCGGTCTACGAGGGCGAGGACGGCACGGTTCTGCACGCCGAGCTGGTGCAGGGCAACGGCGGGGTGATGGTCGGCTCCAAGGGCCGGGACGGCGTCTTCGCGGAGGCGATGGGGGACGCGGGCCCGACGGGGGTGTACGTCGTGGTGGACGACGTCGACGCCCACCACCGGCGCGCCGTGGACCACGACGCGGAGATCCTGACGCCCCCGACCGACCAGCCCTACGGCTCGCGGGACTACATGGCCCGGGACGTCGAGGGCAACATCTGGAGCTTCGGGACGTACGCCCCCGAGATCGGGGCCTGAAGCCCTCCCGGCCTCATCCTCCCGTGTGCACCTGGAAGGCGGCCCGGCGCACCGCCTTGGCCAGGGCGGGGTCGGGGTGCGCGGCGGCGAGGGCCACCAGGACCTGCACGGTGCGCGGGTGACCGACCGCGCGGACCTCGTCCAGCAGCTGGGGGACGGTGGGCTGGACCGCCGACTCCAGGTGGCGTACGAGCAACGGCGCCTCGCCGTGGTCGGCGACGGCGGCGGCGGTGTCCACCCACAGCCAGGTGGCCTCCTCACGGGTGAGGACCTCGTGGGCGTCCTCCGGGTCCACGCCGTCGTGCTCGGCGAGCCACAGCAGGGCGTACGGTCTGAGCGTCGGTTCGTCGAGTACGGCGCGCACGTCGGCCTCCGCCGGGGCGCCGACGACACGCAACGCCTCGAAGGCGAGCCCGCGCAGCAGGGCGTCCTCCCCGCGGGCGGCGTCGATGAGCTCGGTGACGGCGCTGCCGACAGGGCGGGCGGCGAGCCAGGCGCGGTATTCGGCGCGGGCCGCGTTGGGGCGGAGCTGGGAGCAGCCGCGCAGCATGTCCTCGGCGCCCTGCTCGATGTTCCCGGCGGGGCTCTGCGCGGCCACGCAGATCTGCTCCAGCTTGACCCACACGGCCCAGCTGCCCAGCGGGGTGAGCGTGGCCTGGCCGTCGCCGTAGGTGAGGGCGCCGACGGAGGCGAGGGCGTGCAGGGCCCAGTCGAGCAGGGGGGCGAGGTCGGGCGCGGGCTGCGTCGGCCGGGCGGCGGGCGTGGCGCCGGTGACGGCCCGGGGCTCGGGCCCGTAGGAGATCTCGCAGCGCTCGGTGCGCAGTTCGGTGACCCGTTGCTGCAGCAGGTCGAGGAGCTGCTCGACCGGGACGGGGCCGGCGGACAGCTGGAGGAAGGACAGCACCTGGGGCATGGCCGAGACGACCTCGGCGACGGCGGCGGCCTCGTGCTCCGCGGGCTCGGGATAGGCGAGCGACCAGGCGTCGAAGAGGGCGACCCAGCCGCGCAGGACGGCGCTGTCGTCGCGGTCCCAGGCGCGCAGGCGCCAGCCGGGGCGTGCGCTGTCGCCGTGCACCTCCACGAGGCCGGCGAGGCGGGCGGTGTCCCAGTCCGCCCGGACCTGAGCGGCGGTCAGCCCCAGCTCGGCGGCGGCGCTTTCGGCCGTCGCCGCGGAGAGGGTGGCCTTGCCGTCCGCGGTCGCGCCGTCGCGGCCCGGGCCGAGGGCGGCGTCGGCCCAGTGCGCCACGCGAGCGGCGCCGGCCAGGCGGGATCTCGCCATCCGGGCCAGCTCGGCGGGGGCGGGCGTGCCCTCCGGCGGGCGGGGTGCGGGGCGGCGCGAGCGCCGCTGGTTCATCGCTCGGGGGGCGGCGGCCAGGGGTCGCGGTCGGACGAGTCGAAGCCTGGAGTCGCGCGGGATACGGGACGTCACGGGTGCAGTCTTCCGGTTGACGGTCCGAAAACCCAAACGGAATGTCACGGCGGGCTACGGGGTGGGCCAACGCACGGGCTCCGGCGGGGGCCGAGGAGGGCGGTTCCGGCCAGTGGTACGGCCTTGAACGGAACGGCCGGACGGGTCGTCAGCCCCCGCGTCGCGGCGGCGGGTCGGCATCGCGTCGGTCGTGTTCACACCGGTGGCGTGCCTGTCGGCGGCGTTCACATCAGCGGCGTCAGGAACCGTCGTACGGTCTCCTCGTACCCCTTCGGGTCGGCGTTCCACATCGCCCCGTGCGGGGCGTCCCGCACGGTGTGCAGGGTGACCCGGTCGGCGCGCCGCGCGGCGAGGCGGCGGGAGAACTCCCAGGGGGCCACCACGTCGTCCGGTCCGTGGATCAGCAGGGTGGGCACGCTCAGCCGCGCCGGGTCGGCGCTCCCCGCGGCGTGCTCGGCGCGCAGGCCGAGGCGGCCCTGGGCGGCCCGGACGGCGAGCGGCAGCAGGAAGTCGGGCGTGCGCCGGGCCCCGGCCAGGGCGCGCAGCGTGGCCTCCCAGCTGAGCACCGGCGAGTCCAGGACGAGCCCGCAGACCCGGTCCCGTGTGGCGGAGTGGAGGGCGGCGCGCAGGGCCATGGTGGCGCCGGTGGACCAGCCGTGGAGGACGACGCGCCGGGCGCCGTGGCGGACGGCGTAGCGGATCGCCGCGTCCACGTCGCGCCACTCGGTCTCCCCGAGGTGGTTCAGGCCGTCCGGCGGGCGCGGGGCGCCGAGGTCGCCCCGGCAGGAGACGGCGAGCACGGGGAGACGGAGGCCGTGCAGGAACCCCATGACGTTCATGGGGAGCTCCCGCGTCGTGCCGAGGCCGTGCACCGCGATCACCCAGGTGTCCCGCACGGCGGGCACGAACCAGGCGGGCAGCGCGCCGAGTTCCCCGGGCACGTCCACGTCGGTGTGGTCGAGCCCCAGGGCGGCGCCCGGGTCGCCGACGTACAGGTTGGGGGTGAGCCACACCTGGTCGCCGGGCTCGAGCGTGCCGCGGGTGACGCGTTCGAGGCGGCGTACGACGGTGTCGGGTGAGGGCGCGGCGGCCTCCAGGACGGGGCCGAGGACGGCGTGCGAACCGGCGCCGGACAGGCCGTAGGTGCCGGGGCGCAGGGAGGCCAGGTCACGGGTGAGTGCGAGCCGGTCCGCGGTCATGGCGTGCACGGTGAGCCGGGGCTCGGTGGGCAGCGGTCTGCCGGGTGCCGCCTTGAGCGCGGCATCGCTGGCGATCCGGCCGACGGCCACGCCGGCCGCGCCGGCCGCCAGGACCGCGGTGACGGCCGAGGCCGCCGCTGTGACGGTGCGCACGGGTCCAGTGTCCCGGGGGGCCGCCTTACCGGCCAGCGGGAGGAAGGGTCGGGGTGACATGTCCTTCCGGGTTCCAGCGCGGGGCGCCCTTCAATCCCCGTGGACGGGGCGCGGGTGGTGCGCCGTCGCTTTCACCCCCGCTGGCCGTACCCCCGCAGCCTCTCCCCCGCCGCCGCCAGCTGCTCCGGGGTCAGCAGGGACGGCGTCAGTCCGGGCACCGAGGACGCCGTCAGCCACAGGCGGCACATCCACTCCAGCTGGGCGGTCCGGTCGTAGGCCCGGTCGAGGTCGGCGCCGTGGGTGATCGTGCCGTGGTTCTGCAGGAGGCAGCCGGAGCGGTCGGCGAGGGCGCGGAGCATGTTCTCGGCCAGCTCCTCGGTGCCGTAGGTCGCGTAGCGGGCGACCCGGACCGGGCCGCCGAGGGCGCCGGACATGTAGTGGACCGCCGGGAGTTCGGTCACGAGGGTCGAGACGGCCGTGGCGTGCACGGCGTGGGTGTGGACGACGGCGCGGGCGTCGGTGGTGCGGTAGACGGCCAGGTGCATGGGCAGTTCGCTGGTGGGGACCAGCGTGCCGAGCACCTGGCGTCCGGTGAGGTCGACGCCGGTCACGTCGTGCGGTGTGAGCCGGTCGTACGGGACGCCCGACGGCGTGACCAGCACGGTGTCGCCGACGCGCACCGACACGTTGCCGGAGGTGCCGACGACGAGTCCGTCGGCCACGGTCCGGCGGGCCGTGGCGACCAGCGCCTCCCAGGCCCGTGACTCCGCCTCGCGTACGCCTCTGCTCTCTTCAGCCATGGCGGTGATCTCTGCTCTCTTCAGCCATGGCGGTGATCCTGCCAGGGGACCGGCTGACGCGGTGTCACTGCGACGCATGACGGAGTCGTATTGCCTGATTTGCCATGTCATGCACCTTTTTGGAGGTTCTGGTCCCGGCCGGGTCGCCGGACATCATCCGCACGGCCTTCACCAGGCGTTTCTGACACCTCGACGCCTATCTCAGTTCACCTTCCGTTCACTCAGGTTGCCTACGGTCAACCGACCAATGACTTCGAACGATTGCCTGGGTAAATGGAAAGCTTCTCGCTGATCCTCGCGATTGTGGTGGTAACCGCACTCGCGTTCGATTTCACGAACGGTTTCCACGACACCGCCAACGCGATGGCCACCACCATCTCGACCGGCGCGCTCAAGCCCAAGGTCGCGGTGGCCATGTCCGCCGTGCTCAACCTTGTGGGCGCTTTCCTCTCCGTGGAGGTCGCCAACACGATCTCCAAGGGTCTCGTCGACGAGAACGGCATCCGTCCCGAGGTCATCTTCGCCGCCCTGGTCGGCGCGATCCTCTGGAACCTGCTGACCTGGCTGGTGGGGCTGCCCTCCAGCTCCTCGCACGCCCTCATGGGCGGTCTGATCGGCGCCACCGTCGCCTCCGCCGGCATGGGCGCCGTCCACGGTGACGTGCTCGTCACCAAGGTGCTGCTCCCGGCGGTCGCGGCCCCCGTGGTCGCGGGTGTGGCGGCGATGCTGGCCACCCGGTTCTCCTACGGCATCGGCAAGAACGCCGACGGCGAGGCCACCCGCAAGGGCTACCGCGCCGGCCAGATCGCCTCGGCCGGTCTGGTGTCCCTGGCCCACGGCACGAACGACGCCCAGAAGACGATGGGCATCATCACCCTCGCGCTGATCGCCGGCGGCACCATCGCCCCCGGCTCCAACCCTCCCACCTGGGTGATCCTCTCCGCGGGCCTCGCCATCGCGCTCGGCACCTACATCGGCGGCTGGCGCATCATCCGCACCATGGGCAAGGGCCTGACGGAGCTTCAGCCGCAGCAGGGCTTCGCCGCCCAGACCAGCGCGGCCACGGCCATCCTGGCCTCCTCCCACCTCGGCTTCTCCCTCTCCACCACGCACGTCGTCTCCGGCTCCGTGATGGGCGCGGGCCTGGGCCGCAAGGGTGGTGTGGTCCGCTGGTCCACGGCGACCCGCATGCTCGTCGCCTGGGCGCTGACGCTCCCGGCCGCCGCACTGGTCGGCGCGCTCGCCGAGTCGGTCACCGGTCTGGGCGACTGGGGCACCGCGCTGGTCGCGGTCTTCCTCGTGGCCTCCAGCGCCGCGATCTGGAAGTACTCCCGCCGCGAGGTGGTCGACGCGACCAACGTCAACGAGACCGGGGAACCGGCCGGCGTGGTCACCACCGCGATCGCCGTCGTCACCCCGCCCCCGGTGGGCGTGGTGGCCGAGGAGCTGTCGGCCACGATCCCGTCCCCGGCGGCACCCGTCGCCGCCGACCCGGCGAACCCGCCGGCCGCCGCCGTCTGACCCCGGGCACCCGGTTAGAGAAAGCAGTTCCGACATGAAGATCGACTGGGCAGCCATCGGCTCCGTCTTCGGCGTCAGCCTCGCCGTCACCGTCGGCCTGGTGGCCCTGTTCACCCTCGGCGTCACCGGCCTCTCGCGCCGCGAGCGCGCCGCCGCCCAGGGGAACTCGGCCGCGCTCGCCGTCACCGGCGCGTACGTGTGCTTCGCGGCGTGTGCGGCGGCGGTGGCCTACGGGATCTACCTGATCATGCACAAGGCCTGATCAAGACCGGGTCAGGGCCTGATCAGACGCTGATCAGAGCCCGGCCGGGGTCTCAAGGCTCCTCCCCGAAGTCCTCGGGGAGGAGCCTTTCGCATGCCGCCGTGCCGTCCACGTCCGTGCCGGTGTGGGCCTCAGCACACTCTCCCCGTGCAGGTCAACGGCAAGTTGACGGCTCTTCCGGGGCCGTGGTGGACTTCCGGAGCCATGTACGGCGGCAGGAGAGGAAGCCGGTGCGAATCCGGCGCGGTCCCGCCACTGTCACCGGGGTAGGAAGCCCCGGGAGCCAGGAACTCTCGCCGCCGGTCTCGTCGAACCAGGGCGCGGACACCCTGAGTGAGGACATATCGCCATGCTCGCCTGCCGTTCGAGGTACAGCACCGCTTCGCTGCCCGACCCCACGGCCGGCTGAGCCGATGCGTGCCGATCGCGTCTTCGCGTACGGCGCCGCCGCCGGTCTCCTCGGCGACCACCTGCTCGGTGATCCGCACCGCGGGCATCCGGTCGCCGTGTTCGGGCGGGCCGCCTCGGCCGTGGAGCGGGTGCTGTGGCGGGACCACCGGGGGTGGGGCGCGCTGCACACCGTGGTGTGCGTGGGCGGTGCCGCCGGTCTGGGAGCCGTCGCCGCCGCGGCCGTACGTCCCTCCCGCGGCGCCTCCGTCGCGTTGACCGCCGCCGCCACATGGGCCGTCGTGGGCGGGACCTCCCTCGCCCGCGAGGCCCGGAGCATCGGCCGCGCCCTTCGGGCCGGGGACGTCGAGGCCGCCCGGGCGCGGCTGCCGCACCTGTGCGGCCGCGATCCGCAGGCACTCGACGCCGACGGGATCGCCCGCGCCGTCGTGGAGTCCGTCGCCGAGAACACCTCCGACGCGGTCGTGGGGGCCCTGGTGTGGGGCGCCCTGGGCGGGGTGCCCGGGCTGCTCGGCTTCCGGGCCGTCAACACCCTCGACGCCATGGTCGGCCACAAGTCGCCCAGGTACCGGCGCTACGGGTGGGCCTCCGCCCGGCTGGACGACCTCGCCGGATGGCCGGGGGCACGGCTGACCGCCGCACTGGCGACCGTGGCCGGCGGCGACCCGCGCGGAGCCGTACGGGCCTGGCGGGCCGACGCCGGCAAGCACCCGAGCCCCAACGCCGGGCCCGTGGAGGCCTCCTTCGCGGGCGCGCTCGGCGTGCGGCTGGGCGGGACGCTGTCGTATGGGGGGCGGGTGGAGCACCGGCCGGTGCTGAACCCGGAGGGACGCGCCGTCGCCGTGCCCGACATCGACCGGGCCGTACGGCTCTCCAGGCGCGTCGGTCTGCTCGCGCTCGGCACCACCGTCGCCGCGCGCGCCATCGTGAAGGGACGTGGGAAATGAGCGGGGGACTCCTCGTCGCCGGTACCACCTCCGACGCGGGCAAGAGCGTCGTGACCGCCGGGATCTGCCGCTGGCTGGTCCGGCAGGGGGTCAAGGTCGCGCCGTTCAAGGCGCAGAACATGTCCCTCAACTCGTTCGTGACGCGCGAGGGCGCGGAGATCGGACGGGCGCAGGCCATGCAGGCGCAGGCGTGCCGCGTCGAGCCCACCGCGCTGATGAACCCCGTGCTACTCAAGCCCGGTGGGGAGCAGAGCAGTCAGGTGGTGCTCCTGGGCAAGCCGGTGGGCGAGCTGAGCGCGCGCGGCTACCACGGCGGGCGGCAGCAGCGGCTGCTGGGGACCGTGCTGGAGTGCCTGGAGGAGCTGCGGGGCACGTATGACGCGGTGATCTGCGAGGGGGCCGGCTCACCCGCCGAGATCAACCTGCGGCGGACCGACATCGTGAACATGGGCATCGCGCGGAACGCGCGGCTGCCCGTGCTCGTCGTCGGCGACATCGACCGCGGCGGCGTCTTCGCCTCGTTCTTCGGGACCGTCGCACTGCTGTCCCGCGAGGACCAGGAGCTCGTCGCCGGGTTCCTCGTCAACAAGTTCCGCGGTGACGTCTCCCTGCTGGAACCCGGCCTCGACATGCTGCACGGGCTCACCGGGCGGCGCACGTACGGCGTGCTGCCCTTCCGGCACGGGCTCGGCATCGACGAGGAGGACGGTCTCCGCGTCTCACTTCGGGGAACGGTCCGCGAGTCGAACACCGCCCCGCCCGTCGGCGAGGACGTGCTGCGGGTCGCCGTGTGCGCGATCCCGCTGATGTCCAACTTCACCGACGTGGACGCGCTGGCCGCCGAACCGGGTGTCGTGGTGCGGTTCGTGGACCGGGCGGAGGAGCTGGCGGACGCCGACCTCGTGGTGATCCCCGGGACGCGCGGGACCGTGCGGGCGCTGGAGTGGCTGCGGGAGCGGGGGCTCGCGAAGGCGATCAGCAGGAGAGCCGCCGAAGGACGGCCGGTCCTCGGCATCTGCGGCGGCTTCCAGATCCTCGGCGAGCACATCGAGGACGAGGTCGAGTCGCGCGCCGGTCAGGTCGAAGGGCTCGGAGTCCTTCCCGTCCGCGTGCGGTTCGCCCGCGAGAAGACCCTCACCCGGCCCGTCGGGGAAGCCCTCGGCGAGCGGGTCGAGGGGTACGAGATCCACCACGGGGTCGCCGAAGTGACGGACGGCGTGCCGTTCCTGGACGGCTGCCGGGTCGGCCAGACCTGGGGCACGCACTGGCACGGCTCGCTGGAGTCGGACGGCTTCCGGCGGGCCTTCCTGCGCGAGGTGGCCGCCGCCGCGGGCCGCCGCTTCGTGCCCGCCGCCGACACCTCGTTCGCCGCGCTGCGCGAGGAGCAGCTCGACCGGCTGGGCGACCTGATCGAACAACACGCGGACACGGACGCGCTCCGACGGCTCATCGAGTCGGGCGCGCCGCAAGGACTGCCCTTCATTCCACCGGGAGCGCCCGCATGAGCACAGTGCTGTTGTTGTCGACCGCCGACACCGATCTGCTGGCGGCGCGGGCCGCCACCGGTGCCTCGTACCGGATCGGCAACCCGACCCGGGTGGACGTCGAGGCGGAGCTGCCCGCCCTCCTCGCGGGCGCCGACATCGCCGTGGTACGGCTGCTCGGCGGCAAGCGGGCCTGGGAGGACGGGCTGGCCGTGCTCAAGGCCTCGGGCGTGCCGACCGTGCTGCTCGGCGGGGAGGCCGTGCCCGACGCGGAGTTGATGGCCGAGTCGTCCGTGCCCGCGGGTGTCGTGGCCGAGGCGCTGAGGTACCTCGTGGAGGGCGGCCCCGAGAACCTGACCGAGCTCGCCCGGTTCCTGTCCGACACCGTGCTGCTGACCGGCGAGGGGTTCGTCGAGCCGCGGAAGATGCCGGAGTACGGCGTGCACGGCTCCCGCACGTTCCAGGAGGGCCGCCCGACGGTCGGCGTGCTCTTCTACCGCGCCCATGAACTGAGCGGCAACACCGCCTTCGTGGACACCCTGTGCGACGCGATCGAGGCGCACGGCGCCAACGCCCTGCCGGTCTACTGCGGTTCGCTGCGCGGCGCCGACGCCGGGCTGTACGAGATCCTCGGCCGGGCGGACGCCCTGGTGGCCACCGTGCTCGCCGCGGGCGGCACGCACGCCTCGCAGGCCTCCGCGGGCGGAAAGGATCCAGTGGTGCGAAGCACCTCCATTGAGGGTGGTGGTGGGAGACGGGCGGGCGAGGAGGCGTGGGACATCGGGGCGCTCGCCGAGCTGAACATCCCCGTGCTGCAGGGCCTCTGCCTCACCTCGTCGCACGCGGCCTGGGAGGAGTCCGACGCGGCCCTCTCCCCCATGGACGCGGCGATGCAGGTCGCGATCCCGGAGTTCGACGGGCGGCTGATCACCGTCCCGTTCTCCTTCAAGGAGCAGGGGCCCGACGATGTGCCGGTGTACGTGGCCGACCCCGAGCGGGCGGGACGGGTCGCCGGGATCGCCGTACGCCACGCCCGGTTGAAGCACAAGGCCAACGCCGAGAAGAGGGTCGCGCTGGTCTTCACCGCCTACC
>NZ_JBSFIK010000021.1:78941-85185 GCF_053597535.1 Streptomyces sp. NPDC001348 | reverse complement strand
GCGGGCGGGACGGGTCGCCGGGATCGCCGTACGCCACGCCCGGTTGAAGCACAAGGCCAACGCCGAGAAGAGGGTCGCGCTGGTCTTCACCGCCTACCCGACCAAGCACTCCCGGGTCGGCAACGCGGTCGGACTGGACACCCCGGCGTCGGCGGTACGGGTGCTGGACGCCCTGCGCGACGCCGGGTACGTGGCCGAGGGGTACCCCGACAACGGCGACGAGCTGATCCACCGCCTCATCGAGGCCGGCGGGCACGACGTCGAGTGGCTCACGGAGGAGCAGCTGGCCGCCGCGCCCGCGCGCGTGCCGCTCGCCGACTACCGGGCCTGGTTCGACAAGCTGGATCCCGGGCTGCGGGACGGCATGCTGGAGGCGTGGGGCGAGCCGCCGGGCTCCCTCTACGTCGACGGCGACGACATCGTCCTCGCCTCCCTCCGGTTCGGGAACGTCGTCGTCATGATCCAGCCGCCGCGCGGCTTCGGCGAGAACCCGATCGCGATCTACCACGACCCCGACATGCCGCCGTCGCACCACTACATGGCGGCCTACCGGTGGCTGGAGGCCGCGACATCGGAGGGGGGTTTCGGCGCCGACGCGATCGTGCACATGGGCAAGCACGGCACGATGGAGTGGCTGCCCGGCAAGGGCCTCGGGCTGTCGCGCGGCTGCGCGCCGGACGCCGTCCTCGGTGACCTCCCGCTGGTCTACCCGTTCATCGTCAACGACCCGGGCGAGGGCACCCAGGCCAAGCGGCGCGGGCACGCCACGGTCGTCGACCACCTGGTGCCGCCGATGGCCCGCGCCGACACCTACGGCGACCTGGCCAAGCTGGAGCAGCTGCTCGACGAGTACGCGCTGGTCTCCGACCTGGACCCGGCGAAGGCACCTGCTGTGCGGGCCCAGATCTGGACCCTGGTCAAGGCGGCCGAGCTGCACCACGACCTGCATGTGGCCGAGCAGCCGGACGACGACGAGTTCGACGAGTTCGTCATGCACATCGACGGCTACCTCTGCGAGATCAAGGACGTGCAGATCCGCGACGGCCTGCACATCCTGGGCGGCGGCCCGGTCGGCGAGCCGCGCGTGAACCTGGTGCTCGCCGTGCTGCGGGCCTCGCAGGTGTGGGGCGGGCAGGCCCACGCGCTGCCGGGGCTGCGGGCCTCGCTGGCGGCCCACTTCGGGCTGGCGGAGAAGGACCTGCTGGCCGAGCCGGGCGCCCCGGTGAAGGTGCCGGCGGAGCTGACGGACCTGGTGGCGGGACCGGCGCGGACGGCCGCCGACACCATCGACCTGCTGGAGCAGCTGTGCCGGCGGTTCGCGGAGGGCATGGAGTCCCGGGCGTGGGACGTGACGGCAGCGGCCGGTCTGGTGCGTGAGGTGCTCGGCACCGAACTCCCCGAAGCCGTCGCCGTGCTGGAGTTCGCCTGCACCGAGGTCGTGCCCCGGCTGGCGCGGACCACCGACGAGATCGGGCACATCCTGCGCGCGCTGGACGGCGGTTACGTCCCGGCGGGTCCGTCCGGCTCGCCGACGCGCGGACTGGTCAACGTCCTGCCGACCGGCCGCAACTTCTACTCCGTCGACCCCAAGGCCATTCCGTCACGGCTGAGCTGGGAGGTCGGACAGTCGCTGGCGGACTCGCTGGTCGCGCGCTACCTGCAGGACACGGGCGCGTACCCGAAGTCGGTCGGCCTGACGGTCTGGGGCACGTCCGCCATGCGCACCCAGGGCGACGACATCGCCGAGATCCTCGCCCTGCTGGGCTGCCGCCCGGTCTGGGACGACGCCTCGCGCCGGGTCACCGGCTTCGAGGTGGTCCCCCTGGCCGAGCTGGGCCGACCGCGCATCGACGTCACCGTGCGCATCTCCGGCTTCTTCCGGGACGCGTTCCCGCACGTCGTCGGGCTGATCGACGACGCGGTGCGGGCGGTGGCCGAGCTGGACGAGCCCGCCGAGTCCAACTACGTACGGGCGCACGCCGACGAGGACACCGCGCAGCACGGCGACCGGCGGCGCGCGACCGCCCGTGTCTTCGGCTCCAAGCCGGGCGCGTACGGCGCGGGCCTGCTGCCGCTGATCGATGCCCGCAACTGGCGCTCGGACGCGGACCTCGCCGAGGTGTACGCGGTGTGGGGCGGCTACGCCTACGGGCGCGGGCTCGACGGGCGGGCGGCCCGCGGGGACATGGAGACGGCGTTCCGGCGGATCGCCGTCGCCGCGAAGAACGTCGACACCCGCGAGCACGACCTCGTCGACGCCGACGACTACTTCCAGTACCACGGCGGCATGGTCGCCATGGTGCGGCACCTGACGGGCGCCTCCCCCGAGGCGTACGTCGGCGACTCGGCCGTGCCGGACCAGGTGAAGACCCGCACGCTGGGCGAGGAGACGCACCGCGTCTTCCGGGCCCGCGTGGTCAACCCGCGCTGGATGGCGGCGATGCGCCGGCACGGCTACAAGGGCGCCTTCGAGATGGCTGCGACCGTCGACTACCTCTTCGGCTACGACGCCACCGCGGGCGTGGTCGACGACTGGATGTACGAGAAGCTCAGCGCGGAGTACGTCTTCGACGCCGAGAACCGGGACTTCATGAAGAAGTCCAACCCGTGGGCCCTGCGCGGGATCACGGAGCGGCTCCTGGAGGCCGCCGACCGCGGGCTGTGGGCGGAACCGGACGCCGACACGCTGGAGCGGCTGCGGGCCACCTACCTGGAGCTGGAGGGCGACTTGGAGGGCGACGAGAAGTGAGTACCCCGTTTCCGTTCACGGCCGTCGTCGGCCAGGACGACCTGCGGCTCGCGCTGCTGCTGAACGCCGTGTCCCCGGCGGTCGGCGGGGTGCTGGTGCGCGGTGAGAAGGGCACGGCCAAGTCGACGGCGGTGCGTGCGCTGTCGGCGCTGATGCCTCAGGTGGACGTCGTCTCCGGCTGCCGGTTCTCCTGCGACCCCGGCTCCCCCGACCCCGCCTGCCCGGACGGGCCGCACGCGCCGGGGGCGTTCGAGTCCCGGCCGGCCCGGATGGTCGAACTGCCCGTCGGCGCCTCCGAGGACCGGCTGGTCGGCGCACTGGACATCGAGCGGGCGCTGGCCGAGGGCGTGAAGGCCTTCGAGCCCGGACTGCTCGCCGACGCGCACCGCGGGATCCTCTACGTCGACGAGGTCAACCTCCTCCACGACCACCTGGTCGACCTGCTGCTCGACGCCGCCGCGATGGGCGCCTCCTACGTGGAGCGGGAGGGCGTCTCCGTACGGCACGCGGCCAAGTTCCTGCTCGTCGGCACCATGAACCCCGAAGAGGGCGAGCTCAGGCCCCAGCTCCTCGACCGGTTCGGGCTGACCGTGGAGGTCGCCGCCTCGCGGGAGCCGGAACAGCGGGTGGAGGTCGTACGGCGGAGGCTGGCGTACGACGACGATCCCGCCGGCTTCGCCGCCCGGTGGGCCGAGGAGGAGGCCGCCGTACGGGCGCGGATCGTCGCGGCGCGGGAACTGCTGCCGTCGGTGCGGCTCGGCGACGGGGCGCTCCGGCAGATCGCCGCGACCTGCGCGGCCTTCGAGGTGGACGGCATGCGGGCCGACATCGTGATGGCCCGCACCGCGACCGCGCTGGCCGCCTGGGCCGGGCGGACCGACGTGCTCGCCGAGGACGTGCGGCAGGCCGCGCTGCTGGCGCTGCCGCACCGCCGCAGGCGCAACCCCTTCGACGCGCCCGGCCTCGACGAGGACAAGCTGGACCAGACCCTGGAGGAGTTCTCCGGCGAGGACGACGAGGATCCCGATCCCGACGGTCCCGGTGGCGGTGGCGGCGGACAGCCCCCGCAGGGCGACGGCGACCCGCAGGGCGGGGACACCGGTGCGCGCCCCGAGGCCGGTGAGGGCGGGGAGCCGCAGCCTTCCGGCGCCGGGGCGGGTGAACAGGCCCCCGCACGGGCCGCCGAGCCCTTCCGTGCCAAGGTGCTCAGCGTCCCCGGCATCGGCGAGGGCGCCGCCGGCCGGCGTTCCCGGGCGCGGACCGAACACGGCCGCACCACCGGGGCCCGGCGCCCGCGGGGCACGCTGACCAAGCTGCACCTGGCGGCCACCGTGCAGGCCGCCGCCCCCCACCAGCGGGCGCGCGGGCGGTCCGGGCCGGGGCTGGTCGTACGGCGGGACGATCTGCGGCAGGCCACCCGGGAGGGGCGCGAGGGGAACCTCGTGCTGTTCGTGGTGGACGCCTCCGGGTCGATGGCGGCACGGCAGCGGATGAGCGCCGTGAAGGGCGCCGTGCTGTCCCTGCTCCTCGACGCCTACCAGCGGCGGGACAAGGTGGGCCTGGTGACCTTCCGCGGGAAGGACGCCCAGGTCGCCCTGCCGCCGACGTCGTCCGTGGACGCGGCGGCGGCCAGGCTGGAGTCGCTGCCGACCGGCGGGCGGACGCCGCTGGCCGCCGGGCTGCTGCGCGCTCACGAGGTGCTGCGGGTCGAGCGGCTGCGCGATCCGGCGCGGCGGGCGCTGGTCGTGGTGGTGACGGACGGGCGGGCCACCGGCGGCCCTGAGCCGGTCGCCCTGGCGGGGCGTGCGGCGCGGCTGTTCGCCGCCGAGGGCGTCGCGTCGGTGGTCGTGGACTGCGAGTCGGGGCCCGTGCGGCTGGGGCTCGCGGGGCAGCTCGCGGGTGAGCTCGGGGGTACGGCCGTGACGTTGGACGAGCTGCGGGCGGATTCGATCGCCGGACTGGTGAAGGACGTACAGAGGAGGGCCGCGTAATGCCTCAGGGACAGCCGAGTGTGGTGCCGGACGACGGGCTGACGACCCGGCAGCGGCGCAACCGGCCGCTGGTCGTCGTCCACACGGGTATCGGCAAGGGCAAGTCGACCGCCGCGTTCGGGCTCGCGCTGCGCGCCTGGAACCAGGGCTGGCCGATCGGGGTGTTCCAGTTCGTCAAGTCCGCCAAGTGGAAGGTCGGCGAGGAGAACGCGCTGCGGGTGCTCGGCGCCTCCGGCGAGGGCGGCACCGTCGACTGGCACAAGATGGGCGAGGGCTGGTCCTGGGTCCAGCGCGATATCCAGGGTGACAACTCGACCAACGAGGAGAAGGCCCGGGAGGGCTGGGAGCAGGTCAAGCGGGACCTCGCCGCCGAGACGTACAAGCTGTACGTGCTCGACGAGTTCGCGTACCCGATGCACTGGGGGTGGGTGGACACGGACGAGGTCGTCGACGTGCTCCGGAACCGGCCCGGCACCCAGCATGTGGTCATCACCGGGCGGAACGCGCCGGAGAAGCTCGTCGACTTCGCCGACCTCGTCACCGACATGTCCAAGGTGAAGCACCCCATGGACGTCGGGCAGAAGGGGCAGAGGGGCATCGAGTGGTGACTTCCGTGCCTCGGCTGGTCATCGCCGCGCCGGCCTCCGGCAGCGGCAAGACCACCGTTGCCACGGGGCTGATGGCCGCGCTGACCGGGCGGGGGCTGGCCGTCTCCCCGCACAAGGTCGGGCCCGACTACATCGACCCCGGGTACCACGCGCTCGCGACCGGGCGGGTGGGGCGCAACCTCGACGCGTACCTGTGCGGGCCCGAGCTGGTCGGGCCGCTGTTCCTGCACGGGGCGCGCGGGTGTGACATCGCCGTCGTCGAGGGTGTGATGGGGCTGTACGACGGCGCCGCCGGGGAGGGTGAGCTGGCGTCCACCGCGCATGTGGCGAAGCTGCTGCGGGCGCCGGTGGTGCTGGTCGTGGACGCGTCGTCGCAGTCGCGGTCGGTGGCGGCGCTGGTGCACGGGTTCGCGTCCTGGGATCCGGAGGTGCGGGTCGGGGGCGTGATCCTGAACAAGGTCGCGTCCGACCGGCACGAGGCTCTTCTGCGGGAGGCGCTGGATTCCGCCGGGGTGCCCGTGCTGGGGGTGTTGCGGCGGGTGGCGCAGGTGGAGACGCCGTCGCGGCATCTGGGGCTGGTGCCGGTCGCCGAGCGGCGGGGTTCGGCGGTGGGGGCTGTTGCCGCGATGGCGGCGCAGGTCTCCGCCGGGTGCGATCTGGAGGGGCTGGTCGCGCTGGCGCGCAGTGCGGGAGCCTTGTCGGGTGCTGCCTGGGATGCGGCCGGGGCTGTGGGTGTCTCGCCCCCGCCGCCCCTGCCCTTCCCGTCCTCCAGGGGCTCCGCCCCTTCGACCCCGCCAGGGGGCTCCGCCCCTTCGACCCCGCCAGGGGGCTCCGCCCCTTCGACCCCGCCAGGGGGCTCCGCCCCTTCGACCCCGCCAGGGGGCTCCGCCCCTTCG
>NZ_JBSFIK010000021.1:75221-78844 GCF_053597535.1 Streptomyces sp. NPDC001348 | reverse complement strand
GGGGGCTCCGCCCCTTCGACCCCGCCAGGGGGCTCCGCCCCTTCGACCCCGCCAGGGGGCTCCGCCCCTTCGACCCCGCCAGGGGGCTCCGCCCCCTGGCCTCCTCGCGGGGCCTCGCCCCTGCACCCCGCCGGGGGCTCCGCTCCCTGGGCCCCCGATCGGCCTGAAGGGCCTCGTCCTCAATCGCCGGACGGGCTGAGTGACGCCGGCCGGCGCTCGAACGTGACCGTTGCTCTGGCCGGAGGCCCCGCCTTCACCTTCTCCTATGCCGAGCACGCCGAGCTGCTCACCGCCGCCGGAGCCGACGTCGTCCCCTTCGATCCGCTTCGCGATGAGCAACTGCCGCACGGTACCAATGGGTTGGTCATCGGCGGTGGATTCCCGGAGGTGTACGCCGCCGAGCTGTCCGCCAACGAACCCCTGCGCAAAGCCGTCGCGGCCCTCGCGGAGACCGGCGCCCCGGTGGCCGCCGAGTGTGCGGGGCTGCTCTATCTCTGCCGGGAGCTCGACGGGCAGCCCATGTGCGGGGTGCTGGACGCGTCCGCCCGGATGAGCGAGCGGCTGACCCTCGGCTACCGGGACGCCGTCGCCGTGAGCGACAGTGTGCTCGCCGGCGCCGGGACCCGGATGCGTGGGCACGAGTTCCACCGGACGGTCGTCGAGCCGGGGGCGGGGGCGGAGCCCGCGTGGGGGGTGCGCGGCCCCGAGCGGCGCGTCGAGGGTTTCGTACAGCAGGGCGTGCACGCGAGTTATCTGCACACGCACTGGGCGTCCGTGCCCGGTGTGGCCCGTCGGTTCGTGGAGAGGTGCCGGACGTCATGAGCAGCAGGCTGGTCGGAGTCGGGGTGGGCCCCGGTGATCCGGAGCTGGTGACCGTCAAGGGCGTCAACGCCCTGCGCGCCGCCGATGTCGTCGTCGTGCCCGTGATGGACACCCTGGAACGGGGGCGGGCCGAGGCGACCGTGTTGCACTACGTGCCCGAGGACAAGGTCGTGAGGGTCGTGTTCGCGCTCAACGAGCGGACCGACCGGACGCGGCGGGAGGCGGCCTGGGACGCGGCCGGGGGGCGGGTCGCGGAGCTGCTGCGGGAGCGCGGGTCGGTGGCGTTCGCGACCATCGGTGACCCGAACGTGTACTCCACCTTCACCTATCTCGCCCAGACCGTCGCGGAACTGGTGCCGGGGACGGTCGTGGAGACCGTGCCCGGGATCACCGCCATGCAGGACCTCGCCGCACGCTCGGGTGCCGTCCTCACCGAGGGCACCGAGCCGCTGACACTCGTGCCGGTCACCGCCGGTTCGGCCGTGCTCAAGGAGGCCCTGGCCGGGCCCGGGACGGTCGTGGCGTACAAGTTCGGGCGGCAGGCCGCAGAGGTCGCCGAGGCGCTGCGGGAGACCGGAAGGCTCGGGGACGCCGTGTGGGGGTCGGCGCTCGGGCTGGAGGAGGAGTCCATCCGGCCGGCCGCCGAGCTCGGCGGTGCGGCGCTGCCGTACCTCTCCACGCTGATCGCACCCGCGCGGCGCGACGGCGGGCGGGGCGGGAAGCTGTGAGAGCGCCCCACTTGTCAGCCCGGTCAGCCGGAGAGGCCGACCACGAGCCAGATGAACGCCACTCCGGCCACCGTGCACAGCAGGGTGGAACGGGCGGGGTGCTCGTGGTGGGCCTCGGGGAGGATCTCCGCGGCGGCGAGATAGAGCAGCGCACCGCCGAACAGGCCGAGATAGCCGCCGAGGAACGCCTCCGGGATGGTGAAGAACACGGCCGAGGCGGCGCCGAGCACCGGCGCGCAGGCGTCGGCGACGAGCATCGCGACGGCCTTGCGGCGCTCGTTGCCGTACAGGCTGGTGATGGTGAAGGTGTTGAAACCGTCCGCGAAGTCGTGGGCGATGACGGCGAGCGCGACCGCCGCGCCCATGCCGCCGCCCACCTGGAAGGCCGCGCCGATCGCGACACCGTCCATGGCGCTGTGGCCGACCATCGCGCCCGCGGCCGTGAGGCCCACCTCGGGCGCCCGGTGGTTGTGCCCCTCGGCACCGCCGTGCGCGGCCTGCCGGGCGGCCAGTGTGCGTTCCACCAGGTGGGCCACGAGGAAACCGGCCACGAACAGCAGCAGGGCCGCCGGTACGCCGAACACCTCGCGGCCGGCCGCGTGCAGCGCCTCCGGCAGCAGGTCGAGGCCGACCACACCCAGCATCAGGCCTCCGGCGAGGCCCAGGACCAGGTGGCGGCGGTCGGTCACGTGTTGTGCCGTCCACCCTCCGGCCAGCGTCATCAGGAACGCGCCCAGCGCGACGAAGACCGCCATGTGCTCTTGCTATCCGATCGACCCGCGCTCACGCACGCCCGGCCGTAGCCGCCGTACTCACAGGACTTTGCTCGTAGGACTTGTAGGAGAGGACAGATTCTCATGGCCGATGCCCCCACCGGCAAGGTGACCTTCGTCGGTGCCGGCCCCGGCGCCGCCGACCTGCTGACGTTCCGTGCCGCACGCGCCATCGCCGAGGCCGACGTGGTGATCTGGGCGGCCAGCCTGGTCCAGGCCGAAGTCCTCGACCACGCGCGGGAGGACGCGGAGGTCCTGGACTCGGCGACCATGTCCCTGGAGGACGTCGTCGCCGTGTACGAGCGGGCCCACCGGGAGGGGCTGAGGGTCGCCAGGATCCACTCCGGCGACCCCGCCCTGTGGGGCGGCACACAGGAGCAGCTCGACCGTTGCGCCCGGATCGGAATCGGGACGGAGGTGGTCCCGGGTGTCTCCGCCTTCTCCGCCGTGGCCGCGCTCGCCCAGCGCGAGCTGACCATCCCGGAGGTGGCGCAGTCGGTCGTCCTCACCCGGCTGGGCGGCGGCAAGACGCCGATGCCGCCCGGTGAGGAGGTCCGCGAGTTCGCCCGGCACGGCACCACCATGGCGATCTTCCTGTCCGCCGCCCGCAGCGGGCAGCTGGTACGGGAACTGCTGGAGGGCGGCTATCCCACGGACACCCCGGTCGTCGTCGCCTACCAGGCGACCTGGCCGGAGGAGCTGGTCGTGCGGTGCACGGTCGGCACGCTGGAGGAGACCGTCAAGGAGCACAAGCTCTGGAAGCACACCCTGTTCCTGGTCGGCCCGGCCCTGGACGCCGAGGGCACCCGCTCGCACCTCTACCACCCCGGCCACTTCCACGGCTTCCGCAGGGCCGACCCCGAGGCCCGCAAGGCGCTGCGCGAGCGGGGGGCGAGTACATGATCACGGTCGTCGGTACCGGGACCGGGGCGCAGGCCGACGCCGAGGTGGTGGCGGGGGCGGAGCTCGTCGTGGGCGGACGGCGGCACCTGGATGCCGTCGCGTTGCCGGAGACCGCCGAGCGGATCGTACTGGGCCCGCTGGCACCTGCCCTGGACAGCATCGGGGAGTACGTCGGCAAGGACCGGCGCGTGGTCGTGCTGGCCTCGGGCGATCCCGGGTTCTTCGGGATCGTGCGGGCGCTGGCCGAGCGGTTCGGGTCCGAGCGGCTGGACGTACGGCCGGGGGTGTCGTCCGTCGCGGCCGCCTTCGCCCGGCTGGGGCTGACCTGGGACGACGCGGTGGTGGTCAGCGCGCACGGAAGGGAGCCGCGGACGGCCCTGAACGTGTGCCGCGCCCA
>NZ_JBSFIK010000021.1:0-75124 GCF_053597535.1 Streptomyces sp. NPDC001348 | reverse complement strand
GCCGCCTTCGCCCGGCTGGGGCTGACCTGGGACGACGCGGTGGTGGTCAGCGCGCACGGAAGGGAGCCGCGGACGGCCCTGAACGTGTGCCGCGCCTATCCCAAGGTCGCCGTCCTGACCGGTCCCGGCGCCGGACCGGCCGAGCTGGGTGCCGCGCTGGCCCGCACCGCCCCCGGGCGGAGCCTCGTCGTCGCGTCGGCGCTGGGCTCGGCGGACGAGCGTGTCGAACGGGTCACGCCCGCCGAGGCCGCCGGCCGCGACTGGGGTACGGCGGTGAGCGTCGTGCTGTGCCTGGACGAGACGCGGGCGCCGGGTCCGGTACGGACGCTCGCCGGGCCGGCCGCCGTGCGGCCCCCCGGGTGGGCGCTGGACGAGGACGACTTCGCCCACCGCGACTCGATGATCACCAAGTTCGAGGTGCGGGCGCTGGCTCTGGCCAGGCTCGGGCCGCGCCCCGGCGAGCTGGTGTGGGACGTGGGCTCCGGGTCCGGGTCCGTCGCCGTGGAGTGCGCGCGGCTCGGTTCCGCCGTCAGCGCGGTGGAGCGGGCCCCGGACGGGGTGGCACGGATCCGCGCCAACGCCGCCGCGCACGGAGTGGACGTGCACGTGGTGCACGGCACGGCACCGGAGGCGCTGGACGGGCTCGACGATCCCGACGCCGTGTTCGTCGGCGGCGGCGGGCGCGAGCTGCCCGGCATCGTCGGGGAGTGCGCTCGGCGGGCCCGGCGCACCGTGGTCGTCGCGATGGCGGCGCTCGACCGGGTCCCGGCGGCCCGGGCCGCGCTCACCGGCGCCGGGTTCACCTGCGACGGCGTACTGCTCCAGTCGTCCCGGCTCGCGCCGCTGCCGGGCGATGTGACCCGGCTGGCGGCGACCAACCCCGTTTTCCTGCTGTGGGGAGTCAGAACCCCCGGCCTGCACGAAGGAGTTCCCCTGTGATCGGCCTGATTTCCGCCACCGCGGCGGGGGCGGCCGCGCGCGACCGGCTGGCCGCCGCGTGGCCGGACCGTACGCGCGTGTACGAGGGTCCCGTGGGGGACGCCGTACGGGCCGCGTTCGCGGAGTGCGAGCAGCTCGTGTGCTTCCTGGCCACGGGGGCCGTGGTGCGGCTCGTGGCACCGCTGCTCGCGGACAAGGTGTCCGACCCCGGTGTGGTGTGCGTCGACGAGGGCGGACGGTTCGCCGTGTCGCTGGTCGGCGGGCACGGCGGCGGGGCCAACAAACTCGCCCGCGAGGTGGGCGGGTTGCTGGGTGCCGAGCCGGTGGTGACGACCGCGACGGACTCCGTGGGGCTGCCGGGCCTCGACACGCTCGGGTTCCCGGTGGAGGGCTCCGTCGCGACCGTCTCGCGGGCGCTGCTGGACGGTGAACCGGTGGCCCTGGAGGCCGAGTCCGTATGGCCGTTGCCCCCGCTGCCGACGGCGGCGGAAGGGGCGTACACCATCCGGCTGACCGATCGGGACGTCGAGCCGGGCGAACGCGAGGTGCTGCTGCGGCCGCCGTCCCTGGTCGTCGGCGTCGGCGCCGCCAAGGGCGCGCCGGCCGAGGAGGTGCTCGCACTGGTGGAGGCCGCGCTGCGGGACGCCGGGCTGTCCGCCAGGTCCGTCGCCGAGCTCGCCACCGTCGACGCCAAGGCGGAGGAGCCCGGGATCGTGGCCGCCGCCGGGCGGCTCGGGGTGCCGCTGGTGACGTACTCCGCCGAGGAACTGGCGGGCGTCGAGGTGCCCAACCCGTCCGACGCGCCCCTCGCGGCCGTCGGCACGCCGTCCGTCTCCGAGGCGGCCGCGCTGCTCCGGGGCGGCGAACTCCTCGTCCCCAAGCGGAAGTCGGCCGGTAGCCCCGCGATGGCGACCTGTGCCGTGGTACGGCGGCCGGGGCGCGGGCGGCTCGCGGTGGTCGGGCTCGGGCCGGGCGCCCGGGACCTGCTCACTCCGCGCGCCGAGGCGGAACTGCGGCGGGCTTCCGTGCTCGTCGGGCTCGACCAGTACGTCGACCAGATCCGCGATCTGCTGCGGCCCGGCACCCGCGTCCTGGAGTCGGGGCTCGGCGCGGAGGAGGAGCGGGCCCGCACGGCGGTCGCCGAGGCCCGCGCCGGCCACGCGGTCGCGCTGATCGGCAGCGGGGACGCGGGGGTGTACGCGATGGCGTCCCCCGCGCTCGCCGAGGCCTCCGGCGACATCGACGTGATCGGGGTCCCCGGCGTCACGGCGGCGCTCGCGGCCGGGGCGATCCTCGGCGCGCCGCTCGGCCACGACCATGTGTCGATCAGCCTGTCCGACCTGCACACGCCGTGGGAGATCATCGAGCGGCGGGTACGGGCGGCGGCCGAGGCGGACCTCGTCGTCACCTTCTACAACCCCCGCTCCCGGGGCCGTGACTGGCAGCTGCCCAAGGCGCTGGCCGTTCTCGCCGAGCACCGGGAGCCCGCCACACCCGTCGGTGTCGTGCGCAACGCCTCCCGGCCGGACGAGTCCAGCCGGGTCACGACCCTGGCCGCGCTGGACCCGGCGACGGTCGACATGATGACGGTCGTCACCGTGGGCAACACGGCGACCCGTGAGATCGCCGGCCGCATGGTGACACCGCGCGGCTACCGCTGGCAGGAGGCTGCATCATGAGCGACGCCGTCGCGGGGCCGGTGAACCGTGTGGTCCATCCGATCGAGGTGGAGTCCTACCGGCGGCTGCGTGCCCGCCTGGACACCTCGCACTTCCCGCCGCTGACCCGGGCCGTGGTGGAGCGGGTCATCCACTCCGCCGCCGACCTGGAGTACGCCACCGACCTCGTCATGGACGAGGGCGACCTGCGGAAGGCGCACGCCGCGCTGCACGCCGGGGCGCCGGTGGTCGTGGACGTCGAGATGGTCGCGGCCGGGATCACCCGGCGGGAGACCGTCTGCCGCCTCAAGGACGCGGAGTCCGGGCCCGGGCTGACGCGTTCCGCGCACGCCGTGCGGCTGGCGTACGAACAGGTCGGCCCGGGGGCCCTGTGGGTGATCGGCAATGCGCCGACCGCCCTGGAGGAACTGCTGACGCTGGACGCCGACCCCGCGCTCGTCATCGGTCTACCCGTCGGGTTCGTCGGCGCGGCCGAGTCCAAGGCCGCGTTGCGCGAGAGCGGGCTGCCCGCCGTGAGCAACGTGTCCGAGAAGGGCGGTTCGGCGGTCGCCGCCGCCGCGCTCAACGCCCTGCTGTACCACCCCGTTTCCGCTGAGGAGAAGCCGTGACCACCCCGCCCGCCCTGCTCATCGCCGGCCACGGCACCCGGGACGACGCCGGAGCCGAGGCGTTCCGCGACTTCGTCCGGGAGCTGGCCCGCCGCCACCCCGAACTGCCCGTCGCGGGCGGCTTCATCGAGCTGTCCCCGCCGCCGCTCGGCGACGCGGTCACCGAACTGGTCGAACGGGGGGTGCGGCGGTTCGCGGCCGTGCCGCTGATGCTGGTGTCCGCCGGGCACGCCAAGGGCGACATACCGGCCGCACTGGCCCGCGAGAAGGAGCGGCACCCCGGGATCTCCTACACCTACGGCCGCCCGCTCGGCCCGCACCCGGCGCTGCTGAAGGTGCTGGAGCGGCGGCTGGACGAGGCGCTCGGCTCCTCGGTGCGCAGGCCGGAGGACCGGGCCGACGTGACCGTGCTGCTCGTCGGGCGCGGCTCGACCGACCCGGACGCCAACGCCGAGGTGCACAAGGCCGCCCGGCTGCTGTGGGAGGGGCGCGGGTACGCCGGTGTGGAGACGGCGTTCGTGTCGCTGGCGGCACCGGACGTGCCCAGCGGACTCGACCGGTGCGCGAAGCTGGGGGCACGGCGGATCGTGGTCCTGCCGTACTTCCTGTTCACCGGGATCCTGCCCGACCGGGTACGGCAGCAGACCCAGGGCTGGGCCGCGGCGCACCCGGAGGTCGAGGTGCGGTCGGCGGACGTCGTCGGACCCGAACCGGAGCTGCTCGACCTGGTGATGGAGCGGTACGAGGAGGCCGTCAAGGGCGACCTCAGGATGAACTGCGACTCGTGCGTGTACCGCATCGCGCTGCCCGGCTTCGAGGACAAGGTGGGGCTGCCGCAGCAGCCGCACTTCCATCCGGACGACGACGAGGACGGCCACGGACACGGCCACGGTCACCACCATCACGGGGGGCACGCACACAGCCATGCGCACTGAGGACTCCGCCACGGGCGGGCACGATCTGCGTCACCACGGGGACGCAGAGGTGCGTGACGACGGTGCCGGGCTGGTCGACCTCGCCGTCAACGTCCGCGCGGACACCCCGCCCGCATGGCTGCGGGAGCACATCGCCGGGTCGCTGGACTCGCTCGCCGCCTACCCGGACGGACGGGCCGCGCGGGCCGCGGTGGCGGCACGGCACGGGGTTCCGGCCGAGCGGGTGCTGCTGACGGCTGGGGCGGCGGAGGCGTTCGTGCTGCTCGCGCGGGCGCTGAAGGTGCGCCGGCCGGTGGTCGTGCATCCGCAGTTCACCGAGCCGGAGGCGGCGCTGCGGGACGCGGGGCACACGGTCGGCCGGGTGCTGCTGCGGGAGGCGGACGGGTTCCGGCTGGATCCGGCGCGGGTGCCGGAGGACGCCGACCTGGTGGTGATCGGCAACCCCACGAACCCCACGTCGGTGCTGCACCCGGCCGGAGTGATCGCCTCCCTCGCCCGGCCCGGGCGGGTGCTGGTGGTCGACGAGGCGTTCATGGACGCGGTGCCGGGCGAGCGGGAGGCGCTGGCCGGGCGGACGGACGTGCCCGGGCTGGTGGTGCTGCGCAGCCTGACCAAGACGTGGGGGCTGGCCGGGCTGCGGATCGGCTACGTGCTGGCCGCCCCGGAGACGATCGGGGAACTGGAGCGGGCCCAGCCGCTGTGGCCGGTGTCCACGCCGGCGCTGGCCGCGGCGGCGGCGTGTGTGGCTCCGCGGGCACTGGCGGAGGCGGCCCACGCGGCGCACCGGGTGGCGTCCGACCGGGCCCATCTGGTGGCGGGGCTGGCGGCGTTCGCGGGGCGGGGCGTGCGGGTGGTGTCCCCTGCGGAGGGGCCGTTCGTCCTGGTGCGGATGCCGGGGGCGGGTGAGGTGCGGGGGCGGTTGCGGGAGCTCGGGTACGCGGTGCGGCGCGGGGACACGTTTCCCGGGCTCGGGGAGGAGTGGGTGCGGGTCGCCGTGCGGGACCGGGGGACGGTGGACGGGTTCCTGGGTGCGCTGTCCGTCGCGCTGGGGTGACCGGGGCTCCGCCCCGGGTTCCGCCAGGGGCTACGCCCCTGGACCCCGGGGTTTCCCACCCACCCACCCGTGACAGCCGACTGAGAAGTGACCCCACCTGGGGCTCCGCCCCAGACCCCGGCGGGGGCTCCGCCCCCTGCACCCCCCGCAGGGCTCCGTCGCCGCACGCCGGGCGGGGGCTTCGCCCGCTGCACCCCCTGCGGGGCTGCGCCCCTGCGCGTCGGAGCTTCCGTCCGCGCTACTCCACCACCGCCCCGTTCAGTACCACCCGTCGCGGGGCCGCCAGTACGCGTACGTCCGCCCTCGGGTCCGTCTCGTACACCACCAGGTCCGCCGGTGCGCCCTCCTCCAGGCCGGGGCGGCCCAGCCACGTGCGGGCGGACCAGGCGGTCGCCGACAGGGCTTCGGTCGGTGGGATGCCGGCGGTGACCAGTTCCGCGACCTCGCCGGCGACCAGGCCGTGGGCGAGTGAGCCTCCGGCGTCCGTGCCGACGTACACCGGGATCCCGGCGTCGTGGGCGGCGCGCACGGTGTCGTAGCGGCGTTCGTGCAGTCGCCGCATGTGGGCCGACCAGCGCGGGTACTTGGACTCGCCGCCGTCGGCGAGCCGGGGGAAGGTGGCGATGTTGACGAGGGTGGGGACGATCGCGACGCCCCGGGAGGCGAACAGGGGGATCAGGTCCTCGGTCAGGCCCGTCGCGTGCTCGATGCAGTCGATGCCCGCCTCGACCAGGTCGCGCAGGGAGTCCTCGGCGAAGCAGTGGGCGGTCACGCGGGCGCCCAGGCGGTGGGCCTCGGCGATGGCCGCCTCGGCCGCCTCGCGCGGCCAGCACGCGGACAGGTCGCCGAGGTCGCGGTCGATCCAGTCGCCGACCAGCTTGACCCAGCCGTCACCGCGCCGGGCCTCCTGGGCGACGTACGTAACGAGGTCGTCCGGCTCGATCTCGTGGGCGTAGCCACGGATGTAGCGGCGGGTGCGGGCGATGTGCCGACCGGCCCGGATGATCTTCGGGAGGTCCTCGCGGTCGTCGATCCAGCGGGTGTCGGAGGGCGAACCGGCGTCGCGGATCAGCAGGGTGCCGGCCTCGCGGTCGGTCAGCGCCTGCTTCTCGGCCACGTCCTTGTCGACCGGGCCGTGCGTGCCGAGACCGACGTGGCAGTGGGCGTCGACGAGGCCGGGCAGCGCCCAGCCCTCCACGGTCGTCGCCTCGTGGGCGCCGACGGGGCGGTCGTAGGAGATCCGGCCGCCGACCACCCACAGTTCGTCCCGGACCTCGTCCGGGCCGACGAGGATCCGGCCCTTCACGTGCAGCACCGCTTGATCGCTCATGTACGGCACCTTAGTGAGCTACTGGCCGCCCTTGCCCACCTGGTCCGAGCTCTCCTCCTCCACCTCGGCCCCCGCCGGGTCCAGCAGCCGGGAGAGGAAGTGGCGGGTGCGGTCGTGGGCGGGGTCGCCGATGACCTGGTCCGGCGTGCCGTCCTCGACGATCACGCCGTCGTCCATGAAGACGACCCGGTCGGCCACCTCGCGGGCGAAGGTCATCTCGTGGGTGACGACGATCATGGTCATGCCCTCGTGCGCGAGCATCCGCATCACGGCCAGGACGTCGCCCACCAGCTCGGGGTCGAGCGCCGAGGTCGGCTCGTCGAAGAGCATCACCTCCGGACCCATCGCCAGCGCGCGGGCGATGGCCACCCGCTGCTGCTGACCGCCGGAGAGGGAGGACGGGTAGGCGTCCGCCTTCTCGGCGAGGCCCACGCGTCGCAGGTTCTCGGCGGCCACCTTCGCGGCCGTCGCCTTGTCCCTCCCCAGCACCCGGCGCTGCGGCAGGGTGAGGTTCTCGGTCACCGTCAGGTGCGGGAAGAGGTTGAACTGCTGGAAGACCATGCCGATGCGGCGGCGGACGGCGTCGATGTCGACGTCGGGGTCGGTCAGTTCGACGCCGCCGACGTGGACGCGGCCCTTGGTGGGTTCCTCGAGGAGGTTGACGCAGCGCAGCAGGGTCGACTTGCCGGAGCCGGAGGGCCCGATGACGCAGACCACCTCGCCCTGGCGGATCTCCAGGTCGATGCCGCGCAGCACGTCGTTGTCGCCGAAGGACTTGTGCAGGTCCTGGATCCGGACCTCGGGGGTGCTCACTTGACGGCCTCCTGGGCCTTGGCCTCCATACGGCGGACGACGAAGCCGAGCGGGATCGTGACCAGCAGGTAGCACAGGCCGGCGACGAGGATGGGCGTGGAGTTGGCGGTGGTGCTGGCCAGGTCGCGGCCGAACTTGGACAGTTCGCGTTCTTCCAGGGTGACGCCGAGGAACAGCACCAGTGAGGAGTCCTTGAAGAGCAGGACGAGTTCGTTGGTGAGCGGCGGGAGGATGATCCGGAAGGCCTGCGGGACGATGATCGAGGCCATGGCCCGGGCGGGCGAGAAGCCCAGCGAACGGGCCGCCTCCATCTGCCCCTTGGGCACCGCCTGGATGCCGGCGCGGATCGTCTCGGCCATGTAGGCGGCAGCCACCAGGCCGAGCGCGAGGGCGACCTTGCCGTACGTGCCGCCGATGATCTCGGTGCCGGGAAAGGCCAGGGGCACGGCGACGCCGATGAAGATGAAGATCAGCAGGGCGGGCAGGCCGCGGAAGATCTCGATGTAGATGCCGGCGAGCCAGCGGTAGGGGCCCACGGACGACAGCCGCATCAGCGCGATGACCATGCCGAGCACCAGGCCCACCACGAAGCCGGACATGGTGTACAGCACGGTGTTCTTCAGGGCCAGCGTGATGATGTCCGGGAACATCTGCCGGGCGATGTCCGCTTGCGCGAACTGGTTCTGCAGCTGCCCCCAGTCGGCCGTGGCCGCGAAGGCGATCACGCCGGCGACGAAGACGGCGTACTGGATGCCGCGCGACAGCCTGCGCTTCTGGCGGCGGGTCAGGCCCTTCTTCCTGGGCCGCACCTCGGCGTCGGCGATGTCGGTCATGAGGCGGAGGGGGAGGCCGCGGCGGCGTCGTACGGGCCGATCCACTTCTCGTACAGCTTCTTGTACGTGCCGTCGGCCTTGGCGTCGGCGATCGCCTTGTTGACGGCGGCGAGGAGCTTGGTGTTGCCCTTCTTGACCGTGAAGCCGTACTGCTCACCGGTGTTGATGTTGGCGACCGTCTTGAAGCGGGCGGCGTTGGCCTTGTCCTTGAGCCAGCCCTGGACCACGGGATAGTCGATGACGACGGCCTGGACCTGGCCGGTGCGCAGGCCGTTGAGGACCGCGTCGGAGGACTCGAAGGAGACGGGGTCGTAGCCCTGCTTCTTCACGTAGTCCTCGCCGGTGGTCTGTGCCTGGGCGCCGAGCTTCTTCCCCTTGGCCTTGACGTCGGCGAGCGAGCCGATGCCGCTCTTCTTGTCGACGAGGACGGCCTGGGTGGCGTTGAAGTACGGGTCGGAGAAATCGACGTGCTTCTTGCGCTCGGCGGTGATGGTCATGCCGGCCGCGGCCAGGTCGCACTGGCCGGAGTTGAGGAAGGCGCCCGTCTTGAAGTTCTCGAAGGGCGTGTCGACGATGGCCTGCTTCACGCCGAGGTCCTTGGCCACCAGGTCGACGAGCGAGACGTCGAAGCCCTGGACCTTGCCGTCGATCTCCGACTGGAAGGGCGGGTACGGCAGGTGGGTGCAGGTGGTGAGCTGTCCCGCCTTGACGACCTTGACCCCGCCGGCGGCGGTCTTGGAGCCGCTGCCGCCGTTGCCGGTGGAGGTGCAGCCAGAGGCACCGGCAGCCACGAGCAGCAGCCCGGCCGTCGCGGCGGTGGCGGCCAGGACGCGGGTCCGGCGCCCGGAGGGGGTTGACACGGGGGGCCTCCCTGTAGGGGAACAATGGGTTTCGATTATAAGGAAAGCTTTGGACTGCTCAAACTATTCCGATGGCTGCAGGACCGAACAGCCTGGGAAGTCACCGGTCGCGGGTGACCGACTCCGGTTGGTTACGCTCGACTTCACCTGTTCCCCGTGAGTGAAGAGAGCATCACCGTGACCCACGCCTTCCTCGATCTCCCCCCGCTGAGCGCCGCACGCTTCGCCTCGGTCGAGGACCGGGTGGCACGGCTGCTCGACACCCGGCAGGACCTCGTGATCATGCAGGGTGAGGCCCTGCTGCCGCTGGAGGGGGCGATCCGGGCGGCCGCCGGACCGGGCACGACCGCACTGAACGTCATCACCGGGCCGTACGGCCAGACGTTCGGGGACTGGCTGCGGGACTGCGGCGCCACGGTGCACGACCTGGCGGTGCCCTTCCACACGGCGGTCACGGCGGCGCAGATCCGGAAGGCCTTCGCCGAGCACCCGGAGATCGACTTCGTGTCGCTGGTGCACGCGGAGGCGGCCACCGGCAACACCAACCCGGTCGCGGAGATCGGCGAGGCGGTACGGGAGCAGGGTGCGCTCTTCTATCTGGACGCGGTCGCCTCCGTGGGCGCCGAACCGGTGCTGCCGGACGCCTGGGGCGTGGACCTGTGCGTGATCGGGGCGCAGAAGGCGATGGGCGGTCCGGCAGGCGTGTCGGCGGTGTCGGTGAGCGAGCGGGCCTGGGCGCGGATGGCGGCGAACCCACGGGCGCCGCGCCGCTCGTACCTGTCGCTGCTCGACTGGAAGGAGCGCTGGATCGACGGCGGCCGCAAGGCACTGCTGCACGCTCCCGCCCAGCTGGAGATGCTCGCCCTGGAGGCCTGCCTGGAGCGGATCGAGACGGCGGGGCCGGCGACGGTGATGGCCCGGCACCGGCGCTCGGCGCTGGCCACCCGGGCCGGGGCGGTGGCCCTGGGCGGCGGGCTGGAGCCGTATGTGCACCAGGAGCGGGACGCGGCGCCGGTGGCGACCACGCTGCGGGTGCCGTCGGGAGTGGTGGCCTCGGAGCTGGTCGCCCACGCCCTGGCCGCCGATCCCGCACTGCCCCTGGCCGCGGGCGGGGGCGCGCTGGCCAAGGAGATGATCCGGGTCAACCACTACGGCCCGGACGCGACGATGGACGCGGTGCGGGCCTCCTTGACGGCGCTGGGCGCCGCGCTGGCCGAACGGGGACTGGACGTGGACCCGGACGGGGCCCGGCGGACGGTGGAGGACATCTGGCGGCGGTGAGCCCGGCCCCGGCCGGAAACGAGCACCGGGGTCAGAGCTCCCTGCCATGCTCACCGTATGACCACGGACACACCTCGGACCCTGCCCGACGGCCGGCCCGTCCCCCTGATGACCGGTGACGAACGGCCCATGCTGGAGAGCTGGCCGGCCTTCCACCGGGCCACGCTGGAGCTGAAGTGCGCGGGGCTGGACGACGCGCAGGTGCGGCTGGCGTCGGCCGAGCCGTCGTCGCTCACGCTGCTGGGGCTCGTACAGCACCTCGCGGAGGTGGAGCGGAACTGGTTCCAGCGGGTCGTCGCCGGTCTCGACGTGCCGCCCGCCTTCGGGGAGGAGACCGGATACGCCCTCGATCCCGGCCGGGGGCTGGACGAGGCGCTCGCCGTCTGGCGGAGCGAGGTCGCCCGCGGGCAGGAGATGTGCGCCGGGCGCTCGCTGGACGACACCGGAAGGATCGCCGACGGGCCGATGGCGGGGCTCGAGGTCAGTGTGCGCTGGGTGCTCATGCACATGGTCGAGGAGTACGCCCGGCACAACGGCCACGCGGACATTCTGCGTGAGCGTATTGACGGAGTGACCGGAGCGTGAATTCACGGTGATTTGCTAATTCTTATTTCAGGGTAGCTTTCCCATGTGCTTCTGCCCGCTTTTCCCGGACGTAAACGCAGTGACTTGTGAAGCGGGTTACACGGCTGTGACGCATTGCACAAGCTTCCCTTTCTGCCCGTTTTGTCACGGGCAAATCGGCACAAATCTCCGCCACGTCGCGCACCTGCCCGCGCCCGCGCGATAACACAGGACCCCCACGGAAGTAACCCCGTTCGGCCATGCATTTTTGAATTTCCACCGGTAAATTTAATTCGCATGACTGCCGCACAAGCAGACCTGCTCATCGACCGCCCGGCGGTGGCGGACGGAGCCGCACTCTGGCGCATCGCCAAGGACTCCAAAACCCTCGACCTGAACTCCTCCTACAGCTATCTGCTGTGGTGCCGTGACTTCGCCGGCACCTCGGCGGTGGCCCGCGGGGCCGACGGGAGCCCGATCGGATTCCTCACCGGGTACGTACGGCCGGAGCAGCCGCAGACCCTGCTCGTCTGGCAGGTGGCGGTCGACGCGTCCCACCGGGGCCGGGGCATCGCCGCCGCGCTCCTCGAGGGGCTGGCCTCGCGGCTCGGCGCCGAGCGCGGAATCAACTGGGTGGAGACCACGATCACCCCGGGCAACACCGCTTCGGAGCGCCTGTTCACCTCGTTCGCCGACCGTCACGGCGCCACCGTCTCCCGCGAGGTGCTGTTCGACGCGGGCCTGTTCCCCGACGGGCCGCACGAGAGCGAGGTCCTGTACCGGATCGGCCCGCTCACCTTCTGACCCCTCGCCTGCCGAACCCCCGCACTCCCCCACGCACTTCCCCACCTCCCCCACGCACCGAGGAGCGATTCGTCGTGACCATCACCCAGCCCGACCTCAGCGTCTTCCAGACCGTGGAGTCCGAGGTACGCAGCTACTGCCGCGGCTGGCCCACCGTCTTCGACCGCGCGCAGGGCAGCCGCATGTTCGACGAGGACGGCCATGAATACCTCGACTTCTTCGCCGGCGCCGGCTCCCTCAACTACGGCCACAACAACCCCGTACTGAAACGGGCCCTGATCGACTACCTGGAGCGGGACGGCGTCACGCACGGGCTCGACATGTCGACCAGCGCCAAGCGGGCCTTCCTGGAGTCCTTCCAGAACCTGGTGCTCCGCCCCCGCGACCTGCCGTACAAGGTCATGTTCCCGGGCCCGACCGGCACCAACGCCGTGGAGTCCGCGCTGAAGCTGGCCCGGAAGGTGAAGGGGCGCGAGGCGATCGTGTCCTTCACCAACGCCTTCCACGGGATGTCCCTGGGCTCGCTGGCCGTCACCGGCAACGCCTTCAAGCGGGCGGGCGCGGGCATACCCCTGGTGCACGGGACGCCGATGCCGTTCGACAACTACTTCGACGGCCAGGTCCAGGACTTCCTGTGGTTCGAGCGGCTGCTCGAGGACCAGGGATCCGGGCTCAACAAGCCGGCCGCCGTGATCGTCGAGACGGTGCAGGGCGAGGGCGGCATCAACGTCGCGCGCCCCGAGTGGCTGCGCGCCCTCAAGGACCTGTGCGAGCGGCAGGACATGCTGCTGATCGTCGACGACATCCAGATGGGCTGCGGCCGTACCGGTGCCTTCTTCTCCTTCGAGGAGGCCGGGATCGTGCCGGACATCGTCACCGTGTCGAAGTCCATCAGCGGCTACGGGCTGCCGATGTCGCTGTGCCTGTTCAAGCCCGAGCTGGACATCTGGGAGCCGGGCGAGCACAACGGCACCTTCCGCGGCAACAACCCGGCGTTCGTCACGGCCACCGCGGCCCTGGAGACGTACTGGACCGACGGCTCGGCGATGGAGAAGCAGACCCGGACCCGCGGTGAGCAGGTCGAGCAGGCGCTGATCGGCATCACCGAGGAGAACCTCGCCGACATCAAGGAGTACCGCGGCCGGGGCCTGGTCTGGGGCCTGGAGTTCCACGACAAGGACCGCGCGGGCCGGGTCGCCCGACGCGCCTTCGAACTGGGGCTGCTCATCGAGACCTCCGGTCCCGAGAGCGAGGTCGTCAAACTGCTGCCGGCCCTCACCATCACGCCGGAGGAGCTCGACGAGGGCCTGCGCGTCCTCGCCCGCGCCGTACGCGAAACCGCCTGACCACCACCCGGCAGGAATCCAGCAAGGAGGAAGTGGACCACCGTGATCGTCCGTTCGTTCAAGGACATCGAAGGCACCGACCGGCATGTGAAGGCCGCGTCCGGTACCTGGGAGAGCAAGCGCATCGTGCTGGCCAAGGAGCGTGTCGGCTTCTCCCTGCACGAAACGATTCTGTACGCCGGCACGGAGACGTCGATGTGGTACGCCAACCACATCGAGGCCGTCGTCTGCGTCGAGGGCGAGGCCGAGCTCTCCGACCACGAGACCGGGAAGACGTACACGATCACCCCGGGCACCATGTACCTCCTCGACGGCCATGAGCGGCACACGCTGCGCGTCAAGGAGGACTTCCGCTGCCTCTGCGTGTTCAACCCGCCCGTGACCGGACGGGAGGACCACGACGAGAACGGCGTCTACCCGCTGCTCACCGAGCCCGAGGAGGTGTGACAACCAGTGACCACCACGACCACCACCACCGTGCCCACCGTCACCGACCTGTACCCGAGCCGTGGCGCCACCGAGGTCTCGACCCCGCGCCAGGACCCGGTCGTCTGGGGCTCCCCCGACACTCCCGGCCCGATCGCGACGGCCGACCTGCAGTCGTACGAGCGTGACGGTTTCCTCGCCGTCGACCAGCTGATCACCGACGAAGAGGTCGCCGTCTACCGGCAGGAGCTCGACCGGCTGGTCAACTCCCCGGAGATCCGTGCCGACGAGCGGTCGATCGTCGAGCCGCGGTCGCAGGAGATCCGGTCCGTCTTCGAGGTCCACCGGATCAGCGAGCTGTTCGCGAAGCTGGTGCGGGACGAGCGGGTCGTCGGGCGTGCCCGGCAGATCCTCGGCTCGGACGTGTACGTCCACCAGTCCCGGATCAACGTCAAGCCGGGCTTCGGCGCGAGCGGCTTCTACTGGCACTCGGACTTCGAGACCTGGCACGCCGAGGACGGTCTGCCGAACATGCGGACGGTGTCCGTCTCGATCGCGCTGACCGAGAACTACGACACCAACGGCGGGCTCATGATCATGCCGGGCTCGCACCGGACGTTCCTGGGCTGTGCCGGGGCCACCCCCAAGGACAACTACAAGAAGTCGCTGCAGATGCAGGACGCGGGCACGCCCTCCGACGAGGCGCTCACCAAGATGGCGAGCGAGTACGGCATCAAGCTGTTCACCGGCAAGGCCGGCTCGGCGACCTGGTTCGACTGCAACTGCATGCACGGTTCCGGCGACAACATCACGCCGTTCCCGCGCAGCAACGTCTTCATCGTCTTCAACAGCGTGGAGAACGAGGCGGTGGAGCCGTTCGCCGCTCCGGTACGGCGACCGGAGTTCATCGGGGCGCGGGACTTCACCCCGGTGCGGTAACCGCCCAACGACCGCCGGGCCGGGACCCTCTCGTGTGGGACGCGGGGTCCCGGCCCGGTCGTGTCGACCGGCCGGGGCCTTCTCGTGTGGGACGGAAGGTTCCGGCCCGGTCGTGTCAGGCGGACAGGGCGGTCAGCAGACGGTCGACGTCCGTGGGGGTGTTGTACAGGTGGAAGGCCGCGCGGAGGTTGCCCGCGCGGTTGGAGACCTCGATCCCCGCGCGGCTCAACTCCGGCTGCCGGTCACCCAGTCCGGGCACCGACACGATCGCCGATCCCGGCGCGGACACGGGCTCGTGTCCGAGTGCCGCGAGCCCGGCCCGGAACCGGTCGGCGAGCGCGAGGTCGTGCTGGTGGACGGCGCTCACGCCGAGCTCCTCGATCAGCTCCAGGGAGCGGCGCAGTCCCGCGAAGGTGAACAGGGCGTGGGTCAGGTCGAACCGCCGTGCGGAATGGGCGAGTTCGGCGACCGGGCCGTAGCAGCTGTCCCACGGTTTCTCCCCCGCGACCCAGCCCGCGAGCACCGGTGCCAGCCCGCCGAAGTCCTCCGGGACCACGAAGAAGGCCGTGCCGTGCGGGCCGAGCAGCCACTTGAAGGAGACCGAGGCGGAGAAGTCGTGGGCGTCGGCGTCCATCGGCAGCCAGCCGGCCGACTGGGAGAAGTCGACATAGGTACGCGCCCCGTGCGCCCGGGCGGCCTCCCGCAGAGCGGTCAGGTCGGCGATCCGCCCGTCGGCCGACTGGACGGCGCTGACCGCGACGAGCGCGGTGTCCGGGCGCACCGAATCGGCGATCCGCTCCAGCGGAACGTTTCGCACCTTGAGGTCGCCGCGGACGTGGAACGGGTTCAGCACCGAGGTGAAGTCGTCCTCGGCGGTCAGGACTTCGGCGCCCGCGGGCAGCGCGGCGGCGATCACCCCGGTGTGCGCGGCGACCGACGCGCCCACCGCGACCCGGGAGGCCGGGACGCCGGCGAGCCGGGCGTACCCGGCCCGGCAGGCCTCCACGTCCTCGTACAGCGAGGTCAGCGGCCGGCCCTCGGCCCGCAGCAGCGCCGCCTCGTGGAGGGCGGCGACGGCACGGGCGGGCAGCAGGCTGTTGCTCGCGGTGTTGAGATAGGTGCTCTTCGGGGCGAACTCGGCGCGGACGAGGCTCTCGAACGACGTCTCCGTGATCTCCATGAGTCCACTCTGCGACCCGATGAAGCCGTAGTCCATTGCGGATTCGTGCATGGATCCGCTCAGGAACGCTTATACGTGCCGCCTGAGCTGCGGTTTCTCAGTGCTGCGGCACCGCGCACCCGTCCGGGCCGCAGGCGTCGGCGTCCCCCTGGTCGATCAGCTTCAGCGGGGAGTGCTCGCCCCACGCCTGGGTCAGCGCCTGGGTGAAGACCTCCGCGGGCTGGGCGCCGGAGACCCCGTACTTGCGGTCGAGGACGAAGAAGGGCACCCCGCTCGCCCCGAGCTGTGCCGCCTCTCGCTCGTCGGCGCGGACGTCGTCGGCGTAGGCGTCCGGGTCGGCGAGCACCGCGCGGACCGCGTCGGCGTCCAGTCCGGCCTCGGCGGCCAGCTCCACCAGCCGCTCGTCGCCCTCGGTGAAGAGCGACCGCTCCTCGGCGAAGTTCGCCCGGTACAGGATCTGGATCAGCGCGTCCTGCCGGCCCTGTTCCTTGGCGAAGTGCAGCAGACGGTGCATGTCGAAGGTGTTGCCGTGGTCGCGGCCCCGGGTGCGGTACTCCAGGCCCTCGGCGGCGGCCTGTGCGCCCAGGTTGTCCTCGCCCGCCTCGGCCTGCGCCTCGCTCATGCCGTACTTCCGGGTGAGCATGGCGATCACCGGCTGGACGTCGCCCTTGGCGCGGCCGGGGTCGAGCTCGAAGGAGCGGTGCACCACCTCGACCTGGTCGCGGTGCGGGAAGTCCGCGAGGGCCTTGTCGAAGCGGGCCTTGCCCACGTAGCACCAGGGACAGGCGATGTCCGTCCAGATCTCGACGCGCATGTGTTCTCCAGCTCGTACCGGCGCGGAGGCTCTCTCCGCCCGGTACGTGAACGTTCAAGCAGCTCGCTTCATTCCCCGGGGCGTACGGCGTACCGCAGGTACAGGTGGTGGTCCCCCTCGGCGGGCGGGTTCTCCGGGTCCGGAACCCAGCCCCGGCCGGCGTAGAAGGCCTGGGCGCGGGCGTTGTCCACGTGCACGTCGAGGACCGCGCTCCGCCTGCCGTCGGCCCGCCACCGCTCGACGCACGCGGTGTGCAGGGCCGTGCCGATGCCCGCGCGCCAGTGGTCGGGGTCGACGTGGAACTGGAACAGCTTGACCACGTCCGCCGGGCCCTCCTCGGGGGTGCGGAAGGAGGCGATGCCCACCAGGCGGTCGTCGCGGACCGCGCACAGCACATGGCCGTCGGGCCGCTCGATGGCCTGCCGCCAGCGGGCCACCCAGTCGAAGCCGTCCTCCGGCAGGCCGTTCGGGTAGTACGTCGACCTGGCTCGGACATGCAGGTCGGCGACGGCCTCGGCCTCCGCGGGCAGGGCGGTCCTGATCACTGAGGAGCCGGTGTTCCCGTGCGATTCGATCATGCAACGGAGGACGTACCCGGGGGCGAGCACGGTTCCCGCCAGCTCAGCTCCCGTCCCGCAGGTCGTCCGGCCAGCGGTCCCTGAACTCGATGTGGTCGTACGTGACGACGCAGCTCTCGCCCATCGGCGACTGGGTCATGAAGCCGACCAGCGCCGCGCCGGTCTCCTTCTCCTCACCCAGGGTGAAGAGCCGTACGAACGTCCAGCGCTCACCGTCGCGGGACGCGTGGAAGGCGAAGGCCCGGCCGGTGCGGCTGATCCGGAGCCAGACGGAACTGCCTTCCACCGTGAAGGAGTTGGCGTCGTCGGAGTGTCCCCGGGTGACCACCGTGCAGACGGTGGGCACATCCGGGGAGTACTCCAGGCAGAGCTTGGCCCAGGCCCGCTCGCCGACATGGACGTAGAGCACGCCCGCGTCGAAGGCGGCGGCGAACCCGACGGTGACCCGGGCGATCAGCTGGAAGTCCCCCTCGGGCGCCCCCAGCAACCGGGGCGCGTCGGAGGCCGGCTCCAACGCCTCCCCGGTGGGCGGCACGAACCGGTCCTGCCGGGGTCCGGCCCACCCGGTGAGGACACCGTCCTCGTAGGACCAGTTGCCTTCGGGGCCGTACGTGCGCAGGGAAAAAGGCAGTTCAGGAAGTTCCACGTCCATAACCAATGTGTCGCGGGCCAACCGGACCAACCGGGGGCGCGGGGCTGCATCGATATGCGACTCCGCCGCGTGGGCGCGAGCAACCCCATAGAACCGTCCCTCGCGCACTCACCGCATCCCTTACGGCGCTACCGCTCCAGCACCCCGTTGAACCGACGAGGCAGCCCCAGCGGATTGTCGTCCCGCAGTTCCTTCGGCAGCAGCGCCTGAGGCGCCCCCTGGTAGACAACCGGCCGCAGCCACCGCTCGATGGCCGTACCGCCGACCGAAGTCGACGTGGACGTGGTGGCCGGGTACGGCCCCCCGTGGTGCTGCGCGGCAGCGACCGCCACACCGGTCGGCCAGCCATTGACCAGCACGCGCCCCGCCAGCGGCGTCACCTCGGCCAGGAGCTCCGCGCCCCGGCCCTCGCCCGCCGCCTCCTCCGCCGACAGGTGCACCGTCGCGGTGAGGTTGCCGGGCAGCCGGGACAGCACGGCCGTCGCCTCGCCCTCGTCGTCGTACCTGACCACCACCGTGACCGGCCCGAAGCACTCCTCCAGGAGCAGGTCGTAGGCCCCCTCCTCGGCCAGCTTGCTCGCCGGCACCGTCAGGAAGCCGGCGCTGACGGTGTGTTCGCCGCCCGCGCCGGGGGTCACCGGGGTCTCCACGCCGTCCAGCCCGGCCCGCTCGGCGACCCCGGCGAGGAAGTTGTCCCGCATCCGGTGGTCCAGGAGGACACCGGCGTCGGTGTCGCTGACGGCGTCGGTGAGGGACTTGACCAGTCCGTCGCCCGCCGCGCCGGACGGCACCAGCACCAGGCCGGGCTTGACGCAGAACTGGCCGACACCCAGGGTCATCGACCCGGCGAGACCGGCGCCGATGGCCTCGGCACGCTCTGCGGCGGCGGCCTCGGTGACGACCACCGGGTTGAGCGAGCCGAGCTCACCGTGGAAGGGGATCGGCACCGGCCGGGCGGCCGCCGCGTCGAAGAGGGCGCGTCCGCCGCGCACCGAGCCGGTGAAGCCCGCGGCGGCGACCAGCGGGTGCTTGATCAGCTCGATGCCCGCCTCGAAGCCGTGGACCAGGCCGAGGACGCCCTCCGGGACGCCGTTGTCCACGGCGGCCCGGCGCAGCACCTTGGCGACCAGCTCGGAGAGGCCGGGGTGGTCGGGGTGGGCCTTGACGACCACGGGGCAGCCGGCGGCCAGCGCGCTCGCGGTGTCGCCGCCGGCGACCGAGAAGGCGAAGGGGAAGTTGGACGCCGAGTAGACGGCGACGACGCCCAGGGCCACCTTGTAGCGGCGCAGGTCGGGGATCGGCGGGGTGGCGGTGTCGTCGGGGTGGTTGATGATGACGTCGAGGAAGGCGCCCTCGTCGACGATGTCCGCGAAGGCCCGCAGCTGGTAGCAGGTGCGGGCGAGTTCGCCGGTCAGCCGGACCGGGCCGAGGGCGGTCTCGGCGTCGGCGGTCTCCACCAGCCAGTCCTTGGCGGACTCCAGACCGGCGGCGGCGGCACGCAGGAACGCCGAGCGGACCGCGCGGTCGGCGAGGGCTCCGCGTGCCGCCTGCGCCGCCTTGACGGCCGCGTCGACCTCTTCGGCTGTGGCCTCCACCGCAACCTGCTCGCGCTGCTTCCCCGTGCGAGGGTCGACACTCCAGACTGGTGCTGCTGCCACCGCGGGTCCCTCCAAGTATTGCTTACCAAGGCCATCGACCAGGGGCGTTCGATATACTGAACACCGTCTCTGATGATGAATACGCTGTTGGAGACTATATCCTCGGTTTCTCGTCCAACGAAGGGGTCCAGGGCGATGTCGGCAGGCGAGACAGGCGGCGGGGCACAGGTCAAGTCCGCGGTGCGGACGGTTGAATTGCTCGAGTACTTCGCCGGCCGGCCCGGTATGCACTCCCTCGCGGCGGTCCAGGAGGCCGTCGGGTATCCCAAGTCCAGTCTCTACATGCTGCTTCGCACGCTGGTGGAACTGGGCTGGGTGGAGACGGACGCGACGGGCACGCGGTACGGCATCGGGGTGCGGGCGCTGCTCGTCGGCACGTCGTACATCGACGGCGACGAGGTGGTGGCGTCGGCCCGGCCGACCCTGGACCGGCTCTCCGACGACACCACGGAGACCATCCACCTGGCCCGCCTGGACGGCACGAACGTCGTGTACCTGGCCACCCGGCAGTCGCAGCACTACCTGCGTCCCTTCACCCGGGTCGGGCGCCGGCTGCCGGCGCACTCGACCTCCCTGGGCAAGGCGCTGCTGGCCACCCACACCGACGAGCAGGTGCGCAAGCTGCTGCCCGAGACGCTGCCGGCGCTGACCGAGCACACGATCACCGACCGGGAGAAGCTCATCGAGGAGCTGCAGCAGATCCGGGAGCAGGGCTTCGCCGTCGACCGTGAGGAGAACACCCTGGGGCTGCGCTGCTTCGGCGTGGCGATCCCCTACCGCACCCCCGCGCGCGACGCGATCAGCTGCTCGGTGCCGGTGGCCCGGCTGACCCCCGCCCACGAGCAGATGATCAAGGACGCCCTGTTCGACGCCCGGGACCGGCTGACGCTGGCGACCCGCAGGCTGTGACGATGGAAGTCGTACTCCGCCCGATCCGCGACAGCGACCTGCCGGTGTTCTACCGGCAGATGAACGACCCGGAGGCGGCGCGGATGGCCGCCTTCACCCCGGAGAACGCGGCCGACCAGGACTCCTTCGACGCGTACTGGAAGGAGATCCGCTCCTCACCGGACGTCGTCGCGCGGACCGTGCTGGCGGACGGGGAGGTGGTGGGGACCACGGCGGCGTACGGGCGGCCGGGCGAGCGTGAGGTGACGTACTGGATCGACCGCGCCCACTGGGGGCGCGGCCTGGCCACGGCCGCCCTGCGAGCCCTGCTCGCCCAGGTGCCGGAACGCCCGCTGTACGCGCGGGCCGCGGCGGACAACGCCGGCTCCCTCAGGGTGCTGCGGAAGTGCGGGTTCCACGAGAGCGCCCGGGCCCGGGTGTACGCGAACGCCCGTGGCGAGGAGATCGAGGAGGTCGTGCTGCTGCTCTCCTCCTGAGAGCCCGATGAGAAAACCGGCGGAACGGAACGCTCGTCCCGTCCCGCTCGTCCTCCTGGTCGGGATGAACAAGACGATCAGGCGGGCCTCCGTCTTCGCACTGCTGCTCGTGCTCACCCTGCTGATCAGGGCGACATGGCTGCAGTTCTACGACGGCAAGGCCCTCGCGGAGAGCAAGGACAACCGGCGCAACGTCATCGAGACGTACGCGGAGCCGCTGGGGAACATCATCGTGGCCGGCGAGTCGATCACCGGATCGGCGCGCGCGAAGGGCAGCGACCTCGCGTACAAGCGCACGTACAAGGACGGCAAGCTGTACGCGGCGGTGACGGGCTACGCCTCGCAGGCCTATGCGCCGACCCAGTTGGAGGGCATCTACCAGGACCTCCTCAACGGCACGGACACCCGCCTCAAGACCGTCATGGACACCGTCACCGGCAAACGCGCCGACCCGGGCGACGTGATCACCACGATCGACCCCGACGTGCAGAAGGCGGCGTACGACGCGCTCGGCGACAAGAAGGGCGGCGCCGTCGCGATCGATCCGAAGACCGGCAGGATCCTCGCGGCCGTGTCCACGCCGTCGTACGACCCTTCGGAGCTGACCGACGCCAACACCGCGGGGACGGCCTGGAAGAAGCTCACCGCCGATCCGGACAAACCGCTGACCAACCGGGCGCTGCGCCAGCCGCTGCCGCCGGGCTCGACGTTCAAGCTGGTCGTGGCGGCGGCCGCGCTCGAGGACGGGCTGTACAAGGACGTGGACCAGGCCACCGTCAGCCCCAACCCGTACACCCTGCCGGGCACCACCCGGCCGCTGGCCAACGAGAGCGCCTCCGCGCCCTGCGAGAACGCCTCGATACGCGTCGCCCTGCAGTACTCCTGCAACAACGTGTTCGGGAAGATGGCCGTCGACCTCGGCCAGGACAAGGTGCGGGCGATGGCCGAGAAGTTCGGCTTCGACGACGACCAGCTGGACGTGCCGGTGCGGGCCTACACGAGCGTGTACCCGTCGAACATGGACAAGGCGCAGACGGGCCTGTCCGGCATCGGCCAGTTCGACGTCACGGCCACGCCGCTGCAGATGGCCATGGTGTCGGCCGCGATAGCCGACGGCGGCAAGCTGGTCTCCCCGCACATGGTCGCGCAGATCACCGACGGCGGCGGCGACGTGCTGAAGAACTACGACGACAGCGCGGGGAGCAAGGAGATCATCAGCTCCTCGACCGCCGAACAGCTGCAGTCGGCGATGCGGACGGTCGTCGAGCAGGGCACCGGTACGAACGCGAAGATCTCCGGTGTGACCGTGGGCGGCAAGACCGGTACCGCCCAGCACGGCGAGAACAACAGCCAGACGCCGTTCGCCTGGTTCACCTCGTTCGCCAAGTCCGGCTCCGGCAAGGAGGTCGCCGTGGCGGTGATGGTGGAGCAGTCGGACGCGGCGCGGTCGGAGGTCAGCGGCAACGGACTGGCCGCACCGGTGGCGAAGGCGATGATGCAGGCGGCGTTGAAGAACTGAGCCCGGCGCGGGGGCGGCTCCCCCGGACCGCCCCCCGGCTCACTTGACGCCCAGGATCTGCTCCACCGGGTCGATCGCGAAGTACACGAGGAACAGTGCCGAGACGGCCCACAGCAGCCAGTTGACCTCCTTCGCCTTGCCCAGCACCGACTTGATCAGGACGTAGGCCAGGAAGCCGGCGCCGATGCCGTCGGTGATGGAGTACGTGAACGGCATCGCGGCGATGGTGAGGAAGGCCGGGATGGCGATCTCGTACCTGTCCCAGTCGATGTGCTTGACGTGCGTCATCATCAGGAAGCCGACCGCGATCAGGGCGGGCGCCGCGGCCTGGAGCGGGACGATGGTGAGCAGCGGGGTGAGGAAGAGCGCGAGGCCGAAGAGACCGCCGGTGATCAGGTTGGCGAAGCCGGTGCGGGCGCCCTCGCCGACACCGGCCGCGGACTCGATGTAGGCGGTGTTGGAGGAGGCGGAGCCGATTCCGCCGGCCACGGCGGCGGCGCCGTCGATGAACAGGACGCGGCCGATGCCGGGCACCTGGCCCTGCTCGTCGAGCAGTCCGGCCTCCGCGCTGATGCCGACGATGGTGCCCATGGCGTCGAAGAAGTCGGACAGGATCAGGGTGAAGACCAGCATGACCGCGGTGAGCACCCCGGCCTTGGCGAAGCCGCCGAACAGACTGAAGTGACCGACGAGTCCGAAGTCGGGGGCGGCCACGATCCGGTCGGGGACCTTCGGGGTGGTCAGGCCCCAGCTCTTGATGTCGGCGACGGAGTTGATGACGATCGCGACGACCGTCATGGTGAGGATGCTGATCAGGATCGCGCCCTTCACCTTGCGGGCGAGCAGCGCGATGGTGAGCAGTACGCCGAGACAGAACACCAGGACCGGCCAGCCGGTGAGCCGGCCGACGGCGCCGAGCTGTACGGGCACGGTGGTGTTCGCGGCGTCGGGGATCCGGCTGACGAACCCGGCGTCGACGAAGCCGATGAAGGCGATGAACAGCCCGATACCGACGCCGATGGCCTGCTTGAGCTGCTGCGGGATGGCGTTCATGATCGCCTCGCGCAGACCGGTGAGGACCAGCACGCAGATCAGGATGCCCTCGAGGACGACGAGGCCCATCGCGTCGGCCCAGCTCATCAGCGGAGCGAGCTGGAAGGCGACGACCGCGTTGAGGCCGAGGCCGGCGGCGATGGCGAGCGGGAGGTTGCCGCCGACGCCCATGATGATCGTCATCACACAGGCCACCAGGGCGGTGGCGGTGACCAGTTGGCCGGTGTCGAGGGTGTGGCCGAACTTGTCCTTGGCGCTGCCCAGGATGATCGGATTCAGGACAAGGATGTAGGCCATGGTGAAGAAGGTGGCGAAGCCGCCGCGTATCTCCCGGCCGAGGGTCGATCCCCGTTCGGAGATTCTGAAGTAACGGTCGACACCGTTCGCCGCGGGTGGCGCGGCGCTCGGCCGGCCGGCCACCTTCTGCGTCTCGGACATGGTGCTGCTCCCTGTTGCCTGGTGATCGGTCTGCGGATGCTGGCTGGATTGTTCCCTCGTTGAACCTGTTTCAGGTTTTCTCCGTGTTACGGAATCGGGCGCCGACCGGCCACACGGCGTTCGAGACCCCGCACGAACCGAACAGTTGATCGCTGCTACGCTTCCCCGTCTCGTCCCGGTCACCCCCGGACAGTCACACGCCATTCACGTGACACGCACAGAGAGGTACCCCGTGGGCACAGTCGTCGACGACGCCGCCTCCGAGGAGTTCCACGCTTTCTTCGAACGGCACTACGCCGAACTCTCCCGGCTCGCCCACCTCCTGACGGGCGAGCCGGACGCCGCGGACGACCTGGCCGCGGACGCGCTGCTGGCACTGTGGCACCGCTGGGACCGGGTGCGCACGGCCGAACACCCGGTGGCCTACGCCCGGGGCGTCGTCGCCAACCTGGCCCGGACCCGCATCCGCAGCGCGGTGCGTGAGCGCCGCCGGATCGCGCTGTTCTGGTCGCACCGCGAGGAGAAGACCGAGAACCCCGACGTGGCCGGCATGGTGGACGTGCAGGGGGCACTGCGCAGGCTGCCGTTCCGGAAGCGGGCGTGCGTCGTGCTGCGGCACGCGTTCGACCTGTCGGAGAAGGACACCGCGCTGGCCCTCGGGGTGTCGGTGGGTACGGTGAAGAGCCAGACGTCGAAGGGAATGGCCGAACTTCAGCGGTTGCTCGGCAGCGAGAGCGCTTCGCGGAAGGTGCACGCCGCCATGGCGCGCGGCGGCGAGACCGGAGGTAGGAACCGATGAGGCAGCAGGACGTGCATGACGAGCTGCGCGCCCGGCTGCACGAGGCGGCCGAGGCGCACGAACCCGACCGGGCACGGATTCTCGCCCGGATCGAGCGGGGCATGGCCGCCGGCGGCCACCCCGACCACCGGGCGACGCGCCCGCCGGCGTTCGGGTGGTTCCGGGTGGTCGGCGCCACGGCCGCGGTGGCCGGTGTCCTCGCGGTCGGCGGCTACGCGGTGGCGTCCGCGGTGAAGGACGACACCCCCGCGCAGCAGACGGTCGCGGTCTCACCGACGCCCACGCCGTCACCGGACGCCACGAAGAGGCCGCCGGTCCACTCGTCCACCCCGTCGGCCGTTCCGAGCCGCACCCCACCGCCCTCCCACGAGGCGAGCCCGTCCACGGCCCCGGCGCCGAAGCCCTCGGCCACCACGCGGGCGCCCGCCGGTCGGGGCACGCGGAACGGCCCGCTGTGGTCGGACGGTTCGGTCGACCCGCACAGCAACGACTTCTGGGCGCAGAGCAACATCACCCTCAAGACCGCGAAGCAGCTGACCGCGCTCACCGTGCGGTTGAAGGTGGCGCAGACGGGCGGCGTGTCCACGACGGGCGCCTGGAGCTCCCTGCCGGAGGCCGACTTCACGCATACGGTGGAGGAGAAGGACGGCTTCCTCGTCTACACCTGGGTGCTGAAGCAGGGCCGTACGGTCCCCGCGGGCCAGTGGGTCTTCGCCGGACAGTACGACCACGAGCGCGGCGGCCGGGACGCGAAGGACGACACCTACACCGCCGCGGGCGCCGCGGGCGCCGCGCAGTACGCCGTGGGGGGCGATTTCGCGGCGCACGGCTCGGGCGCCGGAGATTCCTGAACCGACTCCAGAAACAACCATGTGTTCGTTTCCGGCGTCTGTACAAGTGTCGGCCTGAGCCCCCCTCGGCCGTACGGCCGGCCTGAGCCCCCCTCGGCCGGCAACGGGAACGCCCCGCCGGTGACGACCGGCGGGGCGTTCCTCCTTTGCCGGACCGGCCGCACCCGGTCACACGGCGGATGCCGTCGGCGCCTGTGCCCTTCCCTGACCGGGCGGGTTGACGGTTCCGCCCTGAGCGGCCAGCGCCTGCTCCAGACGCCGGATGTGGTAGTACTGCACCCGCGTGGTCCGCTGCAGTGCCATGACCGCGGCGAGGAACTGGTCCATCTCGGCGGCCCTGGTGAGGATGTCGTCGGGTACGTTCTCGTCCCGCAGGCAGGCTTCCGAGTCCCGGCTCAGCACCGCGTGTGCCCAACCGCGGGTGATCGGCTTGAACAGGTCCGGGTGGTTGGCCACGATGCGGGCCCGGATGGCCAGGTCGTTCTCGGCGGCTTCCACATGCAGTCCGGTGTCCTTGTTGCGCGCCCCGAACAGCGGCTCATGGACGTGGTACGCGTCGAAGCCGTGCTCGGCGCAGCCGATCCAGAAGTCCCAGTCCTCTCCGGCCCGCATGTTCTCGTCGTACCCTCCCACGGCCCGCCACGCCTCACGGCGGTACAGCGAGCAGTAGAACATGATCAGTCGCTGGAGCAGCAGCTCCCTGCTGTACGCGGGGAGAGGCATCACCTGCGGGGGAAGGTCGTCGTCGGTGAAGGTGAACACGTCGGTCGAGGCGATGGCGACGTGGGGATCGCCGTCGAGCACCGCGACGGTCTTCTCCAGCATCGTGGGCGCGATCACGTCGTCGGCGTCCAGGGGCAGGATGTAGCGGCCGGCGGCGGCCTCGATTCCGGTGTTGCGCGCGGCGGAGACCCCGGCGTTGGCCTGCTGGAGCAGTCTGATGCGCCGGTCGGGGTGGCGGGCGATCAGGCCCTCGGTCACCTCGACGGTGTTGTCGGTGCTGCCGTCGTCGACGATGACCAGCTCCCAGTCCTCGAACGTCTGGGCGAGAACACTGGACACTGCCTCGGGCAGGTAGCGGGCGTAGTCGTGGCACGGGACGACCACCGAAACCACGGGTTCGGATCTCTGGGGCATGCGCCGTCTTTCGCTTCGGGACGAGAACGGAAACGGGAAGGGACAGGGCGGGGCGGGACGGCTGCCGGCGGCCCCCTCACGTCCTGCTGGACGGCCGCGCCGCAGCGGACCCGCCGGACCACCCACTAGTGGTGGAGCGCCGTCGACCCACTCGTGGTGGAGCGCCGTCGACCCACTCGTGGTGGAGCGCCGTCGACCCACTCGTGATGGAGCGCCGTCGACGCTCCTAGCCCTCGAAGGGGAACAGGTGCCCGTGGTGCCCGTAGTCGCAGAACGTGAGGTTGGCGATGGGGGCGCAGCAGTGGTGATGGTAGCCGGTGATGGTCATGTTGCCGATCGGCGTGCAGCAGTGGATGTAGTCGGTGATGGTCATGTTGCCGATGGGCGTGCACGGGTGCTCGTACCCGGAGGTGACGGCGACGCCGCCCATGGCCTGGTCCGGGTGTCCGTGGGTCGCCGACGGGGCGAGGGAGTCCGAAGCGGCGGCTGCGGCATAGGCCGCCTCCGCGCCGTTCAGCAGTCCGGCGGTCGCCAGTGCGGCGGGGAGGGCCAGCGAGGATAGGACACGGGTTTTCACGGTGGGTCCTCTCTGTCGAGGGTGGGGAGCTGCCCTGCGGGGCCGGTGCTTTCGCGACCGGTGCAGTGGCGCCACCGTAGGATTTACTTACTTTCCGTGTCAAAGACGCTACTCCAAGTGACGGAGCGGGCGAGTGCCGTCAGGACGGGGACACGGCCCCGGCGCCCACCGGGTCCGGTGCGTGGTGCGGGTGCACTACTTCCAGGTCGGGCAGGGCCCAGCAGGCGGTGCCCATGTCCCGGGCCATCGCGGCCAGGCCCTCGGTCTCGATGAGGTGCCGGTACGGGAAGCAAGGGAAGGTCAGGCCGTCGCGGTGGAGGTCGGCGCGGACCAGCAGTGCCGTGCCGCCCACGGAGTCGACTCGGACCAGCCCCTGTCCCCGCAACTCGTCGAGGTAGGTCCGGCCGAACCCTTTCGGGGGCTGCAGGATGCCGTCGCGAAGCCACCGGGACCAGTCGAGCGTGCCGGCCCCGCGGTGCAGGACGAACGTGTTGAGGTCGTACGTGGGTCCGCCCGCCGTGGTGGCGCAGTGCGGGACGACGATGTCCTTGCGCGCGCCGAGGAGACGCTGGATCAGGTCGGCCGGATGGTCGGTGACGTCGACGTCCAGCCACAGCGCCCACTCCTCGTCGGCGAGGGCCCGGGAGAGCAGATGGTTGCGGGCCCTGGCCAGCACCGACCGGCGCCGGCGCTGGACGCCCGGCTCCCAGCGGGGGCCCTCGAGCTGCAGGCCGAAGTCGCGGTGCACCAGGGTGACCCGCCGGTACTCCGCCTCGAGGCCGGGCAGGGCCTGCCGGAGCAGCTCTCGTGTCGTGTCCCTGCTGTCGCCCTCCAGCAGGCCGAGGGAGAGGGCCTCGCGCGGGTAGTCCAGGCCGCGAAGGCTCTCCAGATAGCGGGGCAGGAACGCGGCCGCGTCCTTGACGGGGGTGAGCACCAGCACCCGTGGCCGCTCGCTCGCCGGTTCCGGGGCCGGCTCCACGGCCGTCCGCGGTCCTTGGACGCGGGCCGGGGTGCCGGCCCGGCCCGCCTCGGCATGGGCGATGTCCTTCGGTTCGATCGGCATCCGGGCCGCCATGGCCTGCAATCGCTCGGCATAGGCGCCGGGTTCGGCCCAGATCTCGGTCGCCACGTCGAAGTGCTCCGCGAAATGGGACTCGTCGAACGTGTTGCCGCCGTGACACACATAGGTGTACAGCTCGGGCGCGTCGACCGACACCACACGGCAGCCGCGGACCACCCCTTCCGCCACCGGCGTGTCCTCGCCCCGGCGCAGTGCCGGGTAACGCGGCAGCCGGTCCTTGGCGCACACCATCGACCCCTCCCAGACGCGCGCGCAGGAGATCGCGAGCTTGCGCCGGGCGGGCCACCACAGCCGTTCACGGGCGAGGAAGCAGGCGTCGACGCCCAGCGCGAGAATCGCCGCCATCTGGGTCTCGACCCGCTCCGGGTCGTACAGGTCGTCGTCGTCCCACTGGCAGACGTAGGGCCCGGTCGCCCGGTCCACCGCCTCGTTGCGCAGTTCGCCCAACGTCCGTCCCTCCGGGGGGAGCCGGTGGTGGCGGATCCGCGGGTCGCCCTGCTCACGGATGTGCCGTTCGAGGGCGTCGTCCGTGCCGTCCTCGACGACGACCAGTTCCAGGTTCGGGTAGGTCTGCGCGCGGAAGCAGCTGATCGCGCGACGGGCCGTCGACGAGCGGTCCTTGGTCACCATCAGGCAGGACACCGTCGGCGCGGGCGCGCCCGAGGCCCAGCGGCGGCGTTGCGCGTCGAGGCTGAGCATGCCGTCGGCCAGGGGGTGCAGCTCCTGGCTCGTCCAGAACGGGTAGCGTTTGCCGGCGGAGGTCCGGGGGCCCGCGGGGGCGTCCGCCACCCAGCTGCCGGACCAGTGGTGCACGGCGTAGGCGCGTTCGTAGTCGGCGTTCTGCGGGCCGAACAGTTCTGCCGCGTACGGGCTCACCTCCGGGTAGAGGATTTCCGGGCCGAGGACCGTGATCGAGGCGGGATCCGGGACGCTGTCGACCGCCCTGGTGAGGAAGAAGGGGCCGGTGGCGTCGAGCGCGCTGGGCGACTTGTGGGAGCCCACCAACTGCCGGTGCACATGGGCCCAGAAGGGGTGGCCCGGCCGTGACGCGATGAACGCGTTGCCGACGATGCGGCCGAATCCGCGCCGGCGGGCCAGCAGCAGCCGTGTGTGCGCCTCCGGTTCGCAGCCGAGGACGAGTTCGCGCCCGTCAAGGATGTCGTCGACGGGACTGAGGCACTCGAAGTCCAGATCGACGTAGAGCCCGCCGAAATGGTCGAGCAGGAAATAGCGAATTGCGTCGGCCCGCATGATCGCTTCCGGATAGCCGTCGTAGACGGGCAGGAACCACGGATAGTGCTCCTGGAGGAATGCGCGATTGTCCGCGTCGGTCCACAGACGGTACCCCCAGCCGGGGTGGCGCCGACGCCAGGAGTCGGCCCACACCGCCCATTCCGGGGGCACATCGGTGTCTTTCCAGGTTTGGTGGATCAAGGCGGGAATCTTGTGCTGCATCCGCATTGGGACAGTATGCCGATCAGCCGGGAGGAGGGCTTTTCCGGTGCGCCGGCCGTCAGGACATTCACCCGCGCGGCCCTCGGTTCGGTGTCTCCCGGGAACCGAATCGCCGGCGTGCACGGTCCATCGCCCGGCCGATGTCCGGCGCCGGTGACAAGAGGGTGCCGGGCCGGGCGGGAGGATCGAAAGTTTCGGCGGTTCTCATCCCGCTCTCATCGATTGACGTGCCGTTTCCCACTGGTAACACTCCGAGGCGCAACACCAAACAGAATCCACCATGCTCCGACAGGACTGCCCATGCGCCGCAGAGCCGTGTTCCTCGCCTGTCTCGCCCTTCTGCTCACCCTGTTCGCCGCCCCGCCGGGCACCGCGCACTCAGGAGCCCCACCCGTGAAACACCCCAAGTACGCCGGCTACCTCTTCGCCTACTTCACCGGCGAGGGCACCGCCGACGGCGAGCAGATCCGCTACGCCCTCAGCCGGGGCAACGACCCGCTGCACTGGCGGGAACTGAACGCGGGCAAGCCCGTCCTGACCTCCACCATCGGCGAGAAGGGGCTGCGCGACCCGTTCGTCATCCGCTCCCCGAAGGGCGACAAGTTCTACCTGATCGCCACCGACCTCAGGATGTACGACAACAGCAGCGGCAGCTGGGACTACGTCCAGCGGCACGGCAGCAAGTCGATCATGATCTGGGAGTCCACCGACCTGGTGCACTGGACCGACCAGCGCCTGGTGAAGGTCGCCCCCGACAACGCGGGCAACACCTGGGCTCCGGAGGCCTACTGGGACGACTCCCTCGGTGAGTACGTCGTCTTCTGGGCGTCGAAGCTGTACGCCGACGACGACCCCGACCACACCGGTTCGACGTACAACAAGATGATGTACGCGACGACGAAGGACTTCCGCACCTTCAGCGCGCCGAAGGTCTGGGACGACCCCGGCTACTCCGTCATCGACTCCACCGTGGTCAAGTACAAGGACTCCTACTACCGGTACACCAAGGACGAGCGGGACCCCTCCTCCAGCTCGCCCTGCTCGAAGTTCATCACCGGGGAGAAGTCGGCCAGTCTGACCAGCACCAAGTACGACTTCGTCGCGGACTGCATCGGCAGCGGGTCCATCGAGCGCGGAGAAGGCCCGACGGTGTTCAAGTCGAACACCGAGAAGAAGTGGTACCTGTTCATCGACGAGTACGGACTGCGCGGCTACGTCCCCTTCGAGACCACCGACCTCGACTCGGGCAAGTGGACGATGTCCAAGGACTACCAGCTTCCGGCGAGCCCCCGGCACGGCACGGTGATGCCGGTGACGCAGGCGGAGTACGACCGGCTGCTGGCCGCCTACCCGAGCACCTCCACCTCCGTGGTGGACGCCACGGCGAAGGACCAGAAGGGGTACGCCGTCGTCACCGAGCCGGCGTCGAAGGTCGTACTCCCGATGCGGCCGGACGCCGACCTGTCCCGGCTGGCACCGAAGCTGTGGGTGGGTGAGGGCGCCCGGGTCAGCCCGGGATCCGGCACGCGGCGCGACTTCCGCACACCGCAGACGTACACGGTGACGGCGGCGGACGGCACCACCCGCACCTGGACGGTGGAGGCGGTCCGCACCCGCAGTCCGATCCTGCCCGGTCTGAACGCCGACCCGGACGTGCACTACCTGAACGGCGAGTACTGGATCTACCCGACCACCGACGGCTTCCAGGGCTGGAGCGGCACCAGCTTCAAGGCGTACTCCTCGAAGGACCTGGTCCACTGGAAGGACCACGGCGTGATCCTGGACCTCGGCCCCGACGTCTCCTGGGCGGACAAGAACGCCTGGGCGCCGGCGATCGCCGAGCGGAACGGCAAGTACTACTTCTACTTCTGCGCGGAGCAGCAGATAGGGGTCGCGGTCGCCGACTCCCCCGCCGGCCCGTTCAAGGACGCCCTCGGCAAACCGCTCGTCGCCAAGGGCAAGCTGTCCGGCCAGATGATCGACCCGGCCGTGTTCACGGACGACGACGGCCGGTCGTACCTCTACTGGGGCAACGGGCACGCCTACGTGGTCCCGCTGAACGACGACATGACGTCGTACGACCCGTCGAAGGTGAAGGACATCACCACGGACAACTTCCGTGAGGGTTCCTTCGTGATCAAGCGGAACGGCACGTACTACTTCATGTGGTCCGAGGACGACACCCGCAGCGAGAACTACCACGTGGCCTACGCGACGGGACCGTCCCCGCTCGGCCCGTGGACCAAGCGGGGGACGATCCTGTCCAAGCGTCCCGAGTACGGCATCCTCGCCACCGGCCACCACTCCGTGGTGAACGTGCCCGGCACCGACGACTGGTACATCGTCTACCACCGGTTCGCACTCAACGGCCCCGGCAGGGCGGGCGGCGACGGTATGCACCGCGAGACGACGGTCGACCGTATGCGGTTCGCCGCCGACGGCACGATCGAACCGGTCGTCCCGACCCTGGAGTCGATCAGGCCGGTGAAGACCCCTAGCTGACGAAGTACGTCGGGTTCGGGATCTTGTACGTGCGGTCGGCGTGGCCGCCGTCGAGGTCCGAGTACTGGTCGCCGAAGTTGGCGATGATGTCGTACCCGAGGTCGTCCTCGATGTGCCCCCGCGTACCGGACTTGTACTGGACCGTGGTGCAGTTCCAGGTACCCGGGGTGGCACAGGCGCTCAGGTAGGCCGGCGGGTTCGCCTTGTCCTTGAGGAACATGTGGTCGGCGTCGAGGTTCACATCGGCGCCGACCTTCTTCAGGTTCTCCACGGCGGCGGAACGCTGCGCCTCGCTCAGGCCCGAGTTGTAGAAGACCTCGACCCCCTTGGACTCGGCGTACCGGACCAGCTCCGGGCTGCCGAAGACGGCCGGGCGGTCGGCCTTGTTCACGTAGTCGGCCCATGTGGTGCCGTTGTACGTGTAGTTGTACCGCTTCTCGTAGTCGAGGCTGAGCAGCAGCGTGTCGTCGATGTCGAAGACGACCGCGGGCTTCCGGTGCCGGTGGTGCGCCTTGCGCGCCGCCTTGTCGATGTACCGCTCGGCGGCGGAGTCGAGACGTGCCAGGTCCTTGGCGTACGGGCTGTCCGGGGACGCCTGGTACACGCCATTGGCGTCCGCCGTGGTGCCGTAGTAGGTGTCGATGTCCTTCACCAGGAGCCCGATGTTGTAGGGCTCGTGGGTGGAGTTCGCCGTGGACTGACCGGCGGTGGCCGCGCCGGCGCCGTAGAGGACGCCCCCGGCGAGGGCGCAGGCGGCGGTGGCCGCCGCGATCCGCAGTGATTTATGCATGACAGGTTTCTACGCGCGTCACGCTGTGGGGGGCGAGATGGTTTACCCGATCGATACACACCGGTTCAGCGAGGGGGCTGGGGGCGGTCACTTGCACGGGGGGTCGTACGGTTCGCCGGGGACGTAGGCTTTCCACTCGTTCGGCTTGATGACGTCACCGATGCTCTTGCAGAGGATGTACTTCAGGTCCGGGGTGTTGATGGACCAGACATTGACTTTCTCCCCGGCCGCAGCCAGCAGGGGCTTCCCGCGTGGGCTGTACGACAGGCTCCCGAAGCCCGTGAGGCTTCCGAGGTCGTAGGCGAACCCGGCCTGGTCCACCGGGGTTCCAGGGTTGCGCACGTCCCACAACTCGATGTGGTTCTTCACGCTGCCGGTCGCGTTGTCCGGGTCGCCCGAGCTGCTCAGGGCGAGGGTCCGGCCGTCAGGGCTGAACGCGATGCCTGATCCCGATCCGATCGTGCGCATCACGGCGACGGGGTTCTTGGCGATCTGTCCGTTCTCGACCCACCATAGGCGTGTGACGTCCTGGGTGTCGGTAGCGGCGAGCAGCTTGCCGTCGGGGCGGAAGGCTGACTGGGACACCGTGGCGCCCGGGGTGAGCCACCGGGTGGGCCGGGCGACCGGATGCCGTGGGTCCGCGACGGTCCAGGACAACAGCTTGTCCCTGGTGTTGGCGATCAGGAGTCGGCCCTTGGGAGCGAAGGTGACGCTGAAGACCTCCTCCTTCATCGACGCCGTCCGCCGCGGGTGGGAGACGGTGCTGACGTCGAACATCCTCACCGAGGGTGGCTCGTTCCTGAGGTGGGGATCGTTGTTGTTGTCGGCGACAGCCAGCAGGCGGCCGTCGGGGCTGAAGGAGATGTCCTGGACACCGTCTGCGATGTCCTTGATGGTAGCGAGGACCGGTGCGCCGGACCGAGTGGTGTCACGAAGTCTGACGACGCGCCTGTCACCGCTCAGTTCGCTGAGCGCGAGGATCCGTCCGTCGGGGCTGAAGGCGGCCCCCTCCGCACCGATGTCTCCGCTGCCCGGCAGCTTCGCCAGGGGCTTGTGCAATATCCGGTCGCGGGGCAGGTCCCACAGGGTACCGGCGTCGGCACCGTGGATGACCAGCAGTCGCCGAGCGCCGCCGCTGACCATCGTGGTCGTCTGGAAGCCGGAGATGCTCTCGCCGAAGCTGGCTGCAGCGGCGGGCCGTATGGTGTTCTCCACGTACCACAGCAGGACGCCGCGTCCGCTCGCCCGCAGCAGCTGGTGGCCCTGCGGAGTGAAGAGTGCGGGACCGACCATCCCGTCGGCGTCGGTGCTGTCTTGCAGCTCGGCGCCCCTCCACGGGTTCGACGGTGCGGTGACTCCCCAAAGGGAGGTGGTGTGACCGCAGGCGGTGGCGATGGCCTTGCCGTCCGGACTGAAGGCGACCGAGGCCATGTCGGTCACACAGCTGGTCGCCCAGCTGTCGGTCGCCGTCCCCGCCGACGTCGGCTTCGCCCGGCCCCGCACCTTCCAGAGGCGGACGAGGACGTTCTTCCCGTCCCCTGGACCGGCCAGGAACCGTCCGTCCGGGCTGAAGGCGACGCGGTGCAGTGCCTTGTCCTTCAGTTCATCCGTCTGGGTCCCCGTCCTGAAGCCTGGCAGGGTCGCCTGCGCTGTGGTGCGAGCCTGGTTCGCCGTGTCCCAGAGCCGTACCGTGCCGTCCTTGCCCGCGCTGGCCATCAGGCTCCCGGAGGGAGCGAAGGCGAGTGAGTCGACATCGCCGGTGTGGCCGTGCAGGGTGCGCAGCAGGTGCGGCGCGGTCCGGCGGGAGACGTCCCACAGCTCGATGCCGCCGTCGACGCGGCCTGCGGCGAGCGTGCGGCCGTCGTGACCGACGGCCAGCGACAGGATCCGGGCCTCCCGCGGCCCGGGCACGGTGATGGAACGCGGCTTGTCCAGGCTGGTGACGTCCCACAGCCCCAGCGACCCGCTTCCCGTGGCACCCGCCCGTACAGCGGCAAGGAGCCGGCCGTCGGGGCTCAGTGCCACCGCCCCGGCCCGCATCTGCCCCAGGTGGCCCGGTTCCACGTCGCCATGGGCCAAGTCCCGCAGGACCACGTCGGAACCGGTCGAGATGGCCAGCCTGGCGCCGTCGGCGTCGAGGGAGATGTCCCCGGCGGGGGCGTCCGCCTGGTAGGCGCCCGGCTTCTCCATGGCGGCGATCATGGGCGCGGTGCCGGCGCTCGGGTCCAGCCGGTACGCGACCATGCTCAGCTGCTTGGCCAGTCCCGGCCGGGTCTCCTGGAACGCCTCCGCCTCCTCCGCGACCAGCCGGGCCACGGCATGCCGCCGCTGGTCCGCCTCCCGCTGCCCCGCCACCCAGGCCGTGATCCCGCCCGCCCCGGCCAGCAGCGCCAGCACGCACAGACACGCGACGACCGCCCTGCGGATGCGCACCGAACGCCGTTCCTGACGCACCGACTGGTCCAGGAACTCGGCGAGCCCCGGCTCGAGTTGGGCGTACCCGTCCCGCCCGGCGGGGTCGGTCAGGCCCGCGGTCTCGAGGCGTTCCCGGGTGGCGGCGAGCCGGGGGCCGCGGTAGAGCAGGGAGGGGTCCCTGTCCGCCTCCCACCAGACGGCGGCGTCGGCGGCGACCTGCTGGCGGGTGCGCAGCCAGTCGCGGTCCGCGTCGATCCACTGCCGGAGCAACGGCCAGGCGTTCAGCAGGGCGTTGTGGCTGATGCGGACGGTCCGCTCGTCGAGGACCAGCAGCCGCGCGGCGGCCAGCCGGTGCAGTGCGCGCTCGCCCGCCCGCGGTTCCGGTAATCCGTCCAGCAGCACGGTCCGGTCGACGGGGCGGCTGGTGTCCGGCGCGTCGTCGTCGATGCGCACCAGCCGGGGCAGCATCCGGCGTACGGCGGCACGGCCGGCGTCGTCGAGGCGCTCGTAGGTCTCGTCGGCGGTCCGTCTGATGGCGCTGTCGATGCCCCCGCTGTCGCGGTAGCCGGCGATGGTCAGCAGTCTGCCGCGCCGGTGTCGCCAGGTGGCCCACAGCGCGTGCGAGAGCAGCGGCAGCGTCCCCGTCTGCGACCGGTCGAGCCGGGCGGCTCCCAGCTCGTGGATGAGCAGGTCGACCAGGCCCTCGTCGAGTTCCAGGCCGGCGGCCTCGGCCGGGCGCTCGATCGCGGCCCGGAGTTCCTCCTGCCGCATGGGGCCGACGAGCACCTGGTTGGCCCGCAGGACGGAGGCCAGCTCGGGCAGGGCTTGGGCGTGCCCGTAGAAGTCGGCGCGCAGGGCGGCGACCACCAGGGTCCCGGCGTCGGCCAGGGCCGTCAACGCGGCCAGGAATCCCGTTCGTTCGGACGGGCTGCGGCAGGCGGTGAACAGCTCCTCCAGCTGGTCCACGACCAGGACCAGCCGCCCGCCGTCCGGGACGACGTCGCGGACCCAGCCGACGGCCCGCTGCGGGGCCTCTTCCTGCGTGTCGGTGTCCTCCGCCGCGCCGTCGGGACGCAGCGCGGCGGCCAGACCGCGCAGGGGGTGCTCGCCGGGGGTCAGGACGGCACAGGGCCAGGCCGCCGAACCCGGCAGCAGCGGGCTTCCGGCTCGCAGGGCCGCGAGCAGGCCGGCCTGCAGCAGTGACGTCTTGCCTGCGCCGGACGGCCCGACCACCGCCAGTGGCCGACCCTGCTCGACGGCCTGGCGGCAGCCGCGGAGCAGCTCGTCGACCAGCTCCTCGCGGCCGTGGAAGAAGTCGGCGTCGTCGACGGTGAACGCGTCGAGGCCCGGGTACGGGCACGGGCCGGGCGCCGGCTCCTCGGCCGCGGCGCCGTCCGGTTCACCGGGCGTGGGTGCGGCCGCGTTGACGGCGATGACCAGGCCGCCGGAGCGGTCGCCGGCCTGGCGGCGCGGCAGTGGCCCGTGCCGCGCCCGGAGCGCGCGGAACAGGTGGTCGTAGACGTCGTCCAGGGTGAGCAGGCGCGGCGCACGCGGATCGCCGTCCTTCAGGAGGCTGATGAGCTCTCCCGTGAGGGCGGTGTGTTCGGCGTCCTCGGGGGCCAGCGCGAGCTGCTCGGCGGAGCCCAGCAGATACATCCCGTGCCCGGCGGGCAGGGTGAAGGCCGCGGGCTGGGGAGTGGTGGTGCCCATCCGGGCCCGGCCGGAGAAGCAGCAGTCCAGGACGACGACGACCGAAGCGGCGCGGCACAGGGTGAGCGCCTCCCGCAGGGCGGAGAACGGGAGCGCCTGGTGTGCGGCGAGGCCCGGGGTGAGCCGGTCGGTGGCGGCGGCGGCGAGGTACAGCTCGTCACCGGGGCCGATGAGACCGTGCCCCACGTAGTACACGAGCAGAGTGCTCTCGGCCTCCTGCGCCGCCTCGGCCACGGCCAGGGCCATGGTGCGGGCGTCCGCCGGGTCGATGAGGGTGCGGAGCCGGTCGCGGGTCACCCCGCAGCGTTGGACCAGAGTGGCCGCGAGGGCTTCGACACTGCGCGGCACCGCCGGTACGGAGGTCAGTGTCGGCCCCTGGTGGGTACCGGTCCCGATGAGGAGCACCCGTGCACCCGAGGACGCCAGCGCGACGGCGGGCACCGAGACGGTGGGTGACTCGGCGGGCCGGGAGGTCATGATCCGCTGCCGTCCACGTCCCGGCCGCCCTCCAGCAGCCGGGAAGCGTCGGTCACGAAGGCGCCCAGCTCCTGGGGTGTCATCGGCCGGACCAGCTTCGTGGAGATCTCCAGCGACGCGCCGTCGGCCCGGGTCGCCTTGACGGTGACGTCGCCGTGCCGGCCGCGGATCCAGGCCACCAGGGCCGTGGTGAGTCCGGTGGCCGCACCGCCCGAACCGAGCGCGACCACCAGGCCGTCAAGGACCGGCCCCAGCGTGCCGGGCACCGGTGGCCCCTCCTGGGGGGTGACTCTGCCGCGCAGCTCGTCCTCGTCGGCGAGCCAGGCGAGCAGCGAGCGTGTCTCGTCGGCGGCGTCACCGTCGTCGGCACCGTCGGTGACGCGGACCTTCACGCGTACGTCCACAGGTTCCCCCGATCGCGTCCTCGTTCCCAAAGCACGCCAGGGCAACAGGATATGACGTCCGTGTGAGGGCCGACCGTGGCCCGTCGGTTCGTCGTGGCGCCGATGGTGGTGCTCCCCGTCGTCAGGGACGTCGTCGAGGGGTCGCACATCCCGGCGGCCTGCCTCGGCGACTGGCGTCCCTGATCCCCGAACCCGCCAGTCGTTGGCGATCGTCACGTCGCGGACCGTCAGACCGGGTGCCGCCGAGGCGAAGGTGGCCGGGCCCGCGGTGCCGTAGGTGCCCGAGCCGTCCGGCTTCGGGGTTGTGAACTGCTGCCTCGTGACAGTGCTTGGGCGCGTTGTGGTGTGCATGAGTGAGTGTCTGGGACGGATCATGCAGGTGCGCCTGAGTGGGGAACGGGAGTTCTTGCGTCGAATGCGTGACCTTTGCGGGTGGTGTTCGTTGGGTGCGGTGACGGATCTTCGAGCCGCGCGAGGGGGGGGCGATGAGCGGGTTGCGCGTGGTGGCGGCTTCGTTCGTGGTGCCGGGCCCGTCCGGGGTAGCGGTCCGTGACAGCCTGAAGGGGCTGACCGGGCGGGACGAGGAGGTGCTGCGTCTGGTCGGTGACCTGCTCGGCTCTCTGGCCTGCCGGGATCTGTAGGCCCGTTGTGCGGCGGGCCTGGACCATGACAGTGACGGGTGGGCGCGGCGCAAGCGGGCTCTCACCGGTGAGTCCTCCTCACGCTGGGCGGGCAGCATCACCAAGGCCACACACGACCAGTGGGCGCCGGCCCGACGCGGTCAGCTCGCCCACCTCCAGCACCTCCAGGCAGGTGTGGACGCGATCGCGTACCGGCTGTCGTTGCCCATCGGGGCCAAGGGCTCGGGCGGCCGACCGGGCGGGCGGGCGGTTATCGCTCGAAGAGGGAGTGGTTCGCCAAGTCCCGGCGCCTGCACCTGCTCGAAAACCGGCTGGAACATGAACGCGCGAAGTGGCAGGCCGGGCGTGTGCCAGTGGTGCGCGGCGGTAAGAAGCTGCTGCGCGCCCGGCACAACCTGGACGCCGCCCACCTGGGCGAGGCCGAGTGGCGCAGCCGGTGCGAGGCCGCACGCTGGTTCTGTCCGGCCGATGGCGAGTCGGGCAAGCGGTACGGCAACGAGAGCACGAGTCCTGGCACCAGGACTCACTCCCGCTCAGTCTCTGGGAACGGTGCGTCTGCGCATGCCGTCAGCACTTCTTCCACGGCGTCCAGTCGCCGAGGTAGGTCTCCCGGGTCGCCGACCGGGCCTGCTCGGCGGTGAGTTGGGGGCGGTTGTCCGGGAGGGTGATCTCCGCGCCCGGGCCGGTGTCGCGGTACTCGGCGAAGCGCTGGCTCTGCCAGGGGTAGGCGGCCGACATGTCGGTGTACGGCGTCGCCGCGTCGATGCCGGGACCGAGCCAGGTGTCGCGCACGGTCAGCATCGGGCGGGCGGTGGGGTCGGAACCCGGGACCCAGGGACGGGCCAGCTTGTAGTAGCCGTCGGGGGCCTCGCTGCTGACGCGGCCGCGTGTCACCAGGTAGCCGCGGGGGTTGGCGCGGGCCGTGGAGGGGGCGAAGACGAAACCGTACGGGGCCGCCGCCAGGTCGGTGCGGTTCAGGGTGCGGAAGTGGCAGTGCTCGTACACGGCCGTCGCCCGGCCGAAGACGAAGTCGACGTCGCCCTCGATGTAGCAGTGGGCGTAGTACTGCCGGGCGAAGGTGCCGAGCGCCGTCGAGTCGGCGTACAGGGTGTCCTGGTGGCCGAGGAACCGGCAGTGGGTGAACGCGCTGCGGTCGCCCTGCACCTTGATGGCGACCGCCTGGGTGCCGGTGATGTCGGGATGGTCGGCGCGCAGCCAGTCGTTGGCGAAGGTGATCCAGCGGGCGGTGAAGCCGTCGGCCTGGACGAGGGTGGTGGCCGAGCCGGTGGTGCCGTACGTGCCGGAGCCGTCCGGCTTCGGCGTTCCGTTGGCGTTGTCGTGGACGATCACCACGTCGCGGGGGTCCTCCGAGGCTCCGATCCAGGTCGCCTCGGTGCGGGTGGCGTCGAGGGCGACGGTCTCCCGGTAGGTGCCCGGGGCGAGGACCAGGGTCCAGCCGGTGCCGGTCGCGGCGGTCACGGCGGTCTGGACACCGGTGAAGTCGCCGCGGCCGTGCGGGTCGACGTACAGGGTGGTCGGTGTGAGGCGGCGGGCCGGTGATCCGTACCGGCCGAAGGGGCGCCGGCCGCCGGTGGCGTGCGCGTGCGCGGGGACGGCGGTCGCGAGGCCGAGCGCGGCGGCGGCGCTCGCCGCGAGGAAGCCCCTTCTGGACAGGGGTGCCGGGCGGTGCTGGGGCGAGGGCATGCGGATGCTCCTTCGCAGTGCGGCTCATGGGGAGGGGTGGGCCGGGGCGGGCGCCCCGGCCCGGGGCGCGTGAGGGTGCGTCAGCGCAGGTGGCCGGCGCCCGCGTTGCGGTCGACGATGCAGGGCACCGCCTTCGCCGCGTCGACCTTCGTCCGCAGGGTCGGCGTCCAGCCCGCGCCGGACTGCAGGACCTCGCCCGGGACCTGGGCGTTGTGCACCGCGATCAGGTCGGTCAGGGTGCCGTTGACGTAGTTGTCGTCGGCGGTGACCGGTGCCTCCTTCCACTTCTTCAGCACGTGCCCCGCGTCGGCCCCCGCGGGCAGGGTGAACGCGTTGTGTTCGGCGACCAGTTGGGACTCCATGCCGATGCCGTAGCTGTAGGAGTAGCCGTCGCCCGCGACGAAGTGGTTGTTGTAGGAGTCGACCTGTCCGAAGCGGACGCGCGGGGCGCGCTCGACCAGGTTCGAGAACAGGTTGTGGTGGAAGGTCACCTTGAGGTGGCCGCGGTCCACGGCGGCCGTCGAGGCGCTGTCGCTGTTGCCGATCAGGATCGTCTTGTCGTGGTCGGCGAAGACGTTCCAGGAGGCGGTGACGTAGTCGGCGCCCTTGACGATGTCGAGTTCGCCGTCGTGCTGCTCGTAGATCCGCCCGAAGTAGTGCGGGAGGGTGCTGTCCGGGTGGTCGCCGTCGGTGAAGGTGTCGTGGTCCATCCACACATGGGTGGACCCGTAGATCACGGCGCTGTCGTACTCGGAGTTCCAGTTGCCGTCGGCCGTGTCGGTCGGGTCCCACTGCGGGAAGCAGTCGAGGGGGCTCTCGAAGCCCAGGTTGCGGACGATGACGTTGTCCACGCCCTTGATCTGCAGGCTCGCGCCCTTGAAGCCGGCGTTCTCGCCGACGCCGATGATGGTGGTGTTGGCCGGGACGTCCGCCTTGATGTACGCGTCCTGGTGGGCGGCGGAGGCCCGGCGCAGGCCCTCGGGGCTGTCGTCGGGCTCGGCGTCCAGGGTCCTGTCGCGGCCCCACACGGCCGGGTCGTACTTCTTCAGGTAGGCGTCGAAGTCGTAGCCCGGCACCGCGAACGACGCACAGCTCGGGCCGTCGGCGTCGATCGTGCCCTTCACCTTGATGATCTTGGGTGCCGTGCCGCCGTCGGCGAGGGCGGCCTTGAAGGCGTCCCAGGTGGTGACGGTGTAGACGTGTGCGGAGTCGGCGGCGGCGCCGCCGGTGGTGCCGGTGCCGTGGGCGGCCCAGCCGTCGTTCGCCGCGAGGGTCTGGTGGGCGGGGTCCGGGTGCCGGGGCTGGGCGGAGGCGGTGCCGGTGACGGAGAGCCCGAGGGCGGCGCAGCCGACAAGGGTAGTTATGACACGTCCATGACATTTCTGTGTGCGCACTGTGCGGGTCTCCTCAGCTTGCGGGTGGCCAGGTGATCCAGGAGGTCGGAATGTCCTCGTGCAGCCGGACGACGTCGTGCCGGGCCAGCACCCGGGTGCGCAGCAGCTCCTGCGCCACGAGCCGGGCCACGGCGATGGCCCCCGGCGGGTTGAAGTGCGTGTTGTCCTGCTCGGTGGCCGTCCAGTTGAAGTACGTCTTCGTCGCCTCGACCCCCAGCTTCTGCCACAGCGCCAGCGACAACGCCTCGATGTCGAGCAGCGGCACGCGCTCCTCCTGGGCGAGCGCGCGCATCGCCGCCGGATAGTCGCCGTGGGTCGGCACCGCGTTGCCGTCGGCGTCGAACTTCCTCCGTTCGGCGGGGGTGGCGAGAACGGGCCGGGCGCCCTTGGCCCGCGCCCCGTCGACGTAGAGCCGCAGATAGTCCTGGTACGTGCTCCAGGGCTCGGTGTAGCGGGTGGGATCGGCGGACTTCTCGTCGTTGTGCGCGAACTGGATGATCAGCAGATCGTGCGGCCGGATCTCCGCGAGGATCGCGTCGAGCCGGCCCTCGTCGACGAAGCTCTTCGAACTCCGCCCGTTCACAGCGCGGTTGGCGACCTGGACCTCTTTCCCGAGAAAGAAGGGGAGCGCCATGCCCCACCCCGTCTCGGGGGCGGCGTCGGCGTACTTCTGGGCGGCGGTGGAGTCACCGGCGATGTAGACCGTACGACGGTGAGGGGCGGCCCGGGCGGTGCCGGTGGCGTCGAGGCCGAGCGGGAGGGCGGCGAGCGCCGCCAGTGTTACCTGTCTGCGCGTAAGGGACACGAAGGTGCACCTTTCAACAGGGGGAGGGAAACCTACGTAGGGGCGCGGGGCCGCATCGATATGCGGCTCCGCCGCGTGGGCGCGACCAGCCACAACGGCACTCAGCCGCGCCCACAACGGAAACCACCCGAGCTCAGTGGTGGCTCTTCCAGTCGGCCTGCGCCTTGTTCAGCTGGTCGGCCAGCGTGTCCAGGAACTCCTTCGCGCTCATCTTCCCGAGCAGCAGCTTCTGGAAGTTCGGCTCGTTGTCCGTCTTGGAGATCGTGTTCCAGTCCGGCAGGTAGTACGGCAGCTGCACGATCTTCGTGCCGGCCCCGTTCAGCGCCTCGGCCGCCAGTTTCGTCGGCTCGGCCCGCTGGATCCACGCGTCCTTGGCCGCGTCGGTGTTCGCCGGGACCTGCCCCGCCGACTCGTTGAACTTGGAGTTCTCCGCGGCGGAGACGGCGAACTCGATGAACTTCCAGGCGGCCGCCTTGTTCTTGCTGGACTTGAACAGGCTCAGCCCGTCCACCGGGTTGGACACCTGCACCCGGGTGCCGTCGTCCAGCGTGGGGTTGGGAATGCCCCGGAACCTGTCCTTGCCCAGCGCCTTCAGATGGTCCTGGTACGAGCCCAGGTTGTGGCTCAGCATGCCGATCGTGCCGCTGTCCCACTGGGCGACCATCTTCGTGAAGTCGTTGTTCACGTCGGCGGACGGGGTGTCCTTCTTGTAGAGCGCGACGTACTTCTCGAGGGCGGCCACGTTCTTGGGGTCGTTGACGGTGGTCCTGTCGCCGTTCCAGAACGACGTGATCCCGGTCTGGCCGTACACCGCGTCGAGGGCCGGCGCGATGGCGCCCTCGCCGCCGCGGATGGTGAAGCCGAACTGGTTCTTGCCCTTGTTCGTGAGCTTGTCGGCGGCCGCGTAGAACTTCGACCAGGTGGTCGGCGCGTCCAGGCCGGCCTTCTTGAACAGGTCGGTCCGGTACCACAGCGTGCCGTTGTTCGCGGAGGTCGGCACCTGGTACAGCGTGTTCCCGCCGCCCGCCGCCTTGCTGACGTCGATCAGGTTCCGGCTCAGCTTTCCGTTCAGCGGGCTCCCCTCGAGCCGGCCGTCCAGCGGCTCCAGCGCGCCCTGGGCCCCGACCTCGGCGAGCATCGCCGTGCCCACACCGCCGACGTCCGGCAGCCCGCCGCCCTGGATGGCGGTGTCGTACTTGGACTGGGCGCCGGCCGCCGGGATACCGACGTACTTGACCTTGATGTCGGGGTACTTGTGCTCGAAGTCGGCGATGATCTGCTTCCAGATGTCGGTCCGGACACCTCCGTTGTTGTCCCAGAAGGTGATCGTGCCCTTGCCGGAGCCCTCGTCGCCCTTGCCGCCCGCGCCGCCGCTGCCGTCGTCACCGCAGGCGGTGGCGGCCAGCGTGAGCACGGAGCCCAGGGCGACGGCCGTGGCGGCGCGCCTGCTTCTGCGGATGCTGCTCTTCATCGGTCTGCTCTTCTCTGCTTCCGGATTCGAGGGGGAGGTGAGGTCATGAGCGGATGGCAAGCGCTTGCTACGGAGGTGCGTCATTGCGGCTCCCGACAGGCGTACGGATGGGTCAAAGGGGGTCGATCCGGAATCGGGTGAAGGCCGCCGTTCCGGCGTGCCCGGGCCCTTCGGGCGCGACGGCGAACAGGCCGAGCAGAGCGCCGACCCAGCGCCAGGGCGTGGCGGTGAAGACCGGACCGGAGGGACGGAAGCCGTCCCCGGTGTCGGCGGCGAAGCGGCAGCGTGCGCCCGGCCCGGTCTCGATCCGCAGCCGGGCCCGCCCCTCGGGCGCGGGGCGCGGGTGCTCGGCGTCCCGCTCCGTCACCGCCGCGGTCTCGGCGAACCGGTGCACGAGCCGGACCGTCCCGTCCGCCGCCCGCTCCAGCCCGATCCAGCCGAAGGCGTCGCCGAGCACCGCCAGTCCGGCCCGCGCCCCCGGCCCGGTGCCGTCCAACCGCAGCCCGACCTCGGCCGCGCACGGTGCGCCGGGCAGCCGCTGGGTGAGTACGTTCGGCAGTGTGCGCAGGTCGTGGGCGTCGGCCGAGCGTACGCAGGTCAGCCGCAACCCGTCGGCGGAGTGCTGGGTGGCCCAGCCGTCCCGGGGGTTGGCGGTCCACTGCCACTGGCGGCCGTACCGTCCGCCGGGGAAGTCGTCGTCGGTGGCGGGCGCGGCGGGCGGCTGCGCAGGCAGGTCGGGCCTGCGGTGGACGGCGACGGGGGCGCCCTCGTCCCCGATCACCGGCCAGCCGGTCTCCGTCCAGCGCATCGGCTGCAGGTGGACGACCCTGCCGTACGCGCCCCGCTGCTGGAAGTGCAGGAACCAGTCCTCGCCGGTCGGGGTGCGCACCCAGCCGCCCTGGTGCGGCCCGTTGACGTCGGTGTCCTTCTGCTCCAGGACGATCCTCTCCTCGTACGGTCCGAAGAAGCCGCGCGAGCGGAAGGCGCCCTGCCAGCCGGTCTCCACCCCGCCGGCCGGCGCGAGGATCCAGAACCAGCCGTCGTGCCGGTAGAGCTTGGGGCCCTCCAGGGTGAACCAGCCGGGGATGCGGTCACCGTCGACGATCACCTTGCCCTCGTCGAGCAGGGTGGTGCCGTCGGGGTGCATGCGGTGGCCGGTGAGGCGGTTGTTGACGCCGGCGCGGGATCTGGCCCAGGCGTGCACGAGGTAGGCCTCACCGGTCTCGTCGTCCCACAGCGGGCACGGGTCGATCAGTCCCTTTCCCTCCTTCAGCAGGTGCGGGGGCGTCCAAGGGCCCCTGACGTCCGGCGCGTTGACCTGGAAGACGCCCTGGTCGGGGTCGCCCCAGAAGATCCAGAACCGGTCGTCGTGATGTCTGATCGACGGAGCCCAGACCCCGCGGTCGTGCCGGGGCGCCGCGAACTCGTCCGCCGGCTCAAGTCGTTCGAGGGCGTGGCCGACGAGGGTCCAGTGGACCAGGTCGCGTGAGTGCAGCAGTGGCAGACCGGGGGCGCGGCCGAAGCTGGAGGCGGTGAGGTAGAAGTCGTCGCCGACGCGGACGACGTCCGGGTCCGACCAGTCGGCGTTCAGGACCGGGTTGCGGTACGTCCCCTGGGTCACTGGCTCACCGCCTTGCGCACCAGCGCCGCCGCGTCCTGCCGGTCGAGGCGGCCGTCGGCGACGACCGTGACGATCCGCCGTACGACGGTCTCGCCGGGCGGGAGCGGCAACCGCTCGTCGGACGCCAGCGAGGAGCCCACCCCCGGGTATTCGGCGGCGCGGACGAACCAGGGGTCTCGCCGGGTGTCCTTGGTGGCCCCCGCGAAGACCAGCGTCCAGCCGGCGCCCGCCAGGGCGACCCAGCCGGCGCGGCCGCCGTGCACCGCCCGCTCGCCCTCGCGGTCGGCGGTGAAGACCTCCGGGGCGGCGGCCTCCTTGCGGGCCCGCCAGAAGAAGCCGCCGTAGGCGGCGCCGGGGCGCCCGTTGGTGGCCGGGCTGCCGATGGACAGCGGGCCGGGGGTGACGTTGGTGAGGGAGAAGGTGAAGTCGAGCGCCCAGGCGGAGTCGGTGAGTTCGGTCGCCGCGACGATACGGCGTTCGCGGAGTAACTCGGTTCCCGCGGCGATCCAGCGCAGTTCCTCGACGAAGCCGTCGGGGTCGCGGAGCTGGAAGGACGCGTGGCGCTGGGTGCCGTGGTCGTCCAGCTCGGTCGGGCCCCGGTCGCGGACGAAGGTGCGCCCGCCCCAGAAGTTGTGCCCCTCGACGTCGGGAACGGCGACACCGACGCCGAGGTGGTGTGTGTGGTCGGCGGGGCTGAGTTCGGTGACCGCCGTGCCGGCCAGGGTGGTGACGGGGTGCAGATACGGGCGCGGGGAGAGCCGGGCCGGCAGCTCGGGACGGGGGACGTAGCGGCCGACCGGGCGGCCCGCGACCCGCAGGACCGGGGTGTCGTTGGTCGTCATCAGGTGCTCTCCTCTTTCGGTGGGGCCCAGGAAGCGCCCAGTTCGGAGTAGAGGGCGAGGGTGTCCGCGGCGGCCGCGACCAGAGCGTCGATGCCGGGCACGACCCGGCGGTTCTCGTCCGGGAGCAGACGCCAGGCGCCGGCGGGCAGGGCGGCCGGGTCGTCGGCCAGCCTGATCGCTTCGACGACCTTCATGAAGGCGCCGGTCGACTCGGGTTCCACCAGCAGGTCGGCGCCGGTGGTGAGATGGTCGACGAGGTTCTCCAGCAGGTCGGTGCGGTCGTACTCGGTCTCCTCGGGCCCGTGGCCCGCCCGCTGGAGCAGCACGCGGTCCTGCTTGTACCAGTAGGTGATCCGGCCGGTGGAGCCGTGCACCAGGACGTACGGCTCCCCCGGTTGCTCGGCGCACAGGGTCGCGGCGACGGTGACCGGGCCGAGCGCGGTGGTCACCCGGACGCAGGAGGTGTCGTCGGACTCGATGTCGTTGGCGCGCAGCAGTTCGGTCTCGATGCCGGTGACGTCCTCGGCACGGGTCGTGCCGAGAACGGCGAGGCTGGTGGCGACGGCGTGGGCGAGGGGGTTGGTGAGGACCCCGTCGATCACGTCGTCGCCGTTCAGCCGGCGCTTGCCTGCCCAGGGCGCCCGCCGGTAGTAGGCCTCGTCGCGGGCCCAGGCCCCGGCGGCACCGACCCCTCTGACCTCGCCGACCGCGCCTTCGGCGATCATCCGGCGGATCGCGGGCACGGCGTGCGAACCCAACGACTGGAACCCGATCTGACAGCCGGTCGAGGCCTTCGCGACCCCGTCGGCCATGCGCCGGAACTCGGCGTAGGACGGCGCGGGCGGCTTCTCCAGCAGGACGTGCACACCCCGATCGGCGGCGGTCAGCGCCAGGTCGGTGTGGGTGGGGATCGGAGTGCAGATCACGGCGATCCGGGCGCCGGTGGAGTCGAGGAGCGCCCCCAGGTCGGCGGACTGCTCCGGTGTGCCGAGGCCCTCCGGGATCTCCTCCTCGGCCAGCGGGGTCAGTTCGCAGATCCCGGCCAGCCGGACGACTCCCTTCGCCTGGAGCCGGAGGATGTTGCCGAGGTGCCAGCGGCCGTGGCCGCGCGCGCCGGCCAGAACGATCGGTACGGTTGTGCTCATGGACGAATCCTCCCTGTCTCCGTACCGAAGGTGACCTGCCGGGGTCTCATCCCTTCACCGCTCCCGCACTGAAGCCGGTGATCAGCCACTTCTGGATGAAGGCGAACACGATCACCACCGGTACGGCCGCGACGATGCCGCCCGCGGCCAGCGCGCCCAGGTCGACGCTGTCCGCGCTCATCAGGGTGTTGAGGCCGACCGGGATGGTCTGCTTGCTCTGGTCGGACAGGAACATCAGGGCGAACAGGAAGTGGTTCCAGGCGTGCACGAACGCGAAGGAGCCGACGGCGATCAGCCCCGGGCGCAGCAGCGGCAGGACCACGATGCGGAACGCGGTGAAGCGGTTGCAGCCGTCCACCCAGGCGGCCTCCTCCAGGGAGTAGGGCACGTTCCGGATGAAGCCGCTGATCAGAATCATCGACAGGGGCAGCTGGAAGACGGTCTCGGCGAGGACGACACTGCCGAGCGAGTTGATCATCTGGAGCTTGGCGAAGATCTGGAACAGCGGCACCAGCAGCAGCGCGCCGGGGACGAACTGGGAGCACAGCAGGGCCAGCATGAACACGCGCTTGATCCTGAAGTCGAAGCGGGCCAGGGCGTAGCCGCCGGCCAGCGCCACGACCGTGGTCAGGAACAGGGTGGCGATGCCGACCAGGACGCTGTTCTGGAAGTACGTGCCGAAGCTTCGCTCGGTCCACACCTTCTGGAAGTGGTCGAAGGTGACCGGCCAGGGCACCAGCGAGGTCGAGCCGGCCGGGCGCAGGGCGAAGAGCAGGATCCAGTAGAACGGGATCAGGGTGAAGAGCAGGTAGACCGACAGCGGGACGTAGATCTGCCAGCGGGGGACCTCGTCCCATGCGCGGCGCTTCCCGCGTGACCGGGCCGGTTCGGGTGCCGCACGCTCGGGTGCGGGCGCGATCTCGGTGATCACTTCTGGTCACCTCCGAACTTGCTCAGCCGCAGATAGACGATCGAGCAGAAGAGCAGGATCACGAACGCGACCGTGGTCAGAGCGGACGCGTAGCCGAAGTTGTGGGCGTCGACGCTGGTGTTGGCGATGTAGAGCGGGAGTGTCGTGGTCTCGCCCGCGGGGCCGCCGCCGGTCAGGGTGTAGAGCAGGTCGACGTTGTTGAACTCCCACACCGCGCGCAGCAGCGTGGACAGGACGATGGCGTCCTTCAGATGGGGCAGTGTGATGTGCCAGAACTGCTTGAGGCGGCCGGCGCCGTCGACCTCGGCGGCCTCGTACAGGTCCTTGGAGACGGACTGGAGGTCGGCGAGGATCAGGATCGCGAAGAACGGGACGCCGCGCCACAGGTCGGCGACGACCGCCGCCGGGAAGACGGTCGAGGTGTCCGACAGCCAGCTGGTGCCGTAGGAGCCGATTCCCATGTCGGCGAGGTAACGGGTGATGCCGGTCTGGGAGTTGTAGAGCAGCACCCAGATCGCGGAGGTCAGCACGCCCGAGACGGCCCACGGGGAGAAGACCAGGGCGCGGCCCAGTGCCCGTCCGGCGAAGCTCTGGTTGACGATCAGGGCCAGGGCAAGACCGCAGAGCAGCTGGAGTCCGACCTCGACGACGACCCACTTCGCGCTGAAGGTGAGCGTGTCCCAGAACTGGGGGTCGTGCGCGAAGGCCTGGGTGAAGTTGTCGAGGCCCGCGAATCCGTTCCGCCACGGCTTGGTGGGGTTGTAGTTCTGCAGGCTGTAGTAGAAGACGCTGATGACCGGGTAGGCGATGAAGCCCAGCATGAGCAGGGCCGCCGGGGCGATCAGCAGGTACGGGAGCCTGCGCGGCGTCGCGGAGGCACGGCGCCGCCGGGGTGGCGCGGGCGGTTTCGCCACGGCTGCGGCTTGGGCCATGACTCTTCTCCGTTCTGGTGCGTCGTGCGGTCTCGTGCGGGTGAAGCGCTTTCTTTCCGTGCACTCGTGTGCGGGGGCCGGGCCGGGGGCCTCGGCGGGTGGTCAGCCCGCGTACGGGTCCGCGACCTTGCCCGGGCGGGCGAGGAACTCGAAGTCGCAGCCGGTGTCGGCCTGGGTGACCTGGTCGTTGTAGAGCGCGCCGTAACCGCGCTCGTAGCGGGTGGGCGGTGGCGTCCACCGCGCCCTGCGCCGCTGGAGTTCCTCGTCGTCCACGTCGAGCCGCAGGGTGCGCGCCTCGACGTCCAGGGTGATCAGGTCCCCGCTGCGGACCAGCGCGAGCGGGCCGCCGACGTAGGACTCGGGCGCGACGTGCAGCACGCAGGCGCCGTAACTCGTCCCGCTCATCCGGGCGTCGGAGATCCGCACCATGTCGCGCACACCCTGCTTGAGCAGGTGGTCGGGGATGGGCAGCATCCCGTACTCGGGCATGCCGGGGCCGCCCTTGGGTCCGGCGTTGCGCAGGACGAGCACACTGTCGGCGGTGATGCCGAGGGCGGGGTCGTTGATGGTCCGCTGCATGGTCCGGTAGTCGTCGAAGACGACCGCGGGACCGGTGTGCTTGAGCAGGTGCGGCTCGGCGGCGATGTGCTTGATGACCGCGCCGTCCGGGCAGAGATTGCCGCGCAGCACCGCGACCCCGCCCTCCCCGGCGACCGGATTGTCCCGGGTGCGGATGACGTCGTCGTCGTGCACCTGGGCGCCGGCGATCTGCTCGCGCAGAGTGTCGTGGGAGACGGTCGGCCGGTCGAGGTGGAGCAGGTCGGGGATGCGGGAGAGGAATCCGGGCAGGCCGCCGGCGAAGTGGAAGTCCTCCATGAGGTACGTCCGTCCGCCGGGGCGGACGTTGGCCAGGACCGGGACGGTGCGGGCGATGCGGTCGAAGTCGTCGAGGGTGAGGCGGGTCCCGGCGCGTCCGGCCATGGCGATCAGATGGATCACGGCGTTGGTGGAACCGCCGAGGCCGAGCACGGTGGTCACCGCGTCCTCGAAGGCCTCACGGGTGAGGATGTCGGACAGCTTGCGGTCCCTGTGGACCAGTTCGACGATCCGCAGACCGGACGCGGCGGCCATCCGGTCGTGCCCGGAGTCCACGGCGGGGATGCTGGACGCGCCCGGCACGGTCACGCCGAGCGCTTCCGCGGCGGCGGTCAGCGTGGACGCGGTGCCCATGGTCATGCAGTGGCCGGGCGAGCGGGCGAGGCCGCTCTCCAGCTCGGTCATCTCGCAGTCGCCGATGAGGCCGGCGCGCTTGTCGTCCCAGTACTTCCACATGTCGGTGCCGGAGCCGAGTACCTCGCCCCGCCAGTGCCCGGGGAGCATCGGCCCGGCGGGCACGAAGACGGTGGGCAGGTCGACGCTCGCGGCGCCCATGAGCAGGGCGGGCGTGGACTTGTCGCAGCCGCCCATGAGGACGGCACCGTCGACCGGGTAGGACCGCAGCAGTTCCTCGGTCTCCATCGAGAGCATGTTGCGGTAGAGCATGGGGGTCGGCTTCTGGAAGGTCTCGCTGAGGGTGGAGACCGGGAACTCGAGGGGGAAGCCGCCCGCCTGCCACACGCCCCGTTTGACGGCCTGCGCCCGGTCCCTTAGGTGCACATGACATGGATTGATGTCGGACCAGGTGTTGAGGATCGCGATGACTGGCTTGCCCAGGTGCTCCTCGGGCAGGTAGCCGAGTTGCCGGGTGCGGGCCCGGTGGCTGAAGGAGCGCAGTCCGTCGGTGCCGTACCACTGGTGGCTCCTGAGCTCCTCCGGCTGCCTGGTGTCCGGCTTCCTCATATGGCCCACCCCGCGGCGATGGCGGCGACCTCGGCGCGTTCGTCCTCGGGCAGCGGCCTGCTCGGCGGGCGGACGTCCCGGCGGCACAGCCCGAGGGAGGCGAGGGCCTCCTTGACGACGGTGACGTTGTTGGCGGAGCCGTTCGCGGCGCGCAGTTCCTCGAAGCGGCGGATCTGCTCCCAGACCTTCATCGCGGCCGGGTAGTCACCGGATCGAAGCGCTTCGATCATGTTCAGCGAAACGGCCGGGGCGACGTTCACCAGCCCCGAGGTGAAGCCGGTGGCACCCGCGGAGAAGTACGAGGGGGCGTACGGCTCGGCCAGACCCGCCACCCACACGAAACGGTCCAGGCCCGCGTCCCGGGCGAACGCGGCGAACCTCGCCGCGTCCGGGACCGCGTACTTCACGCCGATCACGTTCGGGCAGGCGTCGGCGAGCTCGGCCAGGCGGGCGCCGGTGAGCTGGGCGTTGCGGATGTACGGGACCACGCCCAGCTCGGGGACGGCCTCGGCGATGACCCGGTGGTAGTCGACCCAGCCGGACTGGGAGACGTAGGGGTGGACGGGCTGGTGCACCATCACCATCTGCGCGCCGCGCTCGGCCGCGTGCCGGGCGGAGGCGACGGCGGTCGGCACGTCGTGCCCGACGCCCACCAGGACGACGGTGCGCTCCCCGGCCTCCTCCAGGGTCAGCTCGGTGACGAGACGGCGCTCCTCGGGGCTGAGGGCGTAGAACTCGCCGGTGTTGCCATTGGGGGTGAGCGTGGTGACGCCGCCGTCGAGCAGACGACGCAGCAGGGCCCGGTGGGCGTCCCGGTCGACGCTGCCGTCCGCGGCGAACGGGGTCACCGGGATCGCCACCACGTCGGCCAGAGCGGCCCGCTGGGTCTCGAACGTCGCGCTCATTCCTGGCCTTCCTCTTCGTGGGCGTGGGGGAACGCGCGCCGCACGAACGACGCGATGTGCGCGTGCAGGGCGGCCGCCGCGCCGTCCGCGTCACCGGCCAGGGCCAGCCGGAGGATCTCCCGGTGCTCGTCGGCCTCCCGCTCCCAGGAGGGGTCGGCGGCCCAGGCGACGGCCGAGACCAGGGCGGCCTGGTCACGGACCTCGTCGAGCATCCGGCCGAGCAGCGGGTTGCCGCACGGCAGGTACAGCGCGCGGTGGAACTCCCGGTTGGCCAGGGAGCGTTCGGCGGTGTCGGTGGCCGCGTCGGCCCGGTTCAGGGCGTCGCGGGCGTCGTCGAGGGACGCCCCCCGGCGCACGGCACGTCTCAGGGCCTCCGGTTCGAGCAGCAGCCGTACGTCGTAGACCTCGCTCGCCATGTCCGCGTCCACCATGCGCACCGTGACGCCCTTGTACTGGCTCATCACCACCAGCCCGGTCCCGGCCAGCGTCTTGAGCGCCTCGCGCACCGGGGTCTTGGACACCCCGAACTGCGCGGCGAGCTCGGTCTCGACCAGGGCCTGACCGGGTGTCAGCTGCCCGGTCAGGATGCGGTGTTTGATCCCTTCCAGCACGTACTGCGTGCGGGAGGGGATCGGCGTGGGCACAGAGGTCATGCGGGCCTCTCGGGTATCGCGTATCCGATGTCGTGTATCGCGTCTCATATATGACGTACGAAGTACGACGCGACGAAGGTAGGAGGGCGCACGTGTTTCGTCAATGCTTCCGGCAGAGGAAGCCGGGGTTGCCGGGGCAGGAGGGTCAGACGGTTCGCGTCTCACCCTCGCGGGCGGTGTCGGTGGGCCGGCCGGCGACCACGGCGGCGCGCGCGGTCGCCGTCTCCCGGGAGAGCGCCGGCCCGACGTGGGTGACCAGCAACTCCTGCACACCCGCCGCCCGGGCGACGCGCCCCGCGTCCTCCGGCGTCAGATGGACCTGTTCGCCATCGCGATGCTCGTCGATGTCCGCCTCGCACAGGAACAGGTCCGCGCGGGCGGCGAGTCCGGTGAGCGCGTCACAGGGGCCGCTGTCGCCCGAGTACGCCAGGACGCTCCCCTGACTCTCGGCGCGCAGCCCGTACGCCTCGGTGCCGTGGACGACGGCGCGGGTGGTGAGGCGGAGGTTCCAGTGCCGGACGACGTGCTCGTCGTACAGGGGGCGGAAGTCCAGGACGTGGCTCAGCCACTTCACGTCCGGCCGGCCGAAGAAGCCCGCGAGGCGGCGGGCGCAGTCCTGCGGCGCGTACACCGGGATGGGGGCCGGCGGGGTGAGCCCGCCGAAGGCGAAGGCGTAGGCGGCGGCGATCAGGTCGGCACTGTGGTCGGCGTGCAGATGCGATATCCAGATCGCCGTGAGCCGCGCCGGATCCGTGTGCCGCTGCAACTCCGCGAAGGTTCCGGTGCCCGCGTCCAGCCACACCTCGGCGCCCCCGCCGCGCAGCAGGTACCCGGAGCAGGGGCGGCCGGGGCCGGGGTGCGGGGAGGCGGTGCCGAGAACCGTGAGGCTGAGGGGCATGGTGGGGAGAGTACGGTCGCAGGGCCCCGGCCCGCCTGCCGTTTGCGCCGATCTACGGTCGCCTGGTCCTGTTTGCGCCCGGACAGGGCCTGCCAGACGCCGCGCGGCAGGCGGGAATTGTCGGACAGGCCCTACGGGCGCCACCCCGGGTCACGTCCGCTCAGCCCCACCGTCCGGTCCAGCAGCGGTGCGCCGTCCGGGACGGGCACGACCGGGCCGAAGACGGCGGGACGGTCCGGGGCCTCGGCCGCGGCGCGGAGGAAGCCGTACGACGCCTCCAGCGCGGCCGGGTCGGGGACGTACTCCTGGCCAGTGGCGCGGGCCAGGTCCCAGCCGTGGACGACCAGCTCGTCGACGGCGACGGCTCCCGCGACCGCGCCGGGCAGGTCCACGCCGCCCGCGCGGGTCGTGCCGGTCCAGGCGTCCGGGTCGCGCCAGACCCCGGCGAGTTCGTCGAACACCTTGGGCAGCTCCTCGCGCCAGCCGGGGCCGATGTCCGGCACGGCCGCGTTCGGGCTGGTGTCGGTGGTGGCACCGAGGTCCTTGCGGGCGGCGTCCCGGAAGGCGGCGGCGAGACCCACCAGGTGGCCCAGCAGATGGCGCACCGCGTAGTCCGGGCAGGGCGTGGCGGCCGAGAGCTGCTCGTCGGTCACCGCCTCGGCGAGCCGCGCCACGACCAGGGTCTGCGGGCCGAGGTCGAGGATCGTGTCGGTCATGGCTTGCTCCTTCGGGCGTGCGGTACCGGTACGGAGGGTGGACCGGGCGGGGCGGCGAAACTCATCGGTGGCCCGGGGAGTTTCTAGGGCACCTGCCCGATGCTCGCGGGTCGGCCTTAGACCCACGATGACCAGGCATGACCACCTCCTGGACCGTGACCCGCCTGCTCCGTGACCGCAACGCGGCCCTCTACCTCACCGGCGTCGTGGTGTCCGGTTTCGGCACCTCCGCGCTCTGGCTCGTTTCGGGCGTCTGGGTCAAGGACCTCACCGGATCCAACGGCCTCGCCGCCCTGTGCACCGCCGCCCTCTGGGCCCCCACCCTCGCCGGACCGGCTCTCGGCACCCTCGCCGACCGGTTCCGCCGCAAACCCCTTCTGATCCGGGTGAATCTCGGTCTCGCCGGGCTCCTGCTCCCCCTCTGGACCGTCGACTCACCCTCCTCCGTCCCCCTGCTGCTCACCGTCCTCGTCTGCTACGGCGCGGCGGGAGTCGTCGAGGACGCGGCCAACTCGGCCCTCGTCGCCACCGCCGTCGACCCCGCCCTGCTAGGCGATTTCAACGGGCTGCGGATGACCGCCCGCGAGGGGACGAAACTGGTCGCCCCGCTGACCGGCGCCGCTCTGTACACGGCGTACGGCGGGCCGAGCGTCGCGATGCTGGACGCCGGGACGTTCGTGCTGGCGGCGGGACTGTGCGCGTTGCTCCGGGTCCGCGAGGAGCACCCGGGGCCGGCCGGCGGCGACGGCTGGTGGCGGCGGACCGTCGAAGGGGCCCGTCTTCTGTGGGCCCGCACCACGCTCCGTCCGCTCGTCCTGGCGGGCGGGACGACCATGTGCCTCACCGCGCTCGGCAGCAGCCTGAACTACGCCGTCGTGGACGCCCTCGGCCACTCCCCCGCCTACATGGGCGTGCTGTACGCCGTCCAGGGAGTCGGGTCGGTCGCGGTCGGGCTGGTCTCCGGGCCGGCGCTGCGCCGGTTCGGTGAGCGCCGGTTCGCGGCGTACGGCATCGCGCTGACGGCGGTTGCGGTGGCCGCGCGGGCGCTGCCGTACGACGCGGTGGTGCTGGCGTGCAGCGCGGCGGGCGGGCTGGGGCTGCCCTGTGTGCTGATCGCGGCCTACACCGCCGTACAGCGGGAGATCCCGGCCGACGCCCTGGGACGGGCGACCGCGACCGCCGACACACTGATGTTCACGCCCAACGTGGCCGGCCTGGCCGTCGGGGCCGCCCTCGTCGGACTCGTCGACCACCGGCTGCCGCTGGTGCTCCTCGGCGGCGCGCTGCTCGCCACCGCCGGGTCACTGGCTCAGCGCAGTGCCTCCCGCACCGCCGCGAGGTCCCCGTCCGACGCCAACCCGGCGTGATAGAGCCGCAGTTCCGTCGCCCCCAGCTCCCGCGCCCGCGCCGCGTCCGCCGCGAGGGTGCCGGGGCTGCCGCCCATGCCGGAGACCACGGGGAAGTTGGCGGCGATCACCGCGCCCTCGCGGCCCTGCTCGGCGAACGGTGCGAGCAGTTCCGGGCCGTCCGCGCAGGGGACGACCACGCCGTCCGCGACGGACAGGATGTGCGCGGGGTCCACGCCCGGGTTGGCGCCGCAGTGGTAGGGCACCGGGTCGGCGTGCAGCAGCACCTGGAAGCCGTCGGGCGCGGCGGCGCGGACGGCGGCGACCGCGTCCTCCTGGAGGGTGCGGGCCGTCCGGTCGCGCCACGCGCGCGTGGCGGCCGCCGTCTCCTCGCCGAGGAGCTTCTCCACCCCCGCCCAGCCCCCGTCGTCCGCGGCGCCCCGCCACAGGGGCTCCAGCGCGGCCCGTACCGAGGCCGCCAGCTCGTCGGCGTCCAGGCCTTCTCCCGCGTAGCCCGTGCGGCAGGCGGGGCAGAAGCACAGCGCCATCAGGTAGTGGCCGGCGTCCCCGAGGCCGACCCCGGAGGTCTTGTCGTGGGCGTGCAGGTGCTGCAGCCCGTACCAGCCGAGGGACTCCAGCTCCGTGCCCCGCGCCCCGGGCCGTACGGCGGCCTCGGCGGCCAGGTCGACCAGGTACGCGCGCGTGGCGGGCTGGGCGATGCAGGGCGCCCAGGGGTACCGGTCGCCGTACGCGTTGACGACCGACGTGCCGGGGTGCTCGGCGCCGAGGCGGGAGTTGTGGGCGAGGACCACCCAGGTGTGCACCTCGAGACCGGCCGCCGCGAGGGCGTCGGCGGCCTCTCCGTAGGCGTCGCCGGGGGCCCAGTCGCCCGCCGGGTACGGGCTCGGGGTGCGGCCCGTCCAGCGGTCGCCCGGCGGGTAGAGCACGGCGGCGTGCTCGGCGGTGACGATGCGGTGGCGCGGGTGACGGGGGGTCAGCGCGCGCGTGGAGTGGTAGGCGGCGGCCAGGGTCACCTGCGCGACGCCGAGTGCGGCGATCCGCGCCGGCGCCTCCGGGTCCCCGTTGACGTCCCAGGGGTAGACGAACGTCGACGCCTTCACACGTCCTCCTCGAGCAGTGCGTACCCGCGCTCGATCAGCTGAGCGAGCTGTTTCACATGATCCTCGGCCGGCTCGTGCAGCGGGGACCGCACCTCCCCGACGTCCAGCCCGCGCAGCCGTACGGCCGCCTTGACCAGGGCGACGGCGTAGCCACGGCCCTGGGCGCGCAGTTCGACGAACGGACGGTAGAAGCCGTCCAGGAGGCGGTGGGCGGTGGCGTCGTCGCCCGTCTCCAGGGCCCGGTGGAAGGCGAGGGCGATCTCGGGCGCGAAGCAGAACACGGCGGAGGAGTACAGGCCGATGCCGATGCCTCGGTAGGCGAGCTGGGTCTGCTCGGCTGTGGGCAGGCCGTTGAAGTACAGGAAGTCGCCGGGGACCTCGGTGCGGACGGCGCTGACGATCCGCTGCATCAGGTCCAGGTCGCCGAGGCCGTCCTTGAAGCCGATGATCCCCTCGGTCCGGGCCAGTTCCGCGACGGTCGCGGGGGTGAACACCGCGTTGTCGCGCTGGTAGACGATCACGGGCAGCCCGGCGGCCGCGGCGATCTCCCGGTAGTGGCGCAGCAGCCCCTCCTGGCCGGGGACGACGAGATAGGGCGGCATGGCGAGCAGGCCGTCGGCGCCGGCCGCCCGGGCCAGTGCCGCGTACCGCACGGCGAGCGCGGTGCCGTATCCGGCGCCCGCGATGACCGGTACTCGCCCCTCGGCCGCCTCGACGGCCGCCCGTACGCAGACCTCGAACTCCTCCGGCAGCAGGGCGTGGAACTCGCCGGTGCCGCAGCAGGCGAACACGGCGGCGGCGCCCGCCTCGACGCCCTGGCGCACGTGCGTGCGGTAGACCTCGAGGTCGACGGAGCCGTCCGGGCCGAACGCGGTGACCGGGAAGAACAGCGGCCCCCGGGGGTCGCGGAGACGAGCGGCGAGAGGGGCTGGCGTCACGGACTCTCCCTGTCGGTGCATACTTCTGATCGACGTCTATATTTCTGAACGCGCCCACGCTAAAGGTCCCACTCAAGGCGGGTCAAGCGCGCAAACGCGCAATAAAGGAGCGGACTTCCGCAGTCCACGGCACACTTGACCCGGTGCGCCGCCGCTCCCTAACGTGTCCACGCATGTGAATGCCGGACAAGTAGCCGGACATGGAGCGCCGCTCGAGCCAAGGAGACCCAGGATGCCCGCACCTCGCACCGTTCTGCTCACCGGCGCCGCAGGCGGGCTCGGCACCCTGATGCGCGACCTGCTCCCGCAGTACGGCTACGAGCTGCGCCTGTTCGACGTGCGCCCCATCGAGGACGCGCCCGAGGCCGTCGTCGCCGACCTCGCAGACAAGGCGGCGCTGCACGAGGCGGTCCGGGGTGTCGACGCGGTCCTCCACCTCGCGGGCATCTCCCTGGAGGCACCGTTCGAGAAAATCCTCAGGGCGAACATCGAGGGCACCTACAACCTCTACGAGGCGGCCCGCCAGGAAGGCGTGCGGCGCGTCGTCTTCGCCTCCTCCAACCACGCGGTGGGCTTCACCCCGGCGCCCCGGGGCCGCACACCTCTTGATCAGGACGCGCTGATCCCGATCGACACACCGCGCCGCCCGGACACCTTCTACGGCCTGTCGAAGGCCTTCGGCGAGGACCTCGCGCAGCTCTACTGGGACAAGCACGGTCTGGAGACCGTCTCCGTGCGCATCGGCTCCTGCTTCGCCGAGCCGACCAACGTGCGCATGCTCTCGGTGTGGATGAGCCCGGCGGACGGCGCCCGCCTCTTCCACGCCGCGCTGACCGCCGAGGACGTCGGCCACACCGTGGTCTACGGTTCGTCCGCCAACACCCGCCTGTGGTGGGACCTGAGCACGGCGCGTGCGCTCGGCTACGAACCGCGGGACGACTCCGAGCCGTACGCCGCGAAGCTCATCGCCGAGCAGGGCGAACTCGACCCGGAGAACCCGGCCCACACCCACCTCGGCGGACCGTTCGTGAGCGACCCGCCGATCTGGCCGTACTGACCGGAAGCCACCCCTGTGCGGCGGCGGGCGGGCACCGAACGGGCCCGCCCGCCGCCGTATGCGGGCATCCGCGCCGCCCGATCCCACCTCTCCCCCGGCGGCCACGCAGGTCCGAGGCGGTCATCCCACGCCGCGAACGGGCACATTCGGGCAGCATCGGGCCCGCAACAGGCCTGGTCACCGCTTCCTCCCCGCTGTACAAATTCCCCCAAGGCCCCACCGGGCCCGAACGGGCAGCCCAGCAGGGAGGCGGGTGACGGGATGAGCACCACCAGGACGGCGGAGGAACGCCAGCGCGAGATCGTGCGGGCCGCGCGGGCCACCGGCTCCGTCGACGTCACCGTGCTCGCCGCCGAACTGGGCGTGGCCAAGGAGACCATCCGGCGCGATCTGCGTGCCCTGGAGGACCACGGCCTGGTGCGCCGCACGCACGGCGGCGCCTATCCGGTGGAGAGCGCCGGCTTCGAGACGACGCTCGCCTTCCGCGCCACCAGTCACGTACCCGAGAAGCGCCGGATCGCGGCCGCCGCGGCCGAGCTCCTCGGGGACGCGGAGACCGTCTTCGTGGACGAGGGCTTCACTCCGCAGCTCATCGCCGAGAACCTGCCCGGGGACCGGCCGCTGACCGTGGTGACCGCCTCCCTGCCGGTCGCCGGCGCACTCGCCGGGGCCGAGAACGTCTCCGTCCTGCTGCTCGGCGGCCGGGTCCGCCCCGGCACGCTGGCGACCGTCGACCACTGGACGACGAAGATGCTCGCCGGCTTCGTCCTGGACCTCGCCTACATCGGCGCCAACGGCATCTCCCGCGAACACGGCCTGACCACGCCCGACCCGGCGGTCAGCGAGGTCAAGGCACAGGCGATCCGCGCCGCCCGGCGCACCGTCTTCGCGGGCGTGCACACCAAGTTCGGCGCGGTCAGCTTCTGCCGGTTCGCCGAGGTCGGCACGCTGGAGACGATCGTGACGAGCACGCTGCTGCCGACGGCCGAGGCCCACCGGTACTCGCTGCTCGGACCGCAGGTGATCCGGGTCTGACCTTCCCGCCAGACGCACCCCCAAGGGGATCCCACGCACCCCGATACCCCTTATGTCCCCATATCTCCAGGAGCGATCCATGCGAACCCCGAGCCGACGACGGCCGCCGCGAGCCACGCTCGCCCTGACCGCCGCAGGGACGCTGCTCGCCCCGCTGCTCTCCGGCTGCTGGGTCGGTGCGGGCGGGTCCGGGTCCGGCGGCGACTCCATCAACGTCCTGATGGTCAACAACCCGCAGATGACCGAGCTGCAGAAGCTCACCGCCGCCTACTTCACCAAAGAGACCGGCATCAAGGTCAACTTCACCGTCCTGCCGGAGAACGACGTCCGCGACAAGATCAGCCAGGACTTCGCCAACCAGGCCGGCCAGTACGACGTGGCCACCCTCTCCAACTACGAGATCCCGATCTACGCCCGCAACGGCTGGCTGCGCGCGATGAACCCCTACGTGGCCAAGGACCCGGCCTACGACCAGCAGGACGTCCTGGGGACCATGCGCCAGTCCCTCACCGCCGACGACGGCAAGCTCTACGGCCAGCCCTTCTACGGCGAGTCGTCCTTCCTGATGTACCGCAAGGACGTGTTCAGGGCCAAGGGCCTGACGATGCCCGCGCACCCGACCTGGACCCAGGTCGCGGACCTGGCGGCGAAGGCGGACGGGGCCAGGCCCGGTATGAAGGGCATCTGCCTGCGCGGCCTGCCCGGCTGGGGCGAACTGATGGCACCCCTCACCACGGTGGTGAACACCTTCGGCGGCACCTGGTTCGACAAGGACTGGAAGGCCCGCCTCGACTCCCCCGGGTTCGAGAAGGCGACGAAGTTCTACGTCGACCTGGTCCGCGCGCACGGCGAGTCCGGGGCCGCCCAGTCCGGGTTCGCCGAGTGCCTCAACAACATGACCCAGGGCAAGGTCGCCATGTGGTACGACGCCACCTCCGCGGCCGGCTCCCTGGAGGCGAAGGGCTCACCGGTCAAGGGCAAGCTGGGCTACGCCGCCGCCCCGGTCGAACGGACCAGGTCCTCCGGCTGGCTCTACACCTGGGCCTGGGGCATCCAGAAAGCCTCCCGCAACCCGGACAAGGCGTGGAAGTTCGTCTCCTGGGCCTCCAGCAAGCAGTACGAGCAACTGGTCGGCGACAAGATCGGCTGGTCGAACGTCCCGGCGGGCAAGCGCGCGTCGACGTACACCAACGCCGCCTACCGCAAGGAGGCCGCCGCCTTCCAGGACATGACGAAGGACGCCATCGAGAACGCCCGCCCGAACGACCCGGGAGTACAGCCGCGGCCCGCACCCGGCATCCAGTTCGTCGACATCCCCGAGTTCACCGACCTCGGCACCAAGGTCTCCCAGGAGATCAGCGCGGCCATCGCCGGACGGCAGTCAGTCGACTCGGCCCTGAAGAAGTCCCAGCAGCTCGCCGAGCGCATCTCCAAGGAGTACGAGGGACGATGACCGCCACCACCACGGCCCCCGTGGCCGCCGCACCCGTACGCACCGCCCGGCAGCCCTCCGCCCGGCTGCGCGCCTGGGCCACCCGCGCCCCGCTGCTCCCCGCCCTCGTCTTCATGATCGCCGTGACCCAGTTGCCGTTCGTGGCCACGCTGGTGATCTCCTTCTTCGACTGGAACGCCCTCTACCCCAAGGCCCGCCGCTTCACCGGCCTCGACAACTACCGCCAGGTGCTCACCGACGCGGATCTGCGCCACTCGGTGTGGACGACCGTCCTGCTCACGGTGGCGGTGGTGCTGGCCAGCCTGGTCCTGGGACTGGCCCTCGCCCTGCTGCTGGACCACAGGTTCCCCGGCCGGGGCGTGGTCCGCACCCTGCTGATCGCCCCGTTCCTGGTGGTCCCCGTGGCGGCGGCGCTGCTGTGGAAGCACGTGCTCTACAACCCCGAGTACGGCCTGCTCAACGGGCTGTTGCACTACGTCGGCGGCCCACAGCCCGACTGGATCTCGAAGACCCCGCTGCTCGCGGTCGAGGCCTCCCTGGTGTGGCAGTGGACGCCGTTCATGATGCTGATCCTGCTCGCCGGACTGCAAAGCCGCGACCAGCAGCAGATCGAGGCCGCCCGGGTGGACGGCGCGAGCGACTGGCAGATCTTCCGTCACCTCACGCTGCCGCACCTGCGCCGCTACCTGGAGCTGGGCGCCCTGCTCGGCTCGATCTACATCGTCCAGAACTTCGACGCGGTCTTCACCCTCACGTCCGGCGGCCTGGGCACCGCCAACCTGCCCTACACCGTCTACCAGAGCTTCTACCAGGCCCACGAGAACGGCCTCGCCTCGGCCGCCGGCGTCCTGGTGGTCATCGGCTCGATCGTCATCGCCACCTTCGCCCTGCGCGTGGTGTCGTCCCTGTTCCGCGAGGAGGTGTCCCGCGCATGAGCGCCCTGCGACGAAACGGCCTGGGCCTGCTGGCCTGGCTGACCGGGATCGTGTTCTTCCTGCCGATCGCGTGGATGGCGCTGACGTCGTTCCACTCGGAGTCCGACGCGGCGACCAACCCGCCGTCCTTCGCGGCGTCGCTGACGCTCGACGGCTACCGCGAGTTCTTCGGCACGGGTGGCGGGGCCAGCCCCTGGCCCGCCCTGATCAACTCCACGGTCGCGTCGGTGGCCTCGACGGTCCTGGTCCTGCTGCTCGCGCTGCCGGCCGCGTACGCGCTCTCCATCCGGCGGGTGCGCAAATGGACCGACGTGCTGTTCTTCTTCCTGTCGACGAAGATGCTCCCGGCCGTGGCGGGCCTGCTGCCGATCTACCTGTTCGCCAAGAACACGGGCATGCTCGACAACATCTGGCTGCTGGTCATCCTGTACACGTCCATGAACCTGCCGATCGCGGTATGGATGATGCAGTCCTTCCTCGCCGAGGTACCGGTCGCGGTCATCGAGGCGGCACGCGTGGACGGCGCGAGGCTGCCGACGGTCCTGGCCCGGGTGGTGGCCCCCATCGCGCTGCCGGGAATCGCGGCGACGGCGCTGATCTGCTTCATCTTCAGCTGGAACGAACTGCTGTTCGCCCGGGTCCTCACGGGCGTGGTCGCCGAGACCGCCCCCGTCTTCCTGACCGGCTTCATCACCAGCCAGGGCCTGTTCCTGGCCAAGGTGTGCGCCGCGTCGCTCGTCGTCTCCCTGCCGGTGCTCGCCGCGGGGTTCGCCGCCCAGGACAAGCTGGTCCAGGGCCTGTCGTTGGGAGCCGTGAAATGAAGGCCGCCGTCATCGAGTCCGTGGGCCGCGCCGTCGTCACCGAGGTCCCCGACCCCACGCCCGGCCCCCGCGAGGTCGTCGTCGAGGTCGCGGCCTGCGGGCTGTGCGGCACCGACCTGCACATCCTCCAGGGCGAGTTCGCGCCCAAGCTGCCGATCGTCCCCGGGCACGAGTTCGCGGGCGAGGTGGTCGGGGTCGGCACCCAGGTCACGGAGGTCGCGCTCGGCGACCGGGTGGCCGTGGACCCGTCCCTCTACTGCCACGAGTGCCGGTACTGCCGCACCGGCCACAGCAACCTCTGCGAGCGGTGGGCGGCCATCGGCGTGACCACGGCGGGCGGTGCGGCACGCTACGCGGTGGCACCGGTGGCCAACTGCGTGAAGCTCCCCGAGCACGTCCGCACCGAGGACGCGGCGCTGGTGGAGCCCCTGTCGTGCGCCGTACGGGGCTACGACGTGCTGCGCTCCCGCCTCGGCGCCCACGTGCTGATCTACGGCTCCGGCACCATGGGCCTGATGATGCTGGAACTCGCCAAGCGCACGGGCGCGGCGAGCGTGGACGTGGTGGACGTCAACCCGGCGCGGCTGGAGACGGCACGGCGGCTGGGCGTGTCGGCGACCGCGGAGGGCGCCGACGAACTGGACCGGCCGCAGGGCTGGGACCTGGTCGTCGACGCGACCGGCAACGCGAACGCGATCCAGGACGGCCTGGGCCGAGTGGCGAAGGCGGGCACCTTCCTGCAGTTCGGGGTGGCCGACTACGCGACGCGGGTGACGATCGACCCGTACCGCATCTACAACCAGGAGATCACCATCACCGGCTCGATGGCCGTCCTGCACAGCTTCGAGCGGGCGGCGGAGCTGTTCGCGAACGGGGTGCTGGACCCGGAGCTCTTCATCAGCGACCGTCTGCCTCTGGACCAGTACCCGCAGGCACTGGAGCAGTTCGCGGCGGGGGTCGGGCGGAAGATCGTGGTGGTGCCGTAACAGCTTCGGAGGGGCTGGAAACAGCCCCTCCGGCGCTTGAGGAGCGGGGTCTGGGGCGGAGCCCCAGGTGGGGTCGAAGGGGCGAAGCCCCTGGAGGACGGGACGGGTAGGGGCGGCGGGGGCGAACCCCCCTCGACCCGTCGCCCACGGTAAGGGAACGGTAAAGCGCCCCCGCTCGTTCACCCGGCATGACAGCTATGACCCCTGGCTCGAACATCCCTCTGTCCGTCTCCCGCGTCGCGGTGGACGTCGCCGCTCCGGTGCGGCTCGACGTGTCGGGCCTGCTGCTGACCGCCGACGGCAAGGTGCGCTCCGACGACGACTTCATCTTCTACAACCAGCCCGCCGGGCCGGGTGTGACGTACCGCTCGGGCGGAGGCTCTGCGCCCGACGCGATCACCGTCGACACCGCTGCCGTGCCGCCCGGCATCGAGAAGATCGTCGTGACGGCGAGCCCGGACGCCGCGGGGCAGACCTTCCAGGGCATCGAGCCCACGGCCACCATCCGCGACGCGGACGACGGCAGCGTGCTGGCCACGTTCACCCCGCCGCAGCTGGGCACCGAGACGGCGCTGGTGGTCGTGGAGATCTATCTGCGGGGCGGACAGTGGAAGGCCCGCGCGGTCGGCCAGGGGTACGCCAACGGGCTGGCGGGCATCGCGACCGACTTCGGTGTGACGGTCGAGGAGCCGGCCTCGGCGCCCGCCGCGCAGCCGGCGCCCGCTCCGGCGGCCCCGGTCACCGCTCCCCCGGCACCCGCCGCTCCCCCGGCCCCGCCCGCGCCACCCGCCCCCGGCGCCGGGAAGATCAACCTCGACAAGGGCCGGGTCAGCCTCCAGAAGAACCAGACCGTGTCCCTCATCAAGGGCGGCCGCCCGCTGTTGTCGCAGGTCCGGATGGGTCTGGGCTGGGAACCCGCGTTCCGCGGCAAGGACATCGACCTGGACGCGTCGGTCATCGCCTACGGTCCGCAGCGCAACCACATCGACAGCTGCTACTTCGGCAAGCTCACGATCCTCGGCGGCGCGGTGCGGCACTCCGGCGACAATCTCACCGGCGAGGGCGGCGGCGACGACGAGGTGATCACGGTCGACCTCGGACGTCTGTCGCAGGAGGTCACCGGCCTGGTCTTCACCGTGAACTCCTTCTCCGGCCAGAAGTTCACCGAGGTCGCCAAGGCCTACTGCCGCCTCCTGGACGCCGCGACCGGCGAGGAACTGGTCCGCTTCGACCTCACCAACGCCGAGCCGCAGACGGGCGTGATGATGGCCAAGCTCGTCCGGCAGTTCTCCGGCGAGTGGGACATGACGGCCATGGGCGACTTCGTGAAGGCCCGCACGGTACGGAACATGGTGCAGCCGGCCGCTCAGGCCCTGTAAGCGGTCACCCCGGCAGTCGCAGAACACCGACGGGCGCCTCGGCGGGGGCGCCCGCCGTCGGTCCTCCGGCGTGATCCACAAGACACCCCCCTAGGGCCGCAGCCCCTCCGTCAGCAGCGACAGGTACCGGCGGATGAGCTTGCCCCCGTCGTCCGCCAGTTCGGACGCCGTGGCGACCCCGTGCGCCAGCCGCAGGATGTCGATCGACTCGACGTCCCCGCGCAGCGTTCCCTCCTGCTGCGCCGCCTCGACCAGTCGCCGGGCCGCCCCCTTCAACGAGTTGCCGCAGGCCGTGACCGCGACGGAGCTGCCGTCCGTGACGACGGAACCGAGCAGCGCCTTCAGGCCCCGGACCTGGATCATCCCCACGCCGAGCTCGTTGAGCCACTCGCTCAGTGCCTCGCCCGGCGGCAGTTCCTTCGCGATCTCGTCGGCCCGCGCCGCCTGCGCCTCGATGGCGTCGACGTATACGGCCTCCAGCAGCGCCTGCCGGGTCGGGAAGTGGCGGTAGAGCGTCCCCGAGCCGACCCCCGCCCGCTTGGCGATGTCGTCGAGCGACGCGTTCTCCCCATGCTCGGCGAAGGCCTCCGCCGCCACCTTCAGCAACCGCTCATAGTTGCGCCGAGCGTCCGCACGCATGGGCTTGACCTGCGTCATCCAGCTACTCCTTGCAAACCGGGGACCCTCTCCGTATCTTATCCAACATCAAACGGAGACAGTCCCCGCTTACCGCCGTGTGCTCCACGGGCAGTCCGACCTGCCCTTTCGCGCAGCACCGGGGACGCCACAACGGGAGAACCCCATGTCCACCCCGTCCGCACCGCCCGCGACGACCGACGTGCACTCCGCACCACCGCATCCCGCCAGACTCGGCACCGTCCTTCTCGTGATCGTGACCGCCTACTTGATGGTGGGCGTCGACTCGACCGTCGTCAATGTCGCGCTCCCCGACATCCAGCGGGGCCTGCACTTCAGCGGAACCGGCCTGTCCTGGGTCCTCAACGCCTACACGCTCGCGTTCGGCGGTCTGCTGCTGCTCGGCGGACGCGTCGGCGACATCCTGGGGCGCCGGCGTACGCTCACCGCCGGCGTCCTGCTCTTCGCCCTGTCCTCGCTGCTCGGCGGACTCGCCGCCGAGGGCGGCTGGCTGCTCGCGGCCCGTGCGCTGCAGGGCGTCGGCGCCGCCCTCATCGCGCCGAGCACCCTCGCCCTGATCACCACCAACTTCCCCGAGGGGCCGCGCCGCCACCACGCCCTGAGCGTCTACGCCTCCATGGGCGGCATCGGCGGCTCCCTCGGCCTGGTCCTCGGCGGCATGCTGACCTCCTGGACCTCCTGGCGCTGGGCCCTGCTCATCAACGTCCCCATCGGCCTCGTCCTCGCCTTCGCCCTGCCCCGCCTCGTCACCGAGACCCCGCGCCACTCCGGCCGGTTCGACGTGGCCGGCGCGCTGACGGGGACAGCCGGGACGACCTCGCTGGTGTACGCGTTCATCCGGGTCTCGGAAGGGGGCTGGAGCGACGGCCAGGCGCTGGTCGGCTTCGGCGCGGCGGCCGCGCTGCTCGTCGGTTTCCTCCTGATCGAGTCCCGCGCCGGACAGCCGATCATGCCGCTGCGTCTGTTCGCCGACCGGGACAGGGCCGGCGGTTACGTCAGCATCATGCTGCTGCCCGCGGGGATGTTCGGCGCGTTCTACTTCCTCACTCTGGTCGCCCAGCAGGCCCTGGGATTCAGTCCGTTGCGCGCGGGGTTCGCCTTCCTGCCGCTGACGCTGGTGATGTTCACGATCGTGCGTCTGGTGCCCCGGCTCCTGGCCCGGTTCGGCGTCAGGCCGGTGCTGCTCACCGGCATGAGCCTGATCACCGTGGCGAGCGCGTGGCTGTGGCGGCTGCGGCCGGGTGACGGCTACGCGGCCGGGCTGCTCGGCCCGCTGCTGCTGATGGGTCTGGGCGTCGGCCTCAGTTTCATGCCGCTGAACGCGACGATCCTCGCCCGGATCGAGCCCCGCGAAGCCGGCGCCGCCTCCGGTCTGCTGCAGACCCTCCAGTGGCTCGGCGGCACCGTCGGACTCTCCGTCCTGGTCACGGTGTACGGCACGGCGACCCGCCACGCCACCGGCTCCCCGGCCGACGTCCTCACCCACGGGGCGTCCCGCGCCTTCGGCGCCGGTGCCCTGATCACACTGACCGCGGTGCTGGTGGCGGGGTTCGTGATAGAGGGAAGGCGTCGGCGCTAGAGGACCGGTGTGGCCCGCACCCCCCGTAGCAGTGCGGGCCACGCTTCGGCGGCTCAGGCAGCCCAGGGCCAATCGGAGTTCTGGGCCGCTTCGAGCAGGGGAACCATCCGGAAGGCCGCGTCCGAAAGGCCCCCGAAGGTGTGCCGGTTCGCCTTGCCCGACGGACCGTGGCCCGCCCGGTAGCCGGCGAGGTTCCAGGTGTAGACCGGCACGTGCGCCGGGACCTGCTCGGTCGGGTCGCCGCGGTGGTTGAAGGCGTACTGCTCGTCGGTGACGATCAGCACCCGGTCCTGCCCCCGGTAGTGGGCGCGGACCGCGCTGGTGGTGTCGGTGCCGCCCAGGTCACCGAAGCGCCCCAGGACCTTGAGGACCGACTCGCCCTTGTCGAACGCCAGCCGCCTGCTCGTGGTGCCGAACTCAACCAGATCCGCGTCGGCCGCCCGCAGCGCGAGCGCCGTACCGAAGATCGCCGCCGCGTCGGCCCGGTTGAGCTCCGAGCGGTCCGACAGCGGCGCCCACATGGAGCCGGACCGGTCGACGAGGACCAGCGTGCGGCCGGGCAGCGCCGGCACGTTGGCCAGCGAGTGGCCGAGCGCCTGCTCCAGCGGGTACGACCAGCGCAGCGACGGCGCGTGCTGGTACGCGGCGAGGTACCGGAAGGGGAACTGCCGCGAGCGCGCGACCTCCGCCGGGTCGCTGATCTTCGCCGCCACCCGGGCCGCGACCTCGTCGGAGACTCCGGCCTGGTCGAAGTTGCGCAGATTACGGGTGAGGGACATCGCGCCCATGGACGGGATCACGGCCTCCCAGGCCGCCTGGTCCATCGGACCCTGCAGCCAGCCGGCCAGCGCCTCCCAGGTCATCCCGGCCGCCGCGAGCCGCTCGGCACCGCCCTTCGACGTCACGACCGCGCGCCGCCGCCGCACCGGCAGGGCCATCAGCTCGCGGTGCGCGGTCAGGACACGGTTCGACGCGGGCGGCATCGCGGTGTCGGGGTTGTGCCGGCGGTCGAGGGCGTACTGGAACAGCTCGCCCTGCCACGGCTTGTCCGGGTCGGGCGCCGCGTGCACCAGGTTGAGGATGTCGCCGAAGCGGTAGCCCTTGGACGCGGTGTCGTACTTCAGCAGCGACTTGCCGCTGTAGAGACGGCGTACGGCGTCGGCGATGCCGCGCTTGACGGGCTTGGGGATGGCGCGGCCGTAGGTCGCGGTCCAGTAGGCGAGCAGCTCGCCGGGCTCGTCGGGCCGCTGCAGTACGGAGGCCACGACCTGGCGGTTCGACGGGCCGTCGGTGGCGTCCGCCGTCAGGCGCGCGTGTACGTACTCCGCGGCGCCCACGATCGAGGCGGTCCGCATGTTGCCCTCACCGCGCAGCCAGCCGAGCAGACCAGCGGCCCACGCGGGATCCTCGACGGCGAGCTGCCGAACGAGTTTCGCGAACCGGTCGTCGCGGTCCTCGGCGCGCTCGTAGAAGGTGTCCGCGGCAAAGTGCGACACCGCCAGCAGGAAAAGCTCGGAGCGCACGTCGCGCTCCCGCCCGCGGCCACCCTCGTAGGTACGGAGCACCCGCCCCGTCGAGGTGACCCGCGAAACGGGCTGCGCTCGGGCGGACTTGCGGTTGAATCGCGCCATGGTGAATTCCCCCGAATTCATTGGAGTTCCGGAGGGAGGCGCTACAAAAGGAGGGTGCCCGAGATCAGGAGTCGGCGACGGGACTTATCACCTGGCGCGTCTTCCCTTTCCGCCACACCGGCCCTGGGCCGATGACGGGATTCGAACCCGCACCCCCGTTTCCAGGGACCAGATCCCTGAAGTATCCGCTGCCTGCGCACCGGGCACCCACCTTGTGCTGCGCCTCCCGAGATCAGGTCGGCGGCGGCATCGGGTTCTCTTTGCAAAAGAAGTAGCCGCAGCCCGCGCACCGGGAGGTGCATGAAGTTGTGGTGTCCAGAGATCGAGGTCGGCGGAACCGACGTAGGTGCTCTAACCCCTGAGCTACACCGGCGAGTTGTACCGGTGGCGGGACTCGAACCCGCGGCCGCCCCATTATGAGTGGAAGTAGGTCCTGCCTTCGCACCTGGACGTACATCACTCTAGGAGGGGGCCGCGGGACGGGCGAGCGAATTAATTCCCGCGAGGGCTGTTACCGCTTCTGCCGCTTCCACGGACCGGTGATGGCCAGCATGATGCCCGGTTCCTGGATGTTGGCGAACAGGGTGCTGCCGTCGGGCGAGAAGGTGACGCCGGTGAACTCGCTGTACTCCGGCTCCTCGGCGGTGCCGATGTTCAGTTCGTTGCGGGCGATCGGGTACGTACGGCCGCTGTCGGTCGCGCCGAACAGGTGCTGGACGCCCTCGCCGTCCTCGGCGATGACCAGGCCGCCGTAAGGGGAGACGGTGATGTTGTCCGGGCCGTCGAAGGTGCCGTCCTTCGACGGGTCGGGGTTCACACCGAGCAGGACCTTCAGGGTCAGCGTGCGGCGCCCCGGGTCGTAGAACCAGACCTGGCCGTCGTGCTGGACGGGGCTCTCCTCACGGGCGTAGGAGGAGACGATGTAGGCGCCGCCGTCGCCCCACCACATGCCCTCCAGCTTGCGGGCGCGGGTGACCTGGCCGCCGGTGAACTGCTTGCGGACGGACGTGGTCCTGGCGTCACGGTCGGGGACGTTCACCCAGTCCACCCCGTACACCGTGCCGATCTTCGTGGCCCGGGAGAGGTCGTCGACGAACTTGCCGCCGGAGTCGAAGCACTTGAAGGCCTGGAGCACGCCCGCGTCGTCGGCGAGGGTACGCAGCCTGCCGCGGCCGTGGTGGAAGCCCGCCGGCGGAGTCCAGCGGTACAGCAGGCCGTTGGGGCCGGACGCGTCCTCCGTCAGGTACAGGTGGCCGCGCTTCGGGTCGACGACGACGGCCTCGTGGGCGTAGCGGCCGAGCGCCTTGACCGGCCTGGGGTCGCGGTTGGCACGGCGGTCCTCGGGGTCGACCTCGAAGACGTATCCGTGGTCCTTGGTCATGCCGTTCTGGCCGGCCTTGTCCTCGGTCTCCTCGCAGGTCAGCCAGGTGCCCCAAGGCGTGTTGCCACCCGCGCAGTTGGTGGAGGTGCCGGCGATGCCGACCCACTCGGCGACATGGTCCCGGCGGACCTCGACGACCGTGCAGCCGCCCGAGGCGGCGGGGTCGTAGACGAGGCCCTCGGTGAGCGGCACCGGGTACTTCCAGGCCGCCCGGGGGCCCTTCAGCTCGTGGTTGTTGACCAGGAGCGTGGCACCGCGCGGACCGCAGAAGGTGGAGGTGCCGTCGTGGTTGGACGGGGTGAACTCACCCGACTCCAGCTTGGTCCGGCCGCTGTAGGTGATGATCCGGTACTTGAAGCCGGCGGGCAGCGCCAGGATGCCGTCGGGGTCGGGGACCAGCGGACCGTAGCCGACTCCGCCGTGTCCGCCGTGCGCTTCCGCCTCCGGGCCGTCGGACTCCGTGGACGCGAGGGCGTTCGGCGCGGTGGCGAGGGCGCCGACACTGCCCGCCAGCGCGACTCCGGCACCGGTGATCGCGGATTTCCTGGCGAAGTCCCTGCGGGTGAGCGACATGGTGTCTCCTGTGACGGTGTGCGAGCCGTGGAGGGTGGCGGACCTCGGGTCGGCGAAACAGTCCCGCCCGCCGCTGAACGGGAGTTGAACGCGGGGCGACTTCACCGGGCCCACTTCCATGAATCCGTAATGGCTCGCCCACGGGCACCAAAAATCCCGTCGGCCCCGGCCCCGGCCCACGGACCCGCGGTCAACTCCCCTGCTGTGACCGCGCCTTGAACGCCGCCTTCCTGGCTTCCTTCGCCACCTTCTTGTCGGGATGCAGGCGGCCCATCGCCTCCAGGACGTCCGCTGTCGCCGGGTGCCCCACGCGCCAGGCCGCCGCGAAGAAACCGCCGTGCTGGCGGGCGAGGCCCTCGACCAGCAACTGCAGCTCCTCGGAGTTGCCTTCGGCCTGGAGCTGGGCGGCGATCGTGTCGATGGTCAGCCAGAAGACCATCTCCTCGGACGGCGGCGGCACGTCGGCGGCGCCCTGCTCGCTCAGCCACACCCGGGCCAGTCCGCCGAGTTCCGCGTCGTCGAGCACCTCGCGCAGCGCGGGCTCGGCCTCCCCGCCGACCAGGGAGAGCGCCTGCTGGCAGCGCAGCCGGCGCAGCGGTGCGCCCGGGTCGCCGCCCCGTGCGGCGGCCAGCAACTCCCGTGCGGCGGCGAGTGGTTCACGACGGGCGAGCCACTGCTCGGTCTCCGCCTGGGCCGAGGCCGACGGGTAGCCGGAGGTCCCGTCGAGCAGCACGTCCGCGCCCTTGTCCGCGAGGTCACCGACGGCGGGGGCGGTCAGCCCGGCCTCCTGCAGTCGCGCCCGCAGACCGTAGAGGCCGAGCGGGGTCAGCCGGACCATGCCGTAGCGGGTGACGTCGGTGTCGTCGGCCGGCCCCGGCATCTCCTCGGCGGTGCCGCCCGTGCCGTCCGTGCCGTCGTCGTCCGTCATGAGCGCCTCGTCGACGGGCTGGTACTCCACGAGCCCGATCGGCTCCAGCACCCGGAACTGGTCGTCCAGTCGCATCATGGCGTCGGAGACCTGCTCCAGTATGTCGTTGGTGGGCTCCCCCATGTCGCTGGGCACGATCATGGACGCGGCCAGCGCGGGCAGCGGGACGGGCGCTCCGGCGGGACCGGCCTCGTTCACGGTGAGCAGGTACAGGTTGCTCAGGACGCCCTCGAGGAACGCGGCGTCCGCCTCCGGGTCCCAGTCGAGTGACGAGAAATCGATCTCGCCGCCGGCGTCCATCGCCTCGACCAGGCCGTCCAGGTCGGGCACGCTCGCGTCGGCGACCACGGTCTCCAGGGCGGCCAGCCACACCGTGAGCACGTCGTGCGGGGAGCCCCCGGTCAGCAGGGACAGGTCCTGCCCCGCGGCCACGGTTCCGGCCTCCTCGTCGACGATCTCCACCAGACCGGTGTCCACGGCGATCCGCCAGGCCTCGCCGGCGAGCGCGGCGGCGTCGTCCCCGCTCAGCGAGAGCACCTCGACGGCAGCCGGGATCTGCTCGTCGACCAGGCCGCCACCGTTGTCCACACGGGTCTCGGGGCCGGCCCAGCGGGCGAGCCGGGCGGCCCGGGAGAGCAACGGCGTGGACAGCGCGTCACGCGCCAGCTCCGCTTCGGGGTGCAGCCGCACCGGCGGCAGGGGGGAGCTGTCTGGCATCGGCGGGTTCTCCTCGACCTGGATAGGGCTCAGCCGCTCAGCCTAGACGGGTTTCGTCCCATGCGGCCCGGTTCATCTCCCCGCCCGCGGCGGTACATGGCCGAAACCTTGACAACTGGCCTGGGCAGGCAGGAGATTGACGCGCGTAGAAGCGGGGGGACAACTGTTCACTCACTTTCTGCGCGTGCCGCCCACGGTCCACCACAGGCACGCTGCCCCACCCTCGTCCCGGCGCTCACGCATGTCCCCGGAGGGATCCCTTGCCGAGCAGGTCTTCCGCGCGCCTCGCCGCGCTCACCGTCGCCGCCGTCTGCAGCGCGGCCTCCACCGTCGCGCTCACCTCGCCCGCGCACGCGGATTCCGTGCGCATCCACGACATCCAGGGCACCACCCGAATATCGCCGTACGCCGGCCAGAAGGTGACCGACGTACCCGGCATCGTCACGGCCACCCGCGGCTACGGCTCCTCCAGAGGCTTCTGGATCCAGGACCCGAACCCGGACGCCGACCCGGCGACCAGCGAGGGCGTGTTCGTCTTCACCGGCTCCAGCCCCAAGGTCGCCGTCGGCGACTCGGTCACGGTCACCGGCACGGTCTCGGAGTACGTGCCCGGTGGTGCCTCGAGCGGCAACCAGTCGGTGACCGAGATCGGCAAGCCGACGGTCACCGTCCTCTCCAGCGGCAACAGCGTTCCGGCCGCCACGGTGATCGACGCGAAGTCGGTACCGGCACGCTACGCCCCGGCCGGCGACACCGCCGCGAGCGGTTCGGTGAACGGGCTGGCCCTGGAGCCGGCGAAGTACGCCCTGGACTACTACGAGTCCCTGGAGGGCATGAACGTCGAGGTCGCCGACGCCCGCGTGGTCACCGCGACCGACCCGTACAGCGAGTTGTGGGTCACGGTGAAGCCGCACGAGCACCGCAGCCGCCGCGGCGGCACGGTCTACGGCTCCTACGACTCGCAGAACACCGGCCGCCTGCAGGTCCAGTCGCTGGGCTCGACAGCGGACTTCCCGAAGGCGAACGTGGGCGACACCCTCGCCGGCACCACCTCGGGTCCGCTCGACTACAACCAGTTCGGCGGCTACACCCTGGTCGCCGGGCAGCTCGGCACACTGAAGAGCGGCGGCCTGCAGCGGGAGACGACCCGCAAGCAGTCCCGCGGCGAGCTGGCGGTGGCCACGTACAACGTCGAGAACCTCGACCCGTCCGACACCACCTTCGACAAGCACGCCTCCGCGATCGTGAACAACCTGCAGTCGCCGGACATCGTGTCCCTGGAGGAGATCCAGGACGACAACGGCGCGAAGGACGACGGCACGGTCGCCGCCGACGTCACGGTGAACAAGCTGATCGACGCGATCGTGGCGGCGGGCGGCCCGAAGTACCAGTGGCGCTCGATCGACCCGGTCAACGACCAGGACGGCGGCGAGCCCGGCGGCAACATCCGCCAGGTGTTCCTGTTCAACCCGGAGCGGGTGTCCTTCACCGACCGCGCGGGCGGCGACTCCACCACCGCGGTCGGTGTCACCAAGGTGCACGGCAAGGCTCGGCTGACGGCCTCGCCGGGCCGGATCGACCCCGCGAACGCGGCGTGGAACTCCAGCCGCAAGCCGCTGGCCGGCGAGTTCGTCTTCCGCGGCAGGACCGTGTTCGTGATCGCCAACCACCTGAACTCCAAGGGCGGCGACCAGGGCCTGACCGCGCAGTACCAGCCGCCGGTGCGCGGCTCGGAGGTCCAGCGGCACGCGCAGGCCACCGTGGTGAACGCGTTCGTCAAGGACATCCTGTCGGTCCAGAAGAACGCGGAGGTCATCGCGCTGGGCGACATGAACGACTTCGAGTTCTCCGGCACCGCGAAGATCCTCGAGGGTGACGGCGAGCTGTGGTCGGCGATTCGGTCGCTGCCGGAGAGCGAGCGCTACACGTACGACTACCAGGGCAACGAGCAGGTGCTGGACCAGATCCTGGTGAGCCCCTCGATCCGGCGCGGCTGCGACGTCGACTACGACAGCGTGCACATCAACTCGGAGTTCAACGACCAGATCAGCGACCACGACCCGCAGGTGCTGCGGTTCCGTCCGTAGCGGCCACCGGCCGGACGACACGGCGGCCACCGGCCGGACGACACGGCGGCCACCGGCCGGACGACACGGCGGCCACCGGCCGGACGACACGGCGGCCACCGGCCGGACGACGCGGCG